>NZ_CP007511.1:0-345000 GCF_000818015.1 Stutzerimonas balearica DSM 6083
TTTTAAGAGACCGGCGATTGTAGAGAAGCCAAGGGTGCAGGTCAATTTCCAACCGGCACGTCGAGAGCCACCGGGCTGAGCTGGGGTCAGGAATAGAAGAAGAGAAGAAAGATAAGGTTTTCTAGAAGCTGTGTTTATGTATAGCGTGGCGTATCGCTGTGGATAACCACTGCGAGGCCTGGCGCCGCAAGGCTTACCGCGAAACGTAACCTTGTGCAGATCTGGTTTGTTTCCGTTGCACACCCGTTGCGGGAGCTGTGGATGGAGTAGGCATTTGTGCACAGCCCAGGTTATGCAGGCGCATTTCCTACCGCTAACACACAACGCTAAGGCGGCTTTATCCACAGATCTCCCTGGGGCATCGTTGGATGGAAGGTTCGGACTTTGTCTGGCGCATTGTGGATAACAGTAGGCGTGGCGAGTACAATCCACGCTTTCTTGCGTCAGATGATCGAGGTGGTTCGTGTCGGTAGAACTATGGCAGCAATGTGTCGAGCTTTTGCGCGATGAGCTGCCTGCTCAGCAGTTCAATACCTGGATACGTCCGCTGCAGGTCGAAGCTCAGGGCGACGAGTTGCGCGTCTATGCGCCCAATCGTTTCGTGCTCGACTGGGTCAACGAGAAGTATCTGACGCGGCTGCTCGAGCTGCTTGGCGAGCGCGCCACCGGCATCGTTCCACAGCTTTCCCTTCTGATTGGCAGCAAGCGCACTTCGTCCTCGGCGCTGCCTTCGGCGTCCGCTGCGCGGGCGCAACAGACGGTGGCGACGGCCAGCGAGCCCAGCCAGCCAGTGCGCGTGCAGGCCGAACAGGTAAAAGTCAGCCAGGCGCCCGCAGTCGAGCCGGCTCCGGTCGCGACGGAGCGTACGGTTCAAGTCGAAGGCGGGTTGAAACACACCAGTTACCTCAATCGGACCTTTACCTTCGAGAATTTCGTAGAAGGCAAATCCAACCAGCTCGCGCGCGCCGCAGCCTGGCAGGTCGCCGACAACCCGAAGCATGGCTACAACCCGCTCTTCCTCTATGGTGGCGTCGGTCTCGGCAAGACGCACCTGATGCATGCCGTAGGCAACCATCTGCTGAAGAAGAATCCCAACGCGAAGGTGGTCTATCTACATTCGGAGCGTTTCGTCGCGGATATGGTCAAGGCGTTGCAGCTCAATGCGATCAACGAGTTCAAGCGTTTCTATCGGTCGGTTGATGCATTGTTGATCGACGACATCCAGTTCTTTGCCAAGAAGGAACGCTCCCAGGAAGAGTTCTTCCATACCTTCAATGCCCTGCTAGAAGGCGGCCAGCAGGTGATTCTCACCAGCGACCGCTATCCAAAGGAAATCGACGGTCTGGAGGAGCGTCTGAAGTCTCGCTTCGGCTGGGGGCTGACCGTAGCGGTCGAACCGCCGGAGCTGGAGACACGAGTCGCGATCCTGATGAAGAAGGCCGATCAGGCAAAGGTCGAGCTGCCACACGATGCGGCCTTCTTCATTGCGCAGCGGATACGCTCGAACGTGCGCGAACTCGAGGGCGCTTTGAAACGGGTCATCGCGCATGCGCATTTCATGGGCCGTGATATCACGATCGAACTGATCCGCGAGTCGCTCAAGGATCTGCTGGCGTTGCAGGACAAGCTGGTCAGCGTCGACAATATCCAGCGCACGGTGGCCGAGTACTACAAGATCAAGATTTCCGATTTGCTGTCCAAGCGTCGTTCGCGTTCGGTTGCCCGTCCGCGGCAGGTGGCCATGGCCATGGCCAAGGAACTGACCAATCACAGCCTGCCGGAGATCGGCGATGCGTTCGGTGGGCGGGATCACACCACCGTGTTGCATGCCTGTCGTAAAATCGCCGAACTTCGGGAATTAGATGCCGATATTCGGGAAGACTACAAGAATTTGCTGCGTACATTGACCACCTGACATCACCAGGCAAGGGATCAGACCTCATGCATTTCACCATTTCGCGCGAAGCCCTGTTGAAACCTCTGCAGCTGGTCGCTGGCGTCGTCGAACGCCGTCAGACGCTGCCGGTGCTTTCCAATGTCCTGCTGGTGGTCGAGGGACAGCAACTGTCGCTTACCGGGACAGACCTGGAAGTCGAACTGGTCGGACGCGTCGCGCTCGAAGATGCAGCCGAGCCAGGGGAGATTACGGTTCCGGCCCGCAAACTCATGGATATCTGCAAGAGCCTGCCTGCTGACGCATTGATCGACGTACGCCTGGACGAACAAAAGGCACTGATCAAGTCGGGGCGCAGCCGTTTTACCCTTTCCACCCTGCCGGCGTCGGATTTCCCCACCGTCGAGGAAGGCCCCGGGTCGCTGAATTTCAGCGTGGAGCAGGGCAAGTTGCGCCGGCTGATCGAGCGCAGTGGTTTCGCCATGGCTCAGCAGGATGTGCGTTATTACCTCAACGGCATGCTGATCGAGGTGTCGAACGGCATGCTTCGCGCGGTTGCCACCGATGGTCATCGCCTGGCGATGTGTTCCATGCAAGCGGGCATCGAGCAGGCCGATCGCCACCAGGTGATCGTGCCGCGCAAGGGCATCCTGGAGTTGGCACGTTTGCTGACCGATCAGGACGCGCAGGTCAACGTAGTGCTCGGTCAGCACCATATCCGTGCCACCACTGGCGAGTTCACCTTTACCTCCAAGCTTGTCGACGGCAAGTTTCCTGATTACGAGCGCGTGCTGCCACGCGGTGGCGACAAGCTGGTGATTGGTGACCGGCAGACCCTGCGCGAGGCGTTCAGCCGCACGGCCATCCTCTCCAACGAAAAGTACCGCGGCATTCGCCTGCAGCTCGAGAGTGGCCTGCTGAAGATTCAGGCGAACAACCCGGAGCAGGAAGAGGCTGAAGAGGAAGTGGTGGTCGATTACTCCGGCGCGGCACTCGAGATCGGCTTCAACGTCAGCTACTTGCTGGATGTGCTCGGCGTGATGACCGCCGATCAGGTCCGGATGACGCTGTCGGATTCCAACAGCAGTGCGCTGGTGCAAGAGGCAGACAACGATGACTCGGCTTATGTCGTCATGCCCATGCGTCTGTAGCTGCTTCGCTGAATGTCGCTAAGTCGTATTGCCGTCACCGGTGTGCGCAATCTGCAACCGGTGACGCTGTTTCCTTCCCCTCGCATCAACCTTCTCTTCGGCGAAAACGGCAGCGGCAAGACCAGCCTCCTCGAGGCGGTGCACTTGCTCGGCCTGGGTCGATCCTTTCGTAGCCAGAAGCTGGCGCCGGTCATTACGCATGAATCCGACAGCTGCACCGTTTTCGGCGAGATTCGCCGCGACGATGGTGGCGTACGGTCGGTCGGTGTGTCCCGTGAGCGCTCGGGTGGCGAGGCGAGAATCCGCATCGACGGCGAGAGCGTCCGCAGCGCCGCGGAGCTGGCCGCTGCGTTGCCGCTCCAGCTGATCAATCCTGATAGCTTCCGGCTTCTGGAGGGTGCCCCCAAGCTGCGGCGCCAGTTTCTTGATTGGGGCGTGTTCCACGTGGAACCTCGCTTCATCAAGGCCTGGCAGCGGCTACAGCAGGCGCTTCGGCAACGAAACTCCTGGCTGCGGCATGGTACACTTGACGGTGCTTTGCGCGCCGCGTGGGACCACGAGTTGGTCGCGGCCAGCGAAGAGATCGACGAGTATCGCCGCAGTTATATTCAAGCGCTGAAACCGGTTTTCGAAGAGGTCTTGGCCCAGCTGATTCGCTTGGACTCCCTCCAGTTGAGCTACTACCGGGGGTGGGACAAGGACAGGTCGCTTGCCCAGGTTCTCGACGGCTCGTTCGAACGCGATCGGCTACTGGGGCATACGCAGTCGGGCCCGCAAAGAGCTGACTTGCGCATTCGTATCGCCGGCCACAACGCGGTTGAGGTCCTTTCGCGCGGTCAGCAGAAGCTGGTGGTCGCTGCCTTGCGCATAGCGCAGGGACGGCTTCTCGACGAGGCCAAGCGAAGTCAGTGCGTCTATCTAGTGGACGACCTGCCTTCGGAGCTCGACGAGCATCATCGACGAGCGCTTTGCCAGTTGCTCGAGCAACTGGAATGTCAGGTTTTCATTACCTGCGTCGATTCAACGGTATTGCAAGCAGTCTGGCGTGAGCAGACGCCAGTCTCAATGTTTCACGTGGAACATGGGGACATTGCCCCAGCCACGGACCCCTCGGGAGTGAAGGCATGAGCGAAAACCACGCGTACGATTCGTCCAGCATCAAGGTGCTCAAGGGACTGGATGCCGTGCGTAAGCGTCCTGGCATGTATATAGGCGACACCGATGACGGTACTGGTCTGCACCACATGGTCTTCGAGGTGGTCGACAATTCGATCGACGAAGCGCTGGCGGGGTATTGCAGCGAGATCTCGATCACCATTCATGCAGACGAATCGATCACGGTGCGCGACAACGGCCGCGGAATTCCGGTAGATATCCACAAGGAAGAAGGCGTTTCCGCTGCCGAAGTGATCATGACTGTGCTGCATGCCGGCGGCAAATTCGATGACAACTCCTACAAGGTTTCCGGCGGCTTGCACGGCGTAGGCGTCTCGGTAGTCAATGCCCTTTCCGAGGAGCTGATCCTTACCATCCGTCGTGAAGGCAAGGTTTGGGAACAGATCTATCGTCATGGCGTACCCCAGGCTCCGCTGACCGCCATGGGCGAGACCGAAGGCACCGGTACCGAGATCCATTTCAAGCCCTCGGCGGAAACCTTCAAGAACATTCATTTCAGCTGGGACATTCTTGCCAAGCGGCTGCGCGAGCTGTCTTTCCTCAATTCGGGGGTCGGCATCCTGCTGCGTGATGAGCGTACGGCCAAGGAAGAGCTGTTCAAGTACGAAGGTGGCCTCAGCGCGTTCGTTTCCTACCTGAACACCAACAAGTCGGCGATCAACCAGGTCTTCCACTTCAACGTCCAGCGTGAAGAGGATGGGGTCGGCGTCGAAATCGCGCTGCAGTGGAACGACAGCTTCAATGAGAACATCCTCTGCTTCACCAACAACATTCCGCAGCGCGACGGTGGTACCCACCTGGCAGGGTTCCGCTCGGCGCTGACCCGCAACCTGAACAACTACATCGAGCAGGAGGGCCTGGCCAAGAAGCACAAGGTCGCTACCACCGGTGACGATGCGCGTGAAGGCCTGACGGCGATCATTTCGGTGAAGGTGCCGGATCCCAAGTTCAGTTCGCAGACAAAGGACAAGCTGGTATCCAGTGAAGTCAAAACCGCCGTCGAGCAGGAAATGGGCAAGCATTTCGCCGATTTCCTGCTGGAGCATCCGAACGAAGCCAAGGCCGTGGTCGGCAAGATGATCGACGCCGCGCGTGCTCGTGAAGCCGCTCGAAAGGCGCGCGAGATGACGCGTCGTAAGGGGGCGCTGGATATCGCCGGCCTGCCGGGCAAGCTGGCCGACTGCCAGGAAAAGGACCCTGCCCTTTCCGAACTTTACATCGTGGAGGGTGATTCCGCGGGTGGCTCGGCCAAGCAGGGCCGCAACCGCAAGACGCAGGCGATCCTTCCGCTCAAGGGCAAGATTCTCAACGTCGAGAAGGCACGCTTCGACAAGATGCTCTCCTCCGCCGAGGTCGGCACGCTGATCACCGCGCTGGGCTGCGGCATCGGGCGTGAAGAGTACAACATCGACAAGCTGCGTTATCACAACATCATCATCATGACCGACGCTGACGTCGACGGCTCTCACATCCGTACGCTGTTGCTGACGTTCTTCTTCCGCCAGCTGCCCGAGCTGATCGAGCGTGGCTACATTTATATCGCCCAACCGCCGCTGTACAAGGTCAAGCGCGGCAAGCACGAGCAGTACATCAAGGACGACGAGGCGATGGAGGAATACCTCACTCAGTCGGCCCTGGAAGATGCGAGCGTGCACGTCAACGAGGATGCGCCGGGCCTCTCTGGCGAAGCGCTGGAGCGCCTGGTGCAGGAATACCGCAACGTGATGAAGACGCTCAAGCGTCTCTCCCGGATCTACCCGCAGGAGCTGACCGAGCACTTCATCTATCTGTCGCGTGTCACGGCGGAACAACTCGCCGACCAGGGGGCAATGCAGCGCTGGTTGGAAGGCTATGCGTTGAAACTCAAGGACATCGAGCGATCCGGGCTGACCTACCAGGTGCGCCTGCACGAGGACAAGGAACGCCATCTGTGGCTGCCAGAGGTCGAGATCACCTCGCACGGCCTGTCGAGCTTCGTCACCTTCAATCGGGACTTCTTTGCGAGCAATGACTACCGGTCGATGACCACGCTTGGAGAAAAGCTCAACAGCCTCCTGGAGGATGGAGCCTATGTTCAGCGTGGCGAGCGCAAGAAGCCCGTTGCGTCGTTCAAGGAGGCGCTCGACTGGCTGATGAACGAAGGCACCCGCCGTCATAGCGTTCAGCGCTACAAGGGACTCGGCGAGATGAATCCGGATCAGCTCTGGGAAACCACGATGGACCCGGCAGTGCGTCGCATGCTGAAGGTGACCATCGAGGACGCGATTGCGGCAGACCAGATCTTCAACACGCTGATGGGAGACGCGGTCGAGCCACGTCGGGACTTCATCGAGTCCAATGCACTGGCGGTCTCCAATCTGGATTTCTGATCCGTCCGCGACGCGCTGCTCTGCGGTCTAAAGACACCCTGCCCTGGCAGGGTGTCTTTGTTTATAGGCTCGCTCAATCGAGGCGAATGCCTCAATCAATTTCCGCTGAGCCTGAGGGGCGGGTAACTTGAGCGTCAATGTTTACAGGCCGCTCGGCCAGGCACATCTGACAGGGGAAACCGCATGCTCGATAGCAATCTCAAGACCCAACTGAAGGCCTACCTGGAAAAGGTCACCCAGCCGTTCGAGATCGTCGCTTCGCTGGACGACAGCGCCAAGTCCGAGGAAATGCTCGCGCTGCTGAACGACATCAACGGCCTGAGCGACAAGATCAGCCTGAACACCGCCGGCAACGATGCGCGCCGGCCGTCGTTTGCCCTGGTGCGCCACGACCGCGAGATCGACCTGCGTTTCGCCGGCCTGCCCATGGGCCATGAGTTCACCTCGCTGGTGCTCGCGCTGCTGCAGGTTGGCGGCCATCCGTCGAAGCTGGCGCCAGAGCTGATCGAGCAGATCCAGGCGCTCGAGGGCGAATACCGCTTCGAAACCTACTTCTCGCTGTCCTGCCAGAACTGCCCGGACGTGGTCCAGGCGCTGAACCTGATGGCCGTGCTCAACCCCAACATCCACCACGTGGCCATCGACGGCGCGCTGTTCCAGGATGAGGTCGAAGCGCGGCAGATCATGTCGGTGCCGAGCCTCTACCTCAACGGCGAACCCTTCGGCCAGGGCCGCATGGGCGTCGAGGAGATCCTCGCCAAGCTCGACACCGGCGCCGGTGCGCGTGATGCCGAGAAGCTCAAGGCCAAGAGTGCCTTCGACGTGCTCGTCATCGGTGGCGGCCCGGCCGGCGCTGCGGCGGCGATCTACGCCGCGCGCAAGGGCATCCGCACCGGCGTCGCCGCCGAGCGCTTCGGCGGCCAGGCGCTGGACACCATGGCCATCGAGAACTTCATCTCGGTGAAGGAAACCGAAGGCCCGAAACTGGCCTGCGCGCTCGAAGAACACGTGCGCGAGTACGAGGTCGACGTGATGAACCTGCAGCGTGCCAGCCAGCTGATCCCGGCGGGCGACGACGGCCTGCACACCGTGCGGTTCGACAACGGCGGCGAGCTCAAGGCCAAGACCCTGATCCTCGCCACCGGGGCGCGCTGGCGCGAGATGAACGTGCCCGGCGAGCAGGAATACCGCGGCCGCGGCGTCGCCTACTGCCCGCACTGCGATGGCCCGCTGTTCAAGGGCAAGCGCGTGGCGGTGATCGGCGGCGGCAACTCTGGCGTCGAGGCGGCGATCGACCTGGCCGGCATCGTCGCCCACGTCACCCTGCTGGAGTTCGGCGAGAGCCTGCGGGCCGACGCGGTGCTGCAGCGCAAGCTGCAGAGCCTGCCGAACGTGACCATCCTGACCATGGCGCAGACCACCGAGGTCAAGGGCGACGGGCAGAAGGTCACCGGGCTGGTCTACAAGGACCGCCACAGCGACGAGGTCCAGGACCTCGAGCTCGAAGGCATCTTCGTGCAGATCGGCCTGCTGCCCAACAGCGACTGGCTCAAGGGCACGGTCAACCTGTCGCGCTTCGGCGAGATCGAGGTCGACGCCAAGGGCCAGACCAACATCCCCGGCGTGTTCGCCGCCGGTGACGTGACCACGGTGCCCTACAAGCAGATCGTCATCGCCCTCGGCGAAGGCGCCAAGGCCTCGCTGTCGGCCTTCGACCACCTGATCCGCAGCAGTGCCCCGGTGATCTGAGGCGCGAAAGCGGCATGAAAAAAGGGAGCGGACCGCAAGGCTGCTCCCTTTTTTGCCTGACCAGCTGACGCGGCCGATGGCTCAGCTGACGCTGCTGTGTACCACGCAGCGGTTACGGCCCTCATGCTTAGCCTGGTACAGCGCCTCGTCGGCCCGCTTGAGCAGCCGCTCGTAGTCGGGATGGCCGTCGTGCACGGCCATGCCAATACTTACGGTCACCTGCAGTTCACCCCCCTTCTGCAGGCGCAGCGTTTCGCTGGCGATGCGCTTGCGCAGCTTCTCGGCGATCTGCAGCGCCTTGCTGGCATCGATATCCACCAGCACCATGAGGAACTCTTCACCGCCGAGACGGAATGCGTAGTCGCCGCCACGCGAGTTGCTCGCCAGCAGTGTGGCGACCTGCTGCAGGACCTGGTCGCCGCCATCGTGGCCATAGCGGTCGTTGACCTGCTTGAAGTGGTCGACGTCGATCACCAGCACACCGAAGGTGCTGCCGGACTGGCGGCTGTAGAGCACCTCCTTCGACAGCACGACCGGCAGAAACTTGCGGTTGAGCAGACGGGTGAGCACGTCTCGCCCGGCCTCCAGATCGTTGGCCTGCTCGAACAGGCTGTCGAGCAGGAACTTGATCGCGCGGGTCTGTTCGCGGACCTGGTGCAACAGGCCGAGATCACCGCGCTCGGCACTCGGCGGCGCTTCGCAGAGTTCGCCGAGCGTCCGGTCGATGCTGTCGATGTAGCCGAGGATGCTGGCGCTTTCCGGTGACCCTTGGAAGGCATGCGATGCCTTGTGGCGGAACCACAGGCCGAATTCGGAGCTGGCCAGCTGCGGCAGGCCGGTCGCGGTATTGCCGATCGCGAAGTCGAACATCAGCTGGTTTTCCCAGTCCAGCAGCGCGGCGCGCTGGCGCTCTTTTTCCGCGCCGATGTTCTGCGACACGGAGAACAGCCGGTACGCCTCTTCCGCGCGGGAATTGCGATCGTGCGACTGGGAAAAGGCAAAGCACATGATCTCGATTGCCAGATCGATGATGTCAGCGCCGAGTCGGGCCGCCTGGCGTCGCAGCGGCTCGTCGAGGCCCTGCTCTTCCAGCAGCTCGCGCAGGCGGTGCTTGAGCGCGCGTGCACCGCGCAGCACCAGGCTGACCGGAATCTCGATACGCGCATGGATCTCGCCAACCTTGCGCTGTTGCTCGATCACTTCGATGAAGCGGGGCTCGTCCGGCGCGCGGAACACGTTGCAGACCCAGCGCTGCATCGAGGCGCTCAGCCGCGTCTTGACCTGGTCGTGGCTGAGAAACATGGCCGATTGCGGGTCGGCGAGCATCTGCGCATAGAAGTAGCGCGCCAGCTCGGCGCTCTCCTGCTCGGCCAGCTGGCGGAGCGCGTCGGCAGCAGCAGGCGCATAGGCAGCGGTCAGCCGCTGCCACTCGCCGGCCAGTTCTTCATTGGTGATATGCATTGCAGGGCCTTGGGAGACGGCGCGCGGCGGTCAGTGATGAAAGCGGGGACGAGCCTCTAGCTCGGTTACCTGGGCGTTGATCCAGTCTTCGGCGCGCTGGTTGAGTTCGGCGATCGCGCGTGGGCCCTCGCCCTCGGCGTGCATCGCCGGGCCGATGACGACCTCGATGGTACCTGGGTGCTTGTGCCAGCCGCTGCGAGGCCAGAAGACGCCGGCATTATGCGCGATGGGCAGTACTGGCAGGCCGGCATTGACTGCCAGGGCGGTGCCTCCGCGCGAGAACTTCCCGGGTTGCCCGACCGGGACGCGGGTGCCCTCAGGAAAGATCAGCACCCAGATGCCCTGCTCTAACCGCTCCTGGCCCTGCTTGGCCACCTGGCGCAGAGCGGCCTTGGGGTTGTCGCGATCGATGGCGATGGGCTTGAGCAGCATCATCGCCCAACCAAAGAACGGCACGCGCAGCAGCTCGCGCTTGAGGACCTGGGTCAAGGGTTCGAAGTAGGCCGAGAGAAAGAAGGTCTCCCAGGTGCTTTGATGCTTCGCCAGGATCACGCAAGGGCGTTGCGGGACGTGCTCGGCGCCGCGCACCTCATAGCGGATGTCGAGGAGCGTGCGCGCGAGCCAGACGGCGCAGCGACACCAGGCGCGTACCACGAAACGATAGCGCCCACGGAACGACATCAGCGGCGCACACACCACGCTGATCAGGCACCAGACGAAGGCGCTCAGTGCCAGCAGCGTGTAGAACAGGACGATGCGAAAGGGATACAGGGCGCTCATCGAGAGGTTCCGAGCAGATGGTCGACGACGGCGGCCAGGTCATCGAAGACCTGGGTGCCCGGCGGCAGCGGGCCTTGCAGCGTACGCAGGCCCTTTCCGGTCCGGACCAGATAGGGCGTGCCGCCCAGCACCAGGCCGGCATGCAGGTCGCGGTGGCTGTCGCCGACCACCGGCACCCCGACCAGGTCAGTCAGGCCGTAATGTTCGGCGATGCGCCGAAACAACCCCGGCAGCGGCTTACGGCAATCGCAGCCATCGTCGGGGCCGTGCGGGCAATGCACGATGAGATCGATGCGTCCGCCCGCCTCCATCGCCAGCTGCTGCATCTTCAGGTGCATGTCGCCCAGCGTGCTGAGATCGAACTTGCCCCGGGCGACGCCCGACTGGTTGGTGGCCACTGCCACCGTCCAGCCGGCCTTGCACAGGCGGGCAATCGCCTCCAGCGAGCCCGGAATCGGCACCCACTCGTCCGGGGACTTCACGTAATTGTCGGAGTCTTCGTTGATGACTCCGTCGCGATCCAGGACGATCAGCTTCATCGGCTTAGCCAAGTGCGGAAATATCGGCGACACCAAGGAACAGTCCTCTCAGCCGGGCCAGCAGGGCATAACGATTGGCGCGCACCGAGGCATCCTCGGCATTCACCAGCACCGCCTCGAAGAAGGCATCCACCGGGCCGCGCAGGTGCGCCAGGCGCTCCAGCGCCTCGCGGTACTGGCGTGCTGCGGCCAGCGGCTGGACCGCCTGCTCGGCCTGCTGCAGCGCCGAATACAGCGAGAACTCGGTGGCATTGTCGAACCAGCGTGGCTCGACCGCGTCGGGCAGCTTCGCCTCGAACTTGCCGAGCAGGTTCGAGACCCGCTTGTTCGCCGCGGCCAGCGCCTCGGCTTCCGGCAATGTGCGGAAGGCCTGAACGGCCTGTACGCGCTGGTCGAAGTCCAGGGCCGAACCGGGCTGCACGGCACGTACCGAGAGGTAGGTGGCGACGTCGACGCCCTCGTCCTCGTAACGCGCCCGCAGACGGTCGAAGATGAACTCCAGCACCTGGTCGGCGAGCCCGGTGCTCTTCACCTGCGTACCGAACTGGCCGATGGCGAAATTCACCGCCTCGACCAGGTTCAGGTCCAGACGCTTCTCGATGAGGATGCGCAGCACGCCGAGGGCGGCACGACGCAGGGCGTAGGGGTCCTTGGAGCCGGTCGGCAGCATTCCGATGCCGAAGATGCCGACCAGGGTGTCGAGCTTGTCCGCCACGGCCACGGCCGCACCAGTGAGTGTGCTCGGCAGCTCGCCGCCGGCACCGCGTGGCATGTATTGCTCGTTCAGCGCCAGGGCGACGTCTTCCGGCTCGCCCTCGTTGAGCGCGTAGTAGTAGCCGGCGATGCCTTGCATTTCGGGGAATTCGCCGACCATCTCGGTCGCCAGATCAGCCTTGCTCAGCAGGCCGGCGCGCATGGCGCGCGCCTTGTCGCCACCCGTGCGTTCGGCAATCAGCCCGGCCAGGCGCGAGACGCGCTCGGCCTTGTCATACACGCTGCCGAGCTGGGCCTGGAACACCACATTCTTCAGGCGTTCGTTGAAGCGTTCCAGTGGCTGCTTCTTGTCCTGCTTGAAGAAGAACTCGGCGTCGGTCAGGCGCGGACGCACGACCTTCTCGTTGCCGGATACGATCTGTGCCGGGTCCTTCGATTCGATGTTGGCCACGGTGATGAAGCGCGGTAGCAGCTTGCCGTTGGCATCCAGCAGGCAGAAGTACTTCTGGTTGTCCTGCATGGTCGAGATCAGCGCTTCCTGCGGCACTTCGAGGAAGCGTTCCTCGAACGAGCAGACCAGCGGCACCGGCCACTCGACCAGCGCGGTCACTTCATCGAGCAGCGCCGGCGGCACGATGGCCGTGCCGTTCTGCTCGCCAGCCAGCTGCTCGACGCGCTTGGCGATCAGCTCGCGGCGCTCGGCGAAGTCGGCGATCACATGGGCGCCACGCAGGTCTTCCAGGTAGCTCGCCGGCTTGGAAATGTGCACCTGGCCCGGGCTGTGGAAGCGGTGGCCGCGGGATTCGCGACCGGCGCGCTGGGCAAGGATCTCACAATCGATCACCTGCTCACCGAACAGCATCACCAGCCACTGGGTCGGGCGCACGAACTCTTCCTTGCGTGCGGCCCAGCGCATGCGCTTGGGAATCGGCAGGTCGTTCAGCGAGGCCTCGACGATGCCTGGCAGCAATTGGGCGGCAGGCTGGCCCTCGATGGTGCGACTGAACTTGAGCTTCGGCCCGCTGCGATCGATCTCGGCCAGATCCACGCCACACTTGCGGGCGAAACCCAGGGCGGCTTGGGTCGGCTCACCTTCGGCGTCGAAGGCGGCCTGCAGCGGCGGGCCGTCGAGGTTGATGCTGCGATCCGGCTGCTGGGTCGCCAGCTGCTCGACCAGCACCGCCAGACGGCGCGGCGCGGCGTAGGCCTGCGCTTTGGCGAAGTCCAGGCCGGCGTCCTTCAGGCCCTTCTCGATACCGGCGCAGAAGGCTTCGGCCAGCTTGGCTAGTGCCTTCGGTGGCAGTTCTTCGGTACCCAGTTCGACGAGGAAATCCAGTGCACTCATTCTGCAGCCTCCAGCTTGGCCAGCACTTCGTCACGCAGTTCGGGGGTGGCCATGGGGAAGCCGAGTTTGGCCCGGGCCAGCAGGTAGCTCTGGGCGATCGAACGCGCCAGGCTGCGCACGCGCAGGATGTACTGCTGGCGCGCGGTGACCGAAATGGCGCGACGGGCATCGAGCAGGTTGAAGGTGTGCGAGGCCTTGACCACCATCTCGTAGGCCGGCAATGGCAGCTCGGCCTGCATCAGCCGGTTGGCTTCGCTCTCGTAGAAGTCGAAGAGTTCGAACAGCTTCGGCACGTTGGCGTGTTCGAAGTTGTAGGTCGACTGCTCCACCTCGTTCTGGTGGAACACGTCGCCATAGGTCACGGTGCCGAATGGGCCGTCGGCCCAGATCAGGTCGTAGACCGAGTCGACGCCTTGCAGGTACATGGCCAGGCGCTCGAGACCGTAGGTGATCTCGCCGGTGACCGGGTAGCACTCGACGCCGCCGACCTGCTGGAAGTAGGTGAACTGGGTGACTTCCATGCCGTTGAGCCACACCTCCCAGCCCAGACCCCAGGCGCCGAGGGTCGGCGATTCCCAGTTGTCCTCGACGAAACGTACGTCGTGTACCGCGGTGTCGACGCCGATGCGGCGCAGCGACTCGAGGTACAGGTCCTGGATGTTCTCCGGGTTGGGCTTCAACACCACCTGGAACTGGTAGTAGTGCTGCAGGCGGTTGGGGTTCTCGCCGTAGCGGCCGTCGGCCGGGCGGCGCGAGGGCTGGACGTAGGCGGCGTTCCAGGTCTCGGGACCGATGGCGCGCAGGAAGGTGGCGGTATGGAACGTACCGGCGCCCATTTCCATGTCATAGGGCTGCAGGACCACGCAACCCTGCTCGGCCCAGTAGCTTTGCAGGGCGAGGATCAGGTCTTGGAAGGTGCGCACGGCAGGCGTAGTCTGGCTCAAAATTTCACCTGTGCTGGGCTTCGACAGAAAGCCTCGAAGTATACCCGCGGCCTCCCCTTGGTTGCGATTGTTTCGGCCCCGGCCCGGCAGCCGTTTTTCCGATGCGAGGAACCCAGCATGCCCCGATGCGCCTGGTGCGGCGACGACCCGCTGTATGTGCGTTATCACGACGAGGAATGGGGCGTGCCGACGCGCGACCCGCAGCTGCTTTTCGAATTTCTCCTGCTCGAGGCCTTCCAGGCGGGGCTCTCGTGGATCACCGTGCTGCGCAAGCGTGAACGCTATCGGCAGGTACTGTTCGGCTTCGATGCCGAGCGGCTGGCGATCATGAGCGACGGCGAGATCGACGAGCGGATGCAGGACCCCGGCATCATCCGCAACCGCCGCAAGCTCGAGGCAGCGCGCGGTAATGCGCGTGCCTGGCTGGCTCTGGAAGACCCGGCGGGCTTCGTCTGGTCGTTTGTCGATGGTCGGCCGAAGGTCAACCGCTTCGAGCGCCTGGATCAGGTCCCGGCCGTTACCGACGAGGCGCAAGCCATGAGTCGGGCGCTCAAGCGCGCCGGTTTCAGCTTTGTCGGGCCGACCATCTGTTATGCCTACATGCAGGCCTGTGGCATGGTCCTCGATCATCTGGTCGACTGCGAGCGGCACGCCCAGTTGGCTGGCGAATATGCCGGCTGAAGGCGCTACGGGTAAACTGGCGCGTTTTCGAGGCTGGAGTTCGGCGTGGAAAAATTCAAAGGTGCTCTGGTGGTCGGCGTGCTGCGCCTGGTGGCAATGCTGCCCTGGCCGCTGGTGCAAGGGTTGGGGGCCGTGATCGGCTGGCTGATGTGGAAGCTGCCCAACCGCTCGCGTGAGGTGGCGCGCACCAACCTCGCCAAGTGTTTTCCCGAGCATGACGCCGCGGCCATCGACCGCCTGCTCGGCAAGAGCCTCAACGGCATTGGCAAGACCTTTACCGAGAGCGCCTGTGCCTGGATCTGGCCGGCCGAAAAAACCCTGGGTCTGATCAAGCAGGTCGAGGGCCTGGAGGTGCTCGAGCGCGCCCTGGCCTCGGGCAAGGGCGTGGTCGGCATCACCAGCCATCTGGGCAACTGGGAGGTGCTGAACCACTTCTATTGCGCGCAGTGCAAGCCGATCATCTTCTACCGCCCGCCGAAGCTCAAAGCGGTCGACGATCTGCTGCAGCAGCAGCGCGTACAGCTGGGCAATCGTGTCGCGCCGTCGACCAAGGAAGGCATCCTCAGCGTGATCAAGGAAGTCCGCCGCGGCGGTGCGGTGGGCATTCCCGCCGACCCGGAGCCCAGCGAAGGCAGCGGCCTGTTCGTACCGTTCTTCGCGATCCAGGCACTGACCAGCAAGTTCGTCCCCGGCATGCTCGCCGGAGGCAAGGCCGAGGGCGTTTTCCTGCATGCCTTGCGCCTGGAGGACGGCTCGGGCTACAAGGTGGTTCTCGAGGCCGCGCCGGCCGAGATGTACAGCACCGACCCGGCGGTCGGGGTCGCTGCCATGAGCGCGATGATCGAGAAATACGTGCGCGCCTATCCGGCCCAGTACATGTGGACGATGAAACGCTTCAAGAAGCGTCCGCCGGGTGAGAAGTGCTGGTACTGAACCAAAGGCCATCGACAAGGACGTTCAGCATGCACAACCTGCGAAAGCACCCGCGTACCCCGCTCAAGTGCCGGATCCGTGTCCGCCATGAATCTTTCGGTGAGCTGATCGGCCACACCCGCGACCTGTCCGATGGGGGCGTCTACATTCGTCATCCGGATCTGGCTGCGCTCGAGCCAGGCGCGATTCTCATCGGGCAGGTACAGGATCTGCCGGTGCCGGCGCCTGAGTTGGAGATGGTTGTCACTCGGGTGGACGCCGAAGGCGCCGGGCTGCGTTTCGTCGAGGGCTGAGCCCCGTTCAGTCGGGCGTCAGGCGCCCGAGGCGCTTGAGGAACACCGCCATTTCCCGTTCGGCCTGCTTGTCGCCCTGCTCCGCCGCGGCTGCGATGCCCTGCTCCCAGGCATGGCGCGCGCCGGCGCTGTCACCGGCGGCCTGCATGGCCTTGCCCAGCAGTTTCCAGGCCGCCGAGTAGCGCGGGTTCATTTCTACGCAGCGGCGCAGATGCTCGACGGCCTTGGCTGGTTGCTCGGCGTCCAGATAGCCCTTGCCCAGGCCGAAGCGCAGCATGGGATTGTCGATGCCTTGGGCGAGCATTTTTTCCAACGATTCGAGCATGGCGCACCTGCGATTCGACCCCGGGGCCTTTACTGTAGTGAAAAGCGCCCGATCGGCAAGCACTCATGCGCGAGGCGCATGCACGCGTTCAGTGCGCCTCGTTGACCGCGCTGAGAAATTCCCGGGTGCGCTCCTCCTGCGGATCGTTGAACAGGGCTTCTGGCGTGCCCTGTTCGTGGATGCGGCCCTGGTGGAAGAAGCACACCCTGTCGGCGAATTCGCGAGCGAAGCCCATCTGGTGGGTGACCATCAGCATGGTCAGGTTGTGCGCTTCGCCGAGCCGCCGGATCACATTGAGCACTTCGCCGCAGAGCTCCGGATCGAGGGCCGAGGTGACTTCGTCGAACAGCATCACCTGGGGACGCATCGCCAGTGCGCGGGCGATCGCCACACGCTGCTGCTGGCCGCCGGAGAGCTGCGACGGAAAGTGTTCGAGCTTGTCCTCCAGGCCGACCATGGCCAGCAACTCCACGGCGCGTTCACGAGCCTCGGCCTTCGACAGGCCGAGGACCTGAACCGGCGCCTCCATGACGTTGTGCAGCGCATCCATGTGCGGAAACAGGTTGAAGCTCTGGAACACCATGCCCACCTTGCCGCGCATGCGCCGCAGGTATCGACTGTTGGCGCGAACCAGCTCGCCGTTCGCGCCGGGCATGTGCGTCAGCGGCTCGCCATCGACTTCGATCACGCCGTCATCGATGTCCTCGAGCGTCATCAATACGCGTAGCAGGGTTGATTTGCCCGAACCGCTGGGACCGATGATGGCGACCTTCTCGCCCGCGGCGACTTCCAGATCAAGGTGGTCGAGCACGGTCAGCTCACCGTAGCGCTTGGTGACGCCGGCGAAGCGCACCATGGGTTGCGCCGCAGTATCGGCCGGTGCTTGTGGGGTGTCGTTCATCAGGCGAGCTCCATGCGTTTTTCCAGGCGGCGTACGAACCAGGCCAGACCCAGGCTGAGGATGAGAAAGAACACGCCGACCAGCGTGATCGGCTCCAGGTAGCGGAAGCTCTCCGAGCCGATGTTCTTGGCCCGCTGCATGATTTCCACCACCGTGATGGCCGACAGCACCGGTGTGTCCTTGAGGATCGAGATCAGGTAGTTGCCCAGCGCCGGCAGGACCGGGCGCAGCGCCTGCGGCAGGATGACGTCGCGATAGGCGGTCCACGGCGAGAGGTTGAGCGCGGTCACCGCTTCCCATTGCGCACGCGGCACGGCATCGAGGCCGGCGCGATATACCTCGGCGGTGTAACAGGCATAGTGCAGCGCAATGCCGAGGATGCCGGCCTGCAGCGCCGACAGGTGCAGCCCGTAGTTCGGCAGTACGTAGAAGAGGAAGTACACCTGGATCAGCAGCGGTGTGCTGCGGATGAATTCGATCAGCCCGGTGACCGGCCAGGCCAGCCAGCGCTGCCGGCTGCGGCGGCCGAGCGCGAGGAACAGGCCAAGCACCACGGCGATGGCGAAGCCGCCGAGGGCGATGCCCAGCGTCGCGAGCGAGGCGTCGAGCAGGCGCGGCAGGATCTGCCAGGCAAAGCTCCAGTCGAAGAAGTTCATGCCAGGCCTCCGCGTGTCTGCCCGCGTGCCAGGCGCCGATACAGCAGGCGCATGCAGGCGTTGATCAGCTGTGCCAGAACGAAATAGATCACCAGCGCCAGGCCGAAGATTTCCAGGGTCATCAGTGTCGCCTGGTCGAGCTGGCGGGCGCGGAAGGCCAGATCGGACAGAGTGATCAGCGACACCAGGGAGGTGTTTTTCAGCAGCTCGATGAGCAGGTTGGTGCCCGGCGGGATCGCGGCCAGCAGCGCCTGCGGCAGGATGATCCGCCGAAAGCGCGTCGCCGGGGTCATGTTCAGCGCATGGCAGGCCTCGTGTTGCCCGGGGTTGACCGAACGGATCGCCCCACGCAGCACCTCGGCTCCATACGCGCCGATGTTCAGGCCGAGGCCGACCACCGCGACGGTGAAGGCGCTCATCTCGATCTCGAAAGGCGGCATCGGCAGGACGAAGTACAGCCAGAACAGCTGCACGAGCAGGGACGAGCCGCGAAACACCTCGATATAGGCGATGGCCAGCCAGCGTAGCGGAGCAATGGGTGACAGGCGGCCAAAGGCGCCGATCAGCGCGCAGAAAATGGCCAGCAGCGAGCCCCAGAAGGTGACCTTTACGGTCACCCAGGCGCCCTGCAGGAGTAGCGGAAGCAAGTCGATCATGGCCGGTATCCGGTAGAGGCATCAGACGCACGACGCCCTTGGCCAGCGCACCTCGGCGTCGAGCGCCGCGGCGTCTGGCAAGGGCGTGATGAAGCGAGAGATCGGGAGGGCGGGACGCTGGCCCCGCCTACCGTTACTGGGCGCAGAGTTCCTCGGCCGTCTTGTCCGGCAGGTTGGACCGGTCGAAGCCGAAGGGCTTGACGGTCGCCAGGTGCTCTTCGCTGCCCAGCCACTGCTTGAGTTCGGCATTGACGGCATCGCGCAGCGCCTTGTCCTTCGGCCGGAACGCCAGCGCGCCGTAGCCGGCCCGGGCCGGGTCATCCTTGAAGTCGTCGATGGCTTCAACCTGGTCGCCGGCCTTGTCGGCCAGGCCACGCATGGTCAGCTGCGTACCGATTGCCGCATCGGCGCGGCCGGTCCGCACGGCCTGCAACTGCGAGGTGGTGTCGGGTACCTGGAGGATCTGCGCGTCCTTGATGCCGGCCTCGCGCGCATAGCCCAGGTTCACCGTGCCCGACATGATGGCGATCTTGACGTCGGGGTTGTTGGCGATGTCTTCGTAGCTGTGCAGGTTCTTCGGGTTGCCTTCGGCAACCAGCAGGGTGTCGAGCAGACGATAGTGCGGGTCGGTGAAGATCACCTGCTTGCAGCGTTCGGGTGTGATGTACATGCCGGCGGCGATCAGATCGAAGCGGCCGGCGCGCAGGCCCGGAATCAGCGAGCCCCATTCGGTCAGGACCGGCTTGATGGTTTCCACGCCCATGCGTTCGAAGATGTGCCGGACGATCTCCGGTGATTCGCCAGTGACCTTGCCGTCCAGTGCGGTGTAGGCGAACGGGGTTTCATTGGCGTAACCGATGCGGACGGAACTGTCCTGCTTGATGTCTTCCAGGGTATCGGCCTGTGTCTGGCTGCCGATCAGGATGCCCGCCAGTGCGGTGCAACCGATCAGTAACCGGCGGGTGTTTGACGGGATGATGCTGATCCTCATGGGAAGTTCTCCTGTTCCTTGTGAGACCCGCGAACGGATCGTTTTTCGTAGGAGGCGCTGTCTTCGTCGGGCTTAGAAAAGACCTCACTGGGTCAGTAAAGGTGCCTTTTCAGGCACCGTCGATAGCTTTCGATAATCGCAAGGAGGCGGTGCTGGTTTGCGACGATCCGCCTGGAGGGTACAAAAAAGCGCTCCTTATGTGAAATCAGGAGGCCAATTGAGACGAATGGATTCGAATCAGCCAGATCGTTGAAGCGGCATCGAAGGCCAGGAATCGCCGGCGTCGATTGAAGGAATTAAACCTGGCCCATCAGCCGCGCGCTATCGCGGCCAGCCGGGCGCCCGGCCCGCGGAGAGAACCCGGGCCGAGCAGCGCAGCGGTCGATCAGAAGAATGTGAGGCCGGCCTGGAACAGCCGTTCGACGTCGCGGATGTGGCGCTTGTCGGTGAGGAAGAGGATCACGTGGTCGCCGGACTCGATGAGGGTGTCATCGTGGGCGATCAGCACCTGCTCGTCGCGAATCACGGCGCCGATGGTGGTGCCCGGCGGCAGCGCGATCTTGCCGATGCGCCGGCCGACCACCTTGCTCGAACGCGCATCGCCGTGGGCCACCACCTCGATGGCCTCGGCGGCGCCGCGGCGCAGCGAGTGCGCGCTGACGATATCGCCGCGGCGGACGTGGGTCAGCAAGGTGCCGATGGTAGCCAGCTGCGGGCTGATCGCGATATCGATCTCGCCGCCCTGGATCAGGTCGACGTAAGCGGTGTTGTTGATGATGCACATCACCTTGCGCGCGCCCAGCCGCTTGGCCAGCAGCGACGACATGATGTTGGCTTCGTCGTCGTTGGTCAGCGCCAGGAACACGTCCGCTTCGTTGACGTTCTCTTCTTCGAGCAGGTCGCGATCCGACGCACTGCCCTGCAGGATGATGGTGCTGTCCAGGGTTTCCGAGAGGTAGCGGCAGCGCGCCGGATTCATCTCGATGATCTTCACCTGGTAGCGGCTCTCGATGGCCTCGGCCAGCCGCTCGCCGATGTGCCCGCCACCGGCGATGACGATGCGTTTGTAATTCTCGTCGAGCCGGCGCATCTCGCTCATCACGGCGCGGATGTGCCCGCGCGCGGCAATGAAGAACACCTCGTCGTCGGCTTCGATGACCGTGTCGCCCTGCGGCAGGATCGGGTGGTTGCGCCGGAAGATGGCAGCCACCCGGGTGTCGACGTTGGGCATGTGGTGGCGCAGCTGGCGCAGCTCCTGGCCGACCAGCGGGCCGCCGTAATAGGCGCGAACCGCGACCAGCTGGGCCTTGCCTTCGGCGAAATCGATCACCTGCAGGGAGCCGGGATGCTCGATCAGGCGCTTGATGTAGTTGGTCACCACCTGCTCGGGGCTGATCAGCACGTCGACCGGGATGGATTCGTTCTGGAACAGCCCGGAATGCACCAGGTAGGCCGATTCGCGCACGCGGGCGATCTTGGTCGGCGTGTGGAACAGGCTGTAGGCCACCTGGCAGGCGACCATGTTGGTTTCGTCGCTGTTGGTCACTGCCACCAGCATGTCGGCGTCGTCGGCGCCGGCCTGGCGCAGCACCGTGGGGAACGAGCCACGGCCCTGGATGGTGCGGATGTCGAGGCGGTCGCCCAGGTCGCGCAGGCGGTCGCCGTCGGTATCGACCACGGTGATGTCGTTGGCTTCGCTGGCCAGGTGTTCGGCCAGGGTGCCGCCGACCTGCCCGGCACCGAGAATGATGATCTTCAAGACAGGACTCCCGAAACGGCTTGTTCGCCCGCCCCTGCCTGCGGCCGGGCGCTGCGCGGCTGCGCGGCGATCTTGATCAGTTTGGCGTAGTAGAACCCATCGTGCCCGTCGGGCTGCGGCAGCAGCTGGCGGCCATGCGGCTGCGGTACGCCGAAGCCGGGCGGCAGGTCCAGCTCGCGGGCGCCAGGGGTGCGGGCAAGGAAACCGGCGATTACCTCGCGGTTTTCCTGCGGCATCACCGAGCAGGTGGCATACAGCAGCACGCCGCCAACGTCGAGCGTGGGCCAGAGCGCATCGAGCATCTCGCCCTGCAGGCGGGCCAGCACGGGGATGTCTTCGGCCTTGCGTGTCAGCTTGATGTCCGGATGCCGACGAATCACGCCGGTCGCCGAACAGGGCGCGTCGAGCAGAATGCGCTGCAACGGCTGGCCGTCCCACCAGGCCGCCGTATCGCGCGCGTCGGCGGCCACCAGCTGGGCCTCGAGGCGCAGACGCTGCAGGTTTTCGGCGACCCGCGCCAGGCGTCGGGGCTCGAGGTCCAGTGCGGTGAGTGCGGCCAGGCCCGGTTCGCGCTCGAGCAGGTGGCAGGTCTTGCCGCCCGGCGCGCAGCAGGCATCGAGCACGCGCTGGCCCGGAGCGAGGTCGAGCAGCCGTGCGGCCAGCTGCGCCGCTTCGTCCTGCACGCTGACGCGGCCTTCGGCGAAGCCGGGCAAGCGTTGCACGTCGAGAGCGCCCGCCAGGCGAACCCCGTCTTCGCTGAACGGGCAGGCAAAGGCTTCGATGCCAGCGGCCTGCAGCTCGGCAAGATAGCCGTCGCGGTCGGTCTGCCGACGGTTGACCCGCAGGGTCATCGGCGGGTGGGCATTGTTGGCCGCGCAGATGGCTTCCCACTGCTCGGGCCAGTTCGCCTTCAGGCTTTTCTGCAACCAGCGCGGGTGCGCCAGGCGGATCACCGGGTCGCGCTCAAGCTCGCCGAGCAGCGTCTGCCCTTCACGCTGGGCACGGCGCAGCACGGCATTGAGCAGGCCCTTGGCCCAGGGCTTTTTCAACTTGTCGACGCAGCCTACCGTTTCGCCGATCGCCGCGTGCGGCGGGATGCGGGTGTGCAGCAGCTGGTAGAGGCCCACCAGCAATAGCGCCTCGACGTCGCGGTCGGCGGCCTTGAACGGCTTCTGCAACAGCCGTTCGGCCAGGCCAGCCAGGCGCGGCTGCCAGCGGGCGGTGCCAAAGGCGAGCTCCTGGGTCAGGCCGCGATCGCGTGCATCGACCTTGTCGAGCACCTCCGGCAGGCTGCTGCCCAGCGAGGCTTTGCCGTTTAACACCGCAGCCAGTGCGCGAGCCGCTGCCAGGCGCGGATTCACTGGCCGAGCACCTGGCCGGGCGTGAACTGCTCGCGGCGGCTGTTGTACAGATCGGCGAAGTCCAGCGGCTTGCCACCGGGCAGTTGCAGGCGAGTCAGCTGCAGCGCGCCCGTGCCACAGGCAACGGTCAGGCCGTCCTTGCCAACCGCGAGGATACGGCCGGGCTCGCCCTGCCCCGGGGCCAGCCGCGCGGCATGCACTTTCAACACGTCACCGGCCAGGCTGCTGTGGCAGATCGGCCAGGGATTGAAGGCCCGGACCAGCCGCTCCAGCTCTGCGGCCGGGCGCTGCCAGTCGAGGCGCGCTTCGTCCTTGCTCAGCTTGTGTGCGTAGGTCGCGTGCGTATCGTCCTGCCGCTCGCCCGGCAGGGCGCCGGCCTGCAGCCGTGCGACCGCCTCGACGACGGCTTGCGCGCCGAGTGCGGCAAGACGGTCGTGCAGGCTGCCCCCGGTATCGCTCGGGCCGATCGGCGTGCTGACCTTCAGCAGCATCGGGCCGGTGTCTAGCCCGGCCTCCATCTGCATCACGGTGACCCCGCTCTCGCTGTCGCCGGCCTCGATCGCGCGCTGGATCGGCGCCGCACCGCGCCAGCGCGGCAGCAGCGAGGCGTGGCTGTTGATGCAGCCCAACCGTGGCGTATCGAGCACGGCCTGCGGCAGGATCAGGCCATAGGCGACGACCACCATCAGATCCGGCTGCAGTGCAGCCAGTGCGTGCTGGGCCTCGGCATCGCGCAGGGTCGCTGGTTGCATCACGGGGAGGCCATGCTGCAGGGCCAACTGTTTGACGGGGCTGGGCATCAGCTTCTGGCCGCGCCCGGCCGGACGGTCCGGCTGGGTGTAGACGGCCACCACCTGATAACCGGCCTGCAGCAAGGCTTCGAGATGCTGGGCGGCGAATTCGGGAGTGCCGGCAAAGACGATACGCATGGGAAACTCGCTAAGAAAAAGGCTTGCCGGAGCAAGCCTTTCGGGGTTCGAGAATCAAGCCTGCTGACGGTGCAGCTTTTCCAGCTTTTTCTTGATCCGGTCGCGCTTGAGATTGGACAGGTAATCGACGAACAGCTTGCCGTTGAGATGATCGCATTCGTGCTGAATGCACACCGCCAGCAGCCCTTCGGCGATCAGCTCGTACGGCTGGCCGTCGCGATCGAGCGCCTTGACCTTGACCTTCTGCGGACGGTCGACGTTCTCGTAGAAGCCCGGCACCGAAAGGCAGCCTTCCTGGTACTGGTCCATCTGGTCGGTCAGTGATTCGAACTCGGGGTTGATGAAGACCCGCGGCTCGCTCCTGTCCTCGGACAGGTCCATCACCACCACGCGCTTGTGCACATTGACCTGCGTCGCCGCCAGGCCGATGCCGGGGGCGTCGTACATGGTCTCGAACATGTCGTCGACCAGCTGGCGGATGGCGTCATCCACCACGTCCACCGGCTTGGCGATGGTACGCAGGCGCGGATCGGGAAACTCAAGGATGTTCAGAATGGCCATATGCGTTTGTGATGCACTTATGGAATAAAGTCAAAAGCCGCTGATAAGATGCCCGGCAGCTTTGAAACCGGCTACGCGCCGCGTTCTGCAAGGGTTTGCGGCGCTGGGGCGCCTCAGGCGAAGGCACATCATAAAGGGATTCACCATATGAGGAAATCACTACTCGCCCTGCTGCTGGTGGCCGCCAGCGGGTTCGCCCAGGCCGACGTCCAGCTCAGGGAAGGCTACCCGGAGCGTTACACGGTAGTGAAGGGCGATACCCTCTGGGACATCTCGGCGCGCTACCTGCGCGAGCCCTGGAAGTGGCCGGAGCTGTGGCACGCCAACCCGCAGATCGAAAATCCGCACCTGATCTATCCGGGCGACAGCCTGAGCCTGGTGTATATCGATGGCCAGCCGAAGCTGATGCTCAACCGCGGAGCCAGCCGCGGCACGATCAAACTGTCGCCGACCGTGCGTACCACGCCGATGGCCGAGGCGATCCCGACGATACCGCTGGAGCAGATCAACAGCTTTCTGCTGAGCAACCGCATCATCGACTCGCAGGCGCAGTTCGAGGCCGCGCCCTATATCGTCGCCGGCAATGCCGAGCGAGTGATCAGCGGCGCTGGCGACCGCATCTACGGCCGGGGCGATTTTTCCGCGAATATCCCGGTGTACGGGATTTTCCGTCAGGGCAAGCAATACACCGATCCGAAGACCGGCGAGTTCCTCGGCATCAATGCCGACGACGTCGGCACCGTCGAGGTCGTTCAGGTCGAGGGTGACATCGCCACGCTGCAGCTGACCCGTACCACGCAGGAAGCGCGCATCGGCGATCGGCTGTTCGCCAGCGAGGAGCGCGCGGTCAATTCGACCTTCATGCCCAGCGCGCCGAGCAGCGACATCGACGGCCTGATCATCGACGTTCCGCGCGGCGTGACGCAGATCGGCCAGCTGGATGTCGTAACGCTGAACAAGGGCATGCGCGACGGCCTCAAGGAAGGCAACGTGCTGGCCGTGTACAAGACCGGTGAGACGGTACGCGACCGGGTGACCGGCGAAAACGTCAAGGTGCCGGACGAGCGTGCCGGGCTGCTCATGGTGTTCCGTACCTACGACAAGCTCAGCTATGGCCTGGTATTGCAGGCCACCCGCTCACTGGCCGTGAACGACAAGCTGCGCAATCCCTGATCGATCCCCGAGCCCCGCTGATGCGGGGCTCGTACTTTAAAGGCCGGCAGGATGCCGGCCGTGGACAAGGACCGTCCCCCATGCCTCTCGTTTCCCCTGCCGAACTCGAGGCGCGTTTGCGCCTGCACCTGTTGCCCGATCTGGGCCCGCGACGACTGCGGCGCCTGCTCAGTGCCTTTCCCGATGCCTGTTCGGCGCTCAGCGCGCCGGCGGGTGCCTGGCGTGCCCTGGGTCTGCCGGCCAGCTGCGCCGAGCCGCGGCGCAGCGCCGAGATCCGCGAACGCGCCCGCGCTGCCCTCGCCTGGCTGGAGCAGCCGCAGCAGCAGCTGGTCGCCTGGGACGACCCCTGCTACCCCGCCCTGCTCGCCGAGCTGGCGGATGCGCCACCGCTGCTGTTCGTCGCCGGCGACCCGGGCCTGCTGGAAAGTCCGCAGCTGGCGATGGTCGGCAGCCGCCGGGCGTCGCGCCATGGTCTGGACAACGCCGCTGCCTTCGCCCGCAGCCTGGCCGGCGCGGGTTTCACCGTCACCAGCGGTCTTGCGCTGGGCATCGATGGAGCGGCCCATCAGGGCGCGCTCGATGTCGGCGGGCGAACGATCGCAGTGCTTGGCACCGGCCTGCAGCGACTCTATCCACAGCGACATGCGCGCCTGGCCGAAGCCATCGTGGCCGGCGGCGGCGCCCTGGTATCGGAGCTGCCGCTCGACTGCGCACCGCAGGCAAGCAATTTCCCGCGTCGCAATCGGATCATCAGCGGCCTGTCGCTCGGCGTGCTGGTTGTCGAGGCCAGCCCCTCCAGCGGTTCGCTGATCACCGCACGCTTGGCTGCCGAGCAGGGGCGCGAGGTCTATGCGATCCCCGGTTCGATCCACCACCCCGGTGCGCGTGGTTGCCATCAGCTGATCCGTGACGGCGCAACGCTGGTCGAAAGCGTGCAGGACGTCCTGCATGGACTACGCGGCTGGCAGCAGGTCAGTGCACCGTCGGTCACCGATGGCGGCGCCGGCAGCGGTCATCCGCTGCTGCAGCAGTTGCTCGCCGGGGCGATGACCAGCGAGGAACTGGCGATGGCGCTGGACCTGCCGCTGGGTGAGGTGCTGGCTCAACTGACGGAGCTGGAAATCGACGACCGCGTCGTCAGCGAGAATGGCCTCTGGTCGGCACGGCGGTGCTGAAGCTGCAGGCAGCACGGGGCTTGGCTAAACTGCTGCGATTTTTTTGCGAGCGGGGGCGGCAATGGTGGGCGATTGGCGGTTGCAGCAGGTGGCACACGTGGTCCGGCAGGGGGGCGTAATCGCCTATCCGACCGAAGCGGTGTGGGGGGTGGGCTGCGACCCCTGGGACAGCGAGGCGGTCTACCACCTGCTGGATCTCAAGCAGCGCCCGGTGGAGAAAGGCCTGATCCTCGTCGCCGACTGCATGGAGCGCTTCGATTTCCTGCTGCAGGACCTGCCCGACGATTGGCTGCGACGTTTGGCCAACAGCTGGCCGGGGCCCAATACCTGGCTGGTGCCGCACCAGGACCGCTTGCCGCCGTGGATCACCGGCCGCCACGACAGCGTGGCGCTGCGGGTGACCGATCACCCGCTGGTGGCACGGCTGTGCGCGCTGACCGGGCCGCTGGTATCGACCTCGGCAAACCCGGCCGGCCGGCCCGCGGCCCGCAGCGCCTTGCGTGTGCGGCAGTACTTCGGCGACCGGCTGGACTACGTCTTTTGCGGCCCGCTCGGCGGCCGGCGCAACCCCAGCCTGATCCGCGATCTGCGCACCGGCACGGTGGTACGCCCCGGCTAGCGGTGCCCGTTCAAGGCAGCAGAATGGTCGAGCCGACCGTTGCCCGGCCGGCCAGTTGCCGTTGTGCTTCGGCGGCCTCGGCAAGCGGGTAGCGCTGGCCGATCTCGACGTGCAGGTGGCCGCTGGCAATCATCTCGAACAGCTCGTCGGCCATGGCCTGCAGGCGCTCGGGGGTATCGGCGTAACCGGCCAGCGTCGGACGGGTGACATACAGCGACCCCTTCTGCGCGAGGATGCCAAGGTTGACGCCGCTGACCGCCCCCGACGCGTTGCCGAAACTCACCAGCAACCCGCGCGGGGCGACGCAATCCAGCGAAATGTCCCAGGTGTCCTTGCCTACCGAGTCATAGACCACCGGGCACTTCTTGCCGTCGGTCAGTTCGAGCACGCGTTGCACCACGTCTTCCCGGCTGCGGTCGATGGTCGCCCAGGCCCCCAGTGACTTGGCCCGTTCGGCCTTTTCCGCGGAACCGACCACGCCGATCAGCCTGGCCCCCAGCGCCTTGGCCCATTGGCAGGCGATCGAGCCCACGCCGCCAGCGGCGGCATGGAACAGCAGCGTCTCGCCGGGCTGCACCGCATGGGTCTGGCGCAACAGGTACTGGGTGGTCAGCCCCTTGAGCATCACTGCGGCGGCTTGCTCGAAGCTGATCGCGTCGGGTAGCCGGACCAGATGGCGGGCCGGCAGGCAATGATGCTCGCCGTAGGCGCCCAGCGGCCCGGTGGCATAGGCGACGCGGTCGCCGACGCGCAGGTGCTCGACGTCCGCGCCGACCGCTTCGATCACGCCGGCGCCCTCGGTGCCCAGCCCCGACGGCAAGGCGGGCGGGGCATAGAGCCCGGTGCGGAAATAGGTGTCGATGAAGTTCAGGCCAACGGCGTGGTTGCGGACCAGCACTTCGCCGGCGCCTGGCACGGCCGGGCTGGCCTCGACCAGCTGAAGGACTTCCGGTCCGCCATGCTGGCTGAATTGGATGCGCTTGCTCATATCGACTCCGACAGGTGGGTAAGCGGCTATCGAACCCGTCCCGGCCTGCTTTCGTCAATCGCCCGGATGCTATGCTTGCCGACCCGATTCGCTCCCGCACTGCCCTGCCTGGCTGTGCGGCCCAGGCATGGTGCTCTACCCGTGAACGAACAGATCGAAGCCGTCAAAGCCTATCTGCTGGACCTGCAGGACCGCATCTGCGCTGCGCTGGAAACCGAAGACGGCAGTGCCCGTTTCGCCGAGGACGCCTGGACACGCCCGGCCGGTGGCGGCGGGCGCACCCGGGTGATCGAGAACGGTGCGCTCATCGAGAAAGGCGGCGTCAACTTCTCTCACGTGTTTGGCGCCGGGCTGCCGCCTTCGGCCAGTGCGCACCGGCCGGAACTCGCCGGGCGCGGCTTTCAGGCGCTCGGTGTGTCGCTGGTGATCCATCCGGAAAATCCCTACGTGCCGACCTCGCACGCCAATGTGCGTTTCTTCATTGCGGAAAAGGATGGCGAAGCGCCCGTCTGGTGGTTCGGCGGTGGCTTCGATCTGACCCCTTACTACGGCAACGAAGAGGACTGCGTGCACTGGCATCGCGTCGCCCATGACGCCTGCGCGCCCTTCGGCGGCGACGTCTATCCGCGCTTCAAGCAATGGTGCGACCGCTACTTCTACCTCAAGCACCGTGCCGAACCACGCGGCATCGGCGGCCTGTTCTTCGACGATCTGAACGAATGGGATTTCGACACCAGCTTCGCCTTCATGCGTGCCGTCGGCGATGCCTATCTGGAGGCCTACCTGCCGATCCTCCAGCGGCGCAAGCACCTGCCCTATGGTGAGCGCGAGCGCGAGTTCCAGCAGCTGCGCCGCGGCCGCTACGTCGAGTACAACCTGGTCTATGACCGCGGCACCCTGTTCGGCCTGCAATCGGGCGGGCGCACCGAATCCATCCTCATGTCGCTGCCGCCGGTGGTGCGCTGGGGCTACGACAAGCACCCCGAGCCGGGCACGCCCGAGGCGCGCTTGACCGAATACTTCCTTCAGGAGCGCGACTGGCTGCAGGAGCGGTAACGCCGGCGGGCTTGAATCGGGTGCAATCAAGAATGATTCTTGAGCTCGCTCAATTCTTTTTCATGTCGATGCTCAATACCATGCGCCCCATCGCCAACTGCGATGTGCCCGACTGCCGATGAAGCACCACCGATTCCCCGCCTGGCTGGCCAGTCTGGCCCTGCTGCTGCACCTGCTGAGCATGTCGCTCGCCGGTGCGTGGCCGGCCGACAGCGGCCGCCTGCTCGAGCACGGTGATCGCACGTCACTGGCACAAGGCGAGGCGCATCCAGGGCACGCGGCGCACGCCGCAGCGGGTAGCCACGAACAGCCGCACGCCGGCCACGGCGGAATGCCGCCCTGTTGCTGCACCGGTGCCATGGGCCTCGCCGCCCTGCCTGTGGCCTCGCCCCCCGTCCTGCCGGCCACAGCCAGGCGCACCTATGCGCGGGCCGAACGGCACAGTGCCTGGCCGTCACCCCGCGAACGCTGGCCGGCGCTCAACCCGCGCGCCTCGCCGCTCGCCTAACGCCTGCCGGCGTCTTCCCTGCCTGCACACCCGAACGCCCACGTCGCCAGTCGATGGCGTGTGCGCCTGCCGACGGCTGCCTGCCGCGGCCTGCCTGTTGCACAAGGAAACTGCGAGATGTTCTACCACCCTGCGCCGCGCGCCGCGCGCCGCGCTGCCCTGCCTGCTTGCCTGCGCCCTGCTCGGCGTCCACTCCACCTCGGCTTCGGCCGATACTGCCCTGTCGCTGGGCAGCAGTACCGTCATCGCCAACCCGTCCAGCGGCAGCCTGCCGACCAGCAGCGTGATCAGCTCGGTCGACCTGCTGGGCAGCGACATCCTCGAGCAGCAGCCGGTGCTCTACAGCTGGGAGCTGTTCCGCCGCGCGCCGGGGGTGATGCTCACCGAATTCGGCCAGGGCACCACCTCCGGCAAGCTGTCCTTTCGTGGCTTCAACGGCGAGGGCGAGGTCAACGCGGTCAAGCTGCTGATCGACGGCATCCCGAGCAACAGCAACGACGGCAACATGCCCTACCTGGACATGCTGTTTCCGCTGGAGATCGACGGCATCGAGGTGGTGCGTGGCACCAACGACCCGCGCTACGGCCTGTACAACATCGCCGGTAACGTCGCCGTGCAGTCGCGCATCGGTGGCGACTACGGCAAGGCGCGGCTGCGCTACGGCAGCTACGACACCCAGGAGCTGCAGCTGGCCAAGGGCATCGAAAGCGGCAACTGGACGCAGAACTACTTCATCGGCCAGCAGAAGAGCGATGGCTACCGCGACCATGCCGGCAGCGAGCGCAGCAGCCTGTCCGGCAAATGGTTCTACACGCCGGATGCCGGCAACTGGCGCCTGGGCCTGATCGCCCGGCACTACGAGGCCGAGGCCGACGAACCGGGTTACCTCTCCCGTGAGGATGCGCGGCACTCGCCACGCCAGTCCTACGCGCTGTCGTCCAGTGACATGGGCGAGCGGCGCATGAACCAGCTCAGCCTGCATCTGGACAGCCAGCTGGCGGCCGATCTGTCGTGGGCCACCAAGGTCTGGCTCAACACCCTGGACGACGATCGCTGGGTGCGCTTTTCCTTGGCCGCACCGCAACAGCGGCGCTTCACCGAAGAGAAGCACTACGGCGCACGCACCGCGCTGACCTACCGCCCGGACGTGTCCTGGCTATACGACCTGGCCCTCGAAGGTGGGCTCGACACCGAGCAGCAGCGCAACCGCAGCGAGCGCTACACCACCGTCGAGCGCCAGGTCGTGACCCAGACCCGCGACCAGCGCTTCGACTACGACAGCTACGGCGCCTACCTGCAGGCGGTGATCCAGCCGGTCGAGTCGCTGAAGATCATCCCGGCGTTTCGCGTCGATCGCATCGAGGGCGACTTCACCGACGAGCTGAGTGGCAACGATTACGCCATCAACGACTACGGCAGCATCGAGCAGCCGAAGATCAGCCTGATCTACACCCCCGTCGAGCAGTTGAGCCTGTATGGCAACTGGGGGCGGACCTTCCAGATCGGCACTGGCGCAGCCGCCTACAAGGTGCCGCCACGCACCGCGGACTTGTCGCCGTCGATCAATGATGGCTGGGAGACCGGTATCAAGTTCAACCCCGTACCCTGGCTCGACGGCCGTATCGCCTATTGGGAGCAGGTGGCGTCCGACGAGGTCCGGCGCCGGCTCAACGATCCCAGTGGCGAGTCGGAGAACCTCGGCCAGACCCGTCGCTGGGGTTATGACGCCCAGCTCAATCTCTACCCCACTGCCGAGCTCAGCCTGTGGCTGGCGCATTCCTGGCAGTTCTCCGAGATCGAGAAAGCCGACCCGAGCCTGCCGGCGAGCCAGGGCCAGCAGATCGACCACGTGCCGCAGCGGCTGTACTCGGCCGGCAGCACCTACCAGGCGACGCCGGACCTGCAGCTCAGCGCCTGGCTCAACGGCCAGACCGATTACTACCTCGAGCGCGAGAACACCCAGGGCCGATACGGCGGCTACGTGCTGCTCAACCTGGGCGCCAGCTACCAGCTGACCGAGCAGCTGGCCGTCGACCTGCAGCTGAAGAACCTCACTGACCGCTACTACGAGTACGTCTGGTACGACGGTGCCGAGACCTTGCATGCGCCGGGTGATGGCCGCTCGCTGTATGCCGCCGTGACCCTGGACCTCTGAGCCGCATGAAGCGCTATCTGTACCTCGCACACCGCTGGCTCGGCATCGCCCTGGGGCTGTTCGTCCTGGCCTGGATCGTCAGCGGCGTGGTGATGCTCTTCGTCGGCTACCCCAAGTTGACGCCAGAGGAGCACCTTTCACGCTTGCAGCCGCTAAGCGCCGATTGCTGCATCGCGCCGGGTGTGGCGCTTGCCGCCAGTGGCGATCCGCGCACCCCGCTCAGCCTGCGCCTGACCGGTGCCGGTGGCTCGCCGCGCTATCTGCTGGACTACGGCGACGGGCCGCTGCTGGCGGTAGACGCACGCAGCGGCAAGCGCATCCAGCACATCGGCGCTGCCGAGGCCCTGGCCAGCGCGCGGCAGTTCGCCGGTGCCGAGGTGCGCTTGCTCGACCGGGTCGAAGAGGATGCCTGGACGCGCAATCATGCGCTGGCCCGCGAGCGACCGCTGTATCGCTTGCAGGCCGACGATGGCGAAGGGCGTCTGCTCTACGTTTCCAGCCACACCGGGCTGGTGGTGCGCGACGCCACGGCCCATGAGCGATCCTGGAACCTGCTTGGCGCCTGGCTGCACTGGCTCTACCCATTGCGTGAAGTCATGCCGAAGGCGCTCTGGTCGGTGGCATTGGTCTACGGTGCGTTGCTCGCCGCGGTGCTGGCGCTGCTGGGCATGCTGATCGGCCTGCTGCGCTGGCGCTTCACCGGGCGCTACCGCAACGGCTCGCACTCGCCCTACCCGGCCGGCGCCAGCCGCGTGCACCACGTCGGCGGTCTGCTGATCGGCGTGGCGCTGCTGGTCTGGCTGGTCAGCGGCATGCTGTCGATGGAGCCTTGGGGGCTGTTCGAGAAACGTTCGACCATCGACGCCGCCGCGCTCAGAAGCGCGCCGCTGAACGCTGGGGCGGTTAAGACGGGCCTTGTCTCTACGCTGGCCCGGTTGCGCGAGGCGGGTATCGCGCCGGTGGAACTGCAGTGGCAGGTGTTCGGCGATCAGCCCTACCTGCTCGGCATCGATGCCAGGGGCGAAACGCGCATCCTGCGCGCCAGCGGTTCCGCGCCGGCACAGCTGCGCCTGGAACGCGCGGTGCTGGAGCGCCAGGTCCGTCAGACCTGGCCGGAGCAGCGGCTGCACTTCGATTGGCTGGAGCAGGAAGACTTCCACTACTACGCCCGCAACGAACCAAGCCTCTACAGCCATCTACCGCGACGGCTGCCGATGCTGCGGGTGCGTTTCGACGATCCGGCGTCGACCTGGCTGCATCTCGATCCCTACAGCGGCACCGTCATCGAACAGTTGGATCAGCGCCGGCGTGCCGTTCGCTGGGTGTTCAAGCTGCTGCACAGCTGGGACTGGCTGCCCTTGCTGCAACGGCCGCTGCTGCGCGACGGCCTGCTGCTGGCCTTCAGTGCGGGTGCGCTGGTGATCAGCCTGAGCGGCGTGCTGCTGGGCTGGCGACGGTTAAGGCGCCGTCGCCAGCGGCCCGGCCGGTCAGGCGCGGCGGCCTGCCGGCGTGCGGCCGATGCCTGACGGTTGCACGACGCTGGCAGCCGCTGGCAAAAAACTGCAAGCTTCCGGCTTTTGCCTTCCAGCTGAGGACTCCCATGGACCGCTACGGTGTATTCGGCAACCCGATCGGCCACAGCAAGTCGCCGCAGATCCACCGTCTGTTCGCCGAGCAGACCGGCCAGGCGTTGACCTACGAGGCGGTGCTCGCGCCGTTGGACGGCTTCGCCGAAGCGGCCCGGGCGTTCTTCGTCGAAGGCCGCGGCGCCAATGTCACGGTGCCGTTCAAGGAGCAGGCCTGGCGCCTGGCCGACGATCTGACCGAGCGGGCTCGTTGCGCCGGCGCAGTGAATACCCTGAAGAAACTCGATGATGGCCGCCTGTTGGGCGACAACACCGACGGCATCGGCCTGGTCAACGACCTGACCGCCAATGCCGGCGTCGAACTCCAGGGCCGGCGCATCCTCCTGCTGGGTGCGGGCGGTGCGGTGCGCGGCGTGCTGGAGCCATTGCTGGCACAGCGCCCGGCGGCATTGGTGATCGCCAACCGCACGCCGGCGCGGGCACAGGCGCTGGCCACCGAGTTCGCCGCGCGCGGCCCGGTGTCGGCGGTGGCGTTCGCCGACTTGCAGGGGCCCTTCGATGTCATCGTCAACGGCACCTCGGCGAGCCTGGGTGGCGAGCTGCCACCGCTGGCCGACGAGCTGGTCGAGGCCGGCCGGACGTTCTGCTACGACATGATGTACGGCGCCGAACCGACGCCCTTCTGCCGCTGGGCCAGCCGGCTCGGCGCGCAGTGCCGCGACGGCCTGGGCATGCTCGTCGAGCAGGCGGCTGCCGCCTTTTTGCTGTGGCGCGGCGTACGGCCTGACACCGCGGCCGTGCAAGCCGAACTGCGGCGACAGCTGCAGGCGTCCTGAAGGCGGCTCGCCTCAGAGACGGAAGTGGATGCGCTCGCGCAGGTGACGCGGCTGCTCCAGTTCGTCGACGATGCCCGCGGCCAGCCGGCGCAGTGACTCATGTTGCGTGTCGTCGCTGGCGCGAGCCAGGTCTTCGATGCTCAGCCCCGGTTCGCTGTGCTCGGCATCGATCAGCGTCCAGCGCAGCGGCGTGGCGGTCAGCTGCTGCAAGCCGCGCTGCACCGACGGGTCCTGCTCGATCCGCGGGAAGTCGGCGACCAGCAGCAGCCGGTCGACGTTCACCCTTGGCAAGCCACTCAGCAAGGCGGCCAGCGCCTGCTCGAAGCCCTGCGGCGAGGCCGGGCTGCTCGGCAGCCGGTCGGCATTGAACAGGCAGAGCACCGCATCCATGCCGGCCACGCTCTCACTCACGCTGATCGGGTCGTACAGATCCGCCGGCTTGGTGCGCAAGCCCGGGCGTGCGGTCAGCGAGTTGAGATCGTCGAGCAGGGCAACCGCCTCGTGCTGCCGGCTGAGCAGCTCGACCAACAGGGCGCTGCCCAGGCTGCAATGCGCGCCATAGAGCGCGAACTTCAGGCGCGGCGTTTCGGCGTTGCGCATGGTTCAGCGCCGCGTGACCAGGTAACCGATCAGCGCGAAGGCGCCGGCCGCGAGCGCCGCAGTCGCCAACGGATGCTGGCGGGCGCATTCCTTGGCCATGCGCCCGGCGTCGTGGCTGCGGCGGGAGAGCTCGGCGCAATGTTCGTCCCAGTGCGCGTCCTGCCAGAGCGCTTCGGCACGCGAGCGCAGGCTGCCGAGGCCATGGCGCGATTCACGCGCGGCGTCGTGCTTGAGTTTGTCCAGGGCGCGGACCAGGTTGTCGATCTCGTGCTGGATGTCTTCGCGGGTGGTCGGTGTATGGCTGAAGCGGGACATGGCGGGTACCTCCCCTGATAAACCTGTCTGTTGGACTGCTGCGGTCGTTGAAGGTGCAATCGCGGTGCTGCGACCACGGGCCGCCGTTGCGCCAGACGGTCGTTCGCTTCGGCAGGCCTCTTCTACACTCTAGTAGGCCGGCGGCGCGTCGCCGACGCCGTGAGCGCTTTGCCGCGTGTGAGCGACGCCAAGTCGGACGGGCTTTTCCGTATACTGCGGCGCCGCGCTTCAGGCGCCGCCCCACTCCCCTCTCTCTTGCCCAAATCGGTGAATGCAGTGAAGTTTCGCCACACAATGTTCGGCCTGTTGCTGGCCTGCAGCAGCATGGTGCTGGCCCCCGCCAGCTTCGCGGCGCCCAAGGCCGCGGCCACCCAGGAACTGGCTTCGGGCAGCGCACTGCTGGTCGACCTGAAGACGAACGAAGTGCTCTATTCGAGCAACCCCGGCCTGGTCGTGCCGATTGCCTCGGTGACCAAGCTGATGACCGCCATGGTGGTGCTCGACGCCAAGCTGCCGCTCGACGAAGTGTTGCCGATCACCATCCGCGAAGTACCGGAGATGCGCGGCGTGTTCTCGCGCGTGCGCATCGGCAGCGAGGTCAGCCGGCGCGAGATGCTGCTGATGACGCTGATGTCCTCGGAGAACCGCGCCGCGGCCAGCCTGGCGCACCACTACCCCGGTGGCTACAGCGCCTTCATCCAGGCAATGAACGCCAAGGCGCGTGCGCTGGGCATGCGCGACACCCGCTACGTCGAGCCGACCGGCCTGTCGGAGCAGAACGTGTCGAGCGCCAACGACCTGGTCAAGCTGCTGCGCGCAAGCCAGAACTACCCGTTGCTGAGCCAGTTCAGCTCGACCCGCGAGAAGACCGTGGCCTTCCGCAAGCCCAGCTACACCCTGGGCTTTCGCAACACCAATGCCCTGGTGCGCAAGCCCAACTGGGACATCCAACTGACCAAGACCGGCTTCACCAACGCCGCCGGCCATTGTCTGGTGATGCGCACCCGCATGAACGGCCGGCCGGTGGCCTTCGTGGTGCTCGATGCGTTCGGCAAGTACACCCACATGGCCGATGCCAATCGCCTGAAGAAGTGGATCGAGACCGGCACCATTACCCCCGTGCCAGCGGCGGCGCTGGCCTACAAGCAGCAGAAGATGGCGCAGCGCCAGGGCCTGTTGCAGGCGGCGCAGTAAGCGTTACATCGGCAGTGCTCGCCGCCGTGTGGCCGCGAGCACTGCCAACGCTTGACGAGTGGGGATAGGCTTGATGGCGAAGCGGGCAGCCTGCGCGGCTGCCCTCGGTCGTCCGGCTCGCCGGTGTTCCTGCCGGCGCCAGCGCTACCGGCCGGTCAGGTGAGTGCTGTTCAGATGCCGCCGAGCCGCTGCACGGTAAGGAAGAACACCAACAGCACGCTGTTGATCGCCCAGGCGGCGGTCAGCAGTCGGGCCATGTCGCCGTAGAGCCTGTTGCGCACGTTATCGGCGCACAGCCAGATCTCCCCGATGATCCACGCCGTGTAGCCGAGGATCAGGCCGAACATCATCAGGTTGGTACTCAGCGAAGCGCCGTTGAAGTAGCCGAACAGGGCCATGCCCCAGAGCACCTGGCTGGGGATCACCCCGTAGAGCCAGAACACCACGCCCAGCGGGCGCTTGATCATCATGAAAGCCAGCGGAGAAGACGATTTCATGGCTGCGATCCTCCTTGGGAAAGCCGGGCGCCGCGACTGCGAGCGGCTGTTGCAGCGGGCCGGCGGCCCGGTGCGCTTGCCTTCAATCTAGTCCTCGCCAGGGTGCGGCGCAATGTCGCGTCGGACGAACGTGTGCAAATGTTTCAGCCGCACGAGCCGAGTCCGCACGCGCCGTGCCCGGCGAACCCGCCGGGATCAGCCGGCCAGCACCGAGTCCACCAGCGCCTTGGCCTCGGCCTGGATGCGCGCCAGGTGCGCTTCGCCCTCGAAGCTCTCGGCGTAGATCTTGTACACGTCCTCGGTGCCGGACGGCCGCGCGGCGAACCAGCCGTTCGCCGTTTCCACCTTCAGCCCGCCGATGGCTGCGCCGTTGCCCGGTGCCTCGGTGAGGATGCGCGTGATCGGCTGGCCGGCCAGCTCCTTCGCCGAGACCTGCGAGGCCGACAGTTTGCCCAGGCGTGCCTTCTGCTCGCGATTGGCCGCGGCGTCGATGCGCTGGTACACCGGCGCGCCGAAGCGGTCGGTCAGCGCCCTGTAGCGTTCGCTCGGGTCCTTGCCGGTGACTGCGGTGATTTCCGCGGCCAGCAGGCCGAGGATCAGCCCGTCCTTGTCGGTGGACCAGGCGCCGCCCCTCTTGTCGAGGAACGAAGCGCCGGCCGACTCCTCACCGCCGAAGCCCAGGCTGCCATCCATCAGGCCGTCGACGAACCACTTGAAGCCCACCGGTACCTCCACCAGACGGCGGTCGATGCCGGCGGCAACACGGTCGATCATCGACGAAGACACCAGCGTCTTGCCGATGCCGGCCTCGGCGCTCCAGCCCGGGCGATGGGTGAACAGATACTCGATGGCCACCGCCAGGTAATGGTTGGGGTTCATCAGCCCGCCGGAGCGGGTGACGATGCCGTGGCGGTCGTGGTCGGTGTCGCAGGCGAAGGCCACGTCGAAGCGGTCCTTGTTCTCGATCAGCCCGGCCATGGCGTGCGGCGAGCTGCAGTCCATGCGGATCTTGCCGTCCCAGTCCAGGCGCATGAAGCGGAAGGTCGGGTCGACCACCGTGGACAGCACCTCCAGCGGCAGGCCGAAGCGCTCGGCGATGCGCGGCCAATAGTGCACACCGGCGCCGCCCAGCGGGTCGACAGCGAACTTCAGGCCCGAGCCGCGGATGGCGTCGAGGTCGATCACCCGCTCGAGCCCGCCGACATAGGCGTCGATGAAATCGAAGCGCTGGGTGGTGGCGGCCTTGAGCGCCTGGCGGTAATCCATGCGCTTGACGCCATCGAGACCGGCGACCAGCAGCGCATTGGCGCGTTCCTGAATCCACTTGGTCACGCCGGTGTCGGCCGGGCCGCCATTGGTGGGGTTGTACTTGAAGCCGCCATCGCCCGGCGGGTTGTGCGACGGCGTGATGACGATGCCGTCGGCCAGCCCGCTCGCGCGGCCGCGGTTGTAGCTGAGGATCGCGTTGGAGATCGCCGGGGTCGGGGTATAGCCCGGCTCGCCGCCGGTTTCCGGGCAACCGGCGTCGATGCACGTCTCGATGCCGTTGGCCGCCAGCACTTCCAGTGCCGAGACGAACGCCGGCTCGGACAGCGCATGGGTGTCCATGCCCATGAACAGCGGGCCGTCGATGCCTTCCTGGCGGCGGTAATCGCAGATCGCCTGGGTGGTGGCGAGGATGTGCCACTCGTTGAAGCTGCCCTTGAGCGAGGAACCGCGGTGCCCGGAGGTGCCGAATGCCACTTGCTGCGCCGGGTCGGACGGGTCCGGCCGGTCGCTGTAGTAGCGCGCCACCAGGCGCGGCAGGTGGGTCAGGCTGTGCGGGTCGGGCAGGCGTCCGGCGTTGGGGGCGAGGCTCATGGGGCGGTCCTTTCTCGAAGTGACGATGCGCCGGCCCTCCGGGCCGGTTGCGGTGCGAATGAAACGCCAGTCGGCGTCGTTTATCCAGAGCTAAGACCGCGGCGATCGTCGCGGTTCCCCAGCCGCCCTGCCCAGCGCGGTGGGCAGCCTGTGCCTACGCCCGTCGTGCGGCCGGAACCTGGCCCGCCGCCCCCTGCTCTGCTGCTTGAGCACCCCGCTCATGCCAACCGGAGAGCAGCCATGAACGTTGAACAACGCATCCGCCAGCACGCCTACGAGATCTGGGAATCCGAAGGCCGCCCCGAGGGCCAGGAAGCCGACCACTGGCAGCGCGCCCGCGACGAGATCGAGCCCTTCTACAAGGAAGGCAACGCCGAGGCCGGCAGCATCGAAAGCAGCGTCGCCATTCCCATGCCGCGTTCGGGCGATGGCGAGCGATAGCTAGCGCGCCGGGCTGCCCAGGCGTTCGCCGAGGTAGTCGAGAAAGCAGGTGATGCGCGAGGCCAGCGCGGTGTTGCGGTAGTACACCGCGTTGATCGGCTGGCGCACGTCGACGCGCTGCGCGGCGAGCACTTCCACCAGAGCGCCGCGCGCGCGATCACCGGCGGTCATGAAATCCGACAGGCAGGCCAGCCCTTCGCCGGCCAGCGCCAGCGCGCGCACGGTATCGCCGCTGGAGGCCCGCAGCGCCGGGCTGATCCGCCAGCTTTCGCCCTGTGCGTGCCGCAGTGGCCAGTCGTTGAGGCTGTCCGGCTCGGTGAAGCCGATCAGGCTGTGCGCGGCGAGCGCCTCGACCTGCTGCGGCGTGCCATGCCGGGCCAGGTAGGCCGGGCTGGCCAGCACACGGCGCAGGGTGTGGCACAGCGGCCGCGCATGCAGGCTGGAATCGGGCAGCGGGCCGAGGCGAATGGCCAGGTCGGTGCGCCGCTCCAGCAGGTCGATGATGCGGTCGTCGCTGTACAGCTCCAGCTCGATCTGTGGATAGCGCGCACGGAAATCGCCGATCAGCGGCACGATCACGTGCAGCATGAACGGCGCGGCGGTATTGACCCGCAACCGCCCGGCCGGCGCCTGGCGCCGCAGCGCCATCTGCTCCTCGGCCTGCTCGACGCTGGCGAGGATACGGCGCGCCTGGGCGAGAAACACCTCGCCCTCCTCGGTCAGCTCCAGACGCCGCGTGGTGCGCCGCAGCAGGGTCACCGCGAGCTTGTCTTCCAGGCGGCTCAAGGCGCGGCTGATACCGGACGCGGTCTGCTGCAGCTGCTCGGCCGCGGCGCTGAACGAGCCGCTGTCGACCACGCTGACAAAGGCCTGCATTTCCTCGAGGCTGGTCTTCATTGTTGAGCCCAAGTCAAATGTGTTTGGCGGATTGGCCGGTTTTTCCGCAGGAGTGTGGCTTCGATACTGCGCGCCTTCAACAGACCCGGAGCCAATCATGCCCCTTGCCCTGCTTGCGCTGACGCTCAGCGCGTTTGCCATCGGCACCACGGAATTCGTCATCGTCGGCCTGCTACCCACCATCGCCAGCGACCTCGGCGTCGCCCTGCCCTCGGCCGGCCTGCTGGTCAGCCTCTATGCGCTCGGCGTGGCGGTCGGCGCGCCGCTGCTCACCGCGCTGACCGGCCGTCTGCCGCGCAAGGCGCTGCTGCTCGGCCTGATGCTGCTGTTCACCGCCGGTAACCTGTTGGCCTGGCAGGCACCAGGCTACGAATCGCTGGTGTTGGCGCGCATCGTCACCGGCCTCGCCCATGGCGTGTTCTTCTCCATCGGCTCGACCATCGCCACCAATCTGGTGCCGAAGGAAAAGGCTGCCAGCGCCATCGCCACCATGTTCACCGGCCTCACCGTGGCCCTGGTCACCGGCGTGCCGCTGGGCACCTTCATCGGCCAGCACTTCGGCTGGCGCGAGACCTTTCTGGCGGTGTCCGCCCTCGGTGTGCTGGCCTTTGTCGGCAGCCTGCTGTTCGTGCCGCGCGGCATTCGACACAGCCCGCCGGCATCGCTGTTGACCCAGCTTGGCGTGCTCCGCCAGCCGCGCCTGCTGCTGGTGTACGCGATGACCGCCCTCGGCTACGGCGGCAGCTTCACCGCCTTTACCTTTCTCGCCCCGATCCTGCAGGACATCAGCGGCTTCAGCGCCAACGCGGTGAGCCTGGTGTTGCTGGTCTATGGCGTATCGGTGGCGGTCGGCAATATCTGGGGCGGCAAGCTGGCCGACCGCCGCGGGCCGATCGGCGCGCTGAAGCTGATCTTCGTCCTGCTCGCCGCCGTTCTGCTGGTGCTGACCTTCACTGCCGGCAACCCCTGGCTGGCCCTGGCGACCGTACTGCTCTGGGGCGCCGTCGCCTTCGGCAACGTGCCGGGGCTGCAGCTCTATGTCGTGCGGCAGGCCGAGCGTTACAGCCCGCAGGCGGTGGACGTCGCCTCGGGCCTGAACATCGCCGCGTTCAACCTCGGCATTGCCGGCGGCGCCTGGCTGGGCGGGCATATCGTCGCCGGGCTCGGCCTGATCCACACCGCCTGGATCGGTGCGCTGGTGGTGCTGCTGGCACTCGCATTGACCGCCTGGGCCGGTCGCCTCGACCGGCATGGCCCTGCCGAAGCGGCGCCGGACGGCGCCTGGGCCGGCTGATCGGCCGCCTTTTCGCCAAGCAGGTGACAGGTGAGTAGCGCATCGGCGCCCTACTCGCCCGCGCCCGGCACCTTCACCCCGGCCAGCGCGGAGCGCCCGCCACCGGCGGCCGCGGAGATGACGCTGAAACTGCCATCGGTCTCCAGCACCACGGCCTCGATGCCCTCCAGCGACGCCGAGCCGCTGGCGCGCACCGCCGCACGTACCTCCGCCTCGGCCACCCGCGCCTTGCGCAACGCCTCGCCGAGAAAGCGGCCCCGGTAGAACAGCAGCGCCGGCTCGCCGGTGACCAGTTTGCGCACCCAGGCCACCCGCACGCTGGACCAGGTCACCGCGTACTGCAACGCGATCAGCGACGCCAGCGCCAGCACGCCCTGCGCCAGCGACACCTCGCGGCTCAGCAGAATGGTCGCAAAGGTCGACCCCAGCGCCACGGTGACGACCAGATCGAAGGCATTCATCTTCGACAACGTCCGCCGCCCCGAAACGCGCAACAACAGCACCAGGCTGACATAGGCCAGCACGCCCACCACCAGCGTGCGAATCAGCGTCGTTGCGCTACTGAAAAACATGCCTTCCACGATCACCTCCGCAACACAATAAAATATCTATCCACTTTTTCAACGATGGAATAATATCCCAAGCGATAGCAATAAATATTTGTATATGTATAGCTTATTTTAGGAATGCTTATGTCAAGTTCTAAATACGGGGAACTGCTGACCGCGTTGCGCTTTAGAGAGTCAGCGGTGTCTAATAGAAGTATTCTTTTAAGCGCCGAAAGCGATAGAGGGCGTCTTCTGTTTTGTCCTGCATTCCGTAGGCTTCAGCAAAAAGCTCAAGTATTTTCTCTTGAATCAAACGCTGCGGTAAGAAGCAGGCTGACACACTCATTAGAGGTATCTCAAACCGGAAGGTATATAGCCGATGAGATTACCATAAGGCTACTAGAGAATGGGCTAGCTACCCAACAAGAGTGCTTCGCTATTGCAACTTTCGTAGAGACGGCTTGCTTGATGCACGATATAGGAAATCCTCCCTTTGGTCATTTTGGAGAGGCAGCGATTGCGCAATGGTTTTCGCAGCAAGGGCCTGCAATACTTAAAAAGCTATTTTGTTCAAATGCTGATGGGTTGATAGATGAAGATAAATGGCATGTTTTAAGTCCTCAATTACAATCTGCCTTATTTGATTTCATTGAGTTTGATGGGAACCCGCAAGGATTAAGGGTAGTGGCGAAGCTGCAAAAAAACTCTGATATTTATGGTTTGAATCTAACAAAAACGACGCTCGCATCATACTTAAAATATATTAGAGAAAGTGGTGAGGCTGCGAGCAGTCAAAAGCCGTTCATGAAAAAAGCAGGATTCTTTTCGACGGAAAGAGATTTAATACAGAGTATTTGGCATGATCTTGGCTATTCAGCCCCTCAAAGATTCCCTCTCGCTTACATCATGGAGGCGGCGGATGATATTGCATACTGTATAAGTGATTTGGAAGATTCTATCGAAAAAAATCTTTTAAACAAAAATAAAGCTTTCGGAGAATTACATAGTGAATGGATGTGCGAAGAAAATAACGAAGAGAATGAGTACACCTTAATTGCTGATTTGTTTGAGTGGGCTCAGTGGGAAAAAAAGGATGGTCAACCATTTACGTTTACCGATTTTAGAACACATTTAAATAGGATTCTTGTTAAGCGTGCAACTGAAAGCTATATACAAAATCACGAAAAAATATTGGCTGGGGAGCTTGAGTCTTTGATACCCGAATCTTCAGCTGAAGGTAAAGTGCTAAAGCTCTTAAAAAAATATTGTCGCGAAAATGTTTACTGCCATGTTTCGGTGCAAAAAACGGAATTGGCTGGCTATAAAGCAATTTCAGGTCTGCTAGATAACTTTAAGGTGCTTTTGGAATGCGATGCCGAACGATTTGCGTGTGCCCTTAATTATAATACTAATAAAGATTGTAACGGTAGAAAAATAATTGTTGAGAATAAGCTTTTAGTAATTTTTCCAAAAAACTATAAAGAAGTATACGAGGAGGAGGTCCGCTTGTTAGATCTTTCTAAAGATTCAGATAGGATCAAAGAGTGGAACTTGAGAGCGCACTTAATAACTGATTTTATATCGGGAATGACAGACGACTATTCGATGAAGACTTACCAGTCTTTGTCAGGTATTAAGGTTTAATGAAAGTGATTGACGCAGGCCATCCTTATTGGCATGTCAGGCGACTCGTAGACGAGTGCGATGGCAAGATAAATTTTTTGAATTTTAGCTATTATAGATATACCCCTCAGAGCTTAACAGATGAGCGGAAAGAATTTAAATTGCCTGTTGCCGATTTTATGCAAGAAATCAATATGTCCAGATTGTTATTGTCGGCGCCAGTAGGCTATGAGTTAGCAATTCATTCCCTTGTGCATCTGCGAGAGGGATCGATTGCACATATACCTATGGCGGATATGTCAAGTCAATCATTAGCAAAATTAGCTAAATACAGAGACTATCTTGATTTCGCTCATAGGCAGCAATTTTCTTGGTACAAGAGCGGTCGCTCTTTTCATGGATATGGCAACGCGCTAATTGCTGAGGCTGACTGGTCTGCATATATGGGGAAGCTCTTGCTTGCGAACGAGCCGGGCATGCCGCCAGTAGTCGACCCTCGTTGGGTTGGGCACCGACTTATCGGTGGGTACGCAGCACTAAGATGGACAAAAAACACCGAGCATTACAAAGAGACGCCAAAGAAAACCAGTTGATGATTAATAGGGGAATAGAGGATTTATTTACCTTTCTCGTGACTAGCTAAGATGGAGTCTGTCACGCTTATTCAGCGTATGCCTCAATTGCACTAGGTAAAACCATGCAGCTAACAACCCTCCTCGTCCCCACCTACACCCAAATGCTCAAAACCCTCTCCGGCTGGCTAAAGAAGGCGCAGGCCCAGCTGCCGGAAGCGGAGGCGCAGGCGTTGTTAGCCGCGCGGCTGGCGCCGGATATGTTTCCGCTGTCGACGCAGGTTCGTTTTGCCTGCGTGCAGGCGCGCGAGGCGGTGTGCCGGCTGAGGGGCGAGGCGTTCCCGGCCGCGATCAACGAGCTGCTGGACGAGGGGCGGCAGGCGGGGGAGCGGCCGGGCACGCTGGCCGATGCCTATGCCCGGATCGATGAGACGGTGGCGTTGCTCGACGGTCTTGCCGCCGATGCGCTGGATATAGATGCGGGCAAGCCGATCGCCCATGAGCTGGCCAACGGGATGATTTTCGACCTGACCGCGGAGCAATACGCGCGTGATTGGACGTTGGCGCAGTTCTATTTCCACGTGATGACGGCTTATTCGATCTTGCGTAACCAGGGGATCGAGCTGGGCAAGGCCGACTACGTGGCGCACATGCTGCCCTATCTGCGCCCGGAAACGATTCCCAAGGGTTGACCATCGCGCCCCTCAACCAGGGCACCGATGGCCTCCAGAGACGGCCCCTCTACTCAGGCGGGCCGGCCCGCAGGAGAGCCACGCACGAGCGCCCGTCACCTCGTGCCCGCCGCGCCGAACGCGTCCCCCCTCACCCCGGTCGGACTCTAGACAGCCACCGGGAGATACCTGCATGAGCACTTCCAGCAATGTGTTACTGGCCGCCCTGGCCATTGGCGCGGTGACGGGTATGCGCAGCCTGCTGGCGCCGACCCTGGTCAGCCGGGCGTTGAGCGAGCGGGACGATCTGCACGGGGCGGGCGAGGCGGCACGGCTGCTGACGTCCGACGCGGCGCAGGCGGTGTTGCCGGTATTGGCGGCCGGCGAGCTGGCCGGTGATAAGCTGCCCTTCGCGCCGGATCGCACCATCGCGCCGTCGCTGCTGTTTCGCGCGCTGTCCGCCGGTGTAAGTGCCGCTGCGCTGGCTGGCGTGCGGCGTGAGCCGGCGCTGTTGCCGGCCTTGCTGGGGGCCGCGGCGGCGCTGGTGTCGTCGCGAGTCGGGCTGCGTTTGCGCAAGCCCCATCAGCCCCGGCCTGTGGCCAATGCCGCGCTTGGCATGGTCGAGGATGGGCTGGCGTTCGGCCTCGGCCGGGCAGCGTTGCGCCAGGGCTTGCAGCGGCCCGGGCGGTAGGCGAAAAGGCCCCCGCGCCGGGCCACCAGAAGCAAAGGCCGAGTGGTGGACAAGGCTGCGCCGTTTTCCACCCTACGGCTGGGCCTGCTTAGCTGGGCCGCTGGATGACGCAGACGCGGTCACTGCACAGCCCGGACTCACGCGTCGCCACGCCGGGCGCGACCTCGGTGGGGTTGGCACCGTGGCCGGTGGTGCCGGCGCCGGTCGGTGAGGTGGTGGCGGTGGTGGGCGGGTAATCGGTGCCGGCGCGCTTGCCGGCGCTGCCGATGCCGTGGCTGCCGCTGACGGCGTCGCCCTGGCGTGACGTGTGGCTGCCCGCGCCGAGTGGCTCGTGTTCGCCGTGACGGCTGCCAGCCATGGCGCCAGCGGCCGCGGTCTGGCGGCCGCTGAAGTGCTTGTCCAGATGGCTGTCGCCGCCCGTCGCACCGGCATAGGGGCTGCTCGGGCCGGGGTAGCCGTCGGCGACACGGGCGCTGCCGCGTTCGTTGATGTCGATGGCGCCGTTGTATTCCAGGGCGTCACGCGCCTTGGCCAGCTGGTCGTCGTCGACCACATCCACCGCGATCACCAGCGCGCCGCGGCGCACTGCCTCGGGGTAGGCGGTCGCGTAGCGCCGGTGTTCCTCGTGCGGTTCGTGGCCGAACAGCGATTTGAAAAAGTGCGCGACCTTGGATTCATGCTCGTGGCGGTCAGGCGTGGCGTCGTTGGTGGAGTAGGGCGCGTCGTAGGCGTGAATCTCGGCGCTCTCGGCGCCCACCGCATGGATCTGCTCGCGCGGGATGCCGCGCGACATCAGGTCGCCACGGGTGCGATTGGCATCGGTCAGCGTGGCGAACGCTGCTACCAGTGTGTGTTTCATGGCTCACCTCACGTTGTGCTGAACAACCGGGTCCTGAGCGCTGGTCGCGGCGTGGCGCCTGGCGAAGCGGGCCTCGCGGGCTTGGCAGCGCTCATATCAGGTTGGTTAAGCGGTGGCGGTGAGAGTTCAGCAGGCGGGATCGGCGGTCGGCATGCAGGGCGGGCGAGGGCGACGCGCAGAGCGGCGGAACGGCTGGGTTCCGCCGCTGCTGGCCGCTCAGTCGAGGTCGGCGGCGCTGTGGCGCTCTGGCGCCTGCTCGGATTCGTCGCCCCAGCTGCGGTTGACCTTGCGCCCGCGGATGACCGCCGGTCGCTCGGCGATCTCCCTGGCCCAGCGCTGCACGTGCCGGTACTCGTGCACCGAGAGGAATTCGCCGGCGCCATACAGCTCGCCCAGCACCAGCGCGCCGTACCAGGGCCAGATCGCCATGTCGGCGATGCTGTACTCGGCACCGGCCACGTAGCGATGCTCGGCCAGCTGGCGGTCGAGTACGTCGAGCTGGCGCTTGACCTCCATGGCGTAGCGGTTGATCGGGTATTCGTATTTCTCCGGCGCGTAGGCATAGAAGTGGCCGAAGCCACCGCCGAGGAAGGGCGCCGAACCCATCTGCCAGAACAGCCAGTTCAGCGTCTCGGTGCGCGCACGGACCTCGGTCGGCAGGAAGGCGCCGAACTTTTCGGCGAGGTAGACCAGGATCGAGCCGGACTCGAACACCCGCAGCGGCCCGCCCGCGGCGCTGTGGTCCACTAGCGCGGGAATCTTCGAGTTCGGGTTGATCTCGACGAAGCCGCTACCGAACTGGTCGCCCTCGCCGATGCGGATCAGCCAGGCGTCGTACTCGGCGCCGCTGTGGCCGAGGGCGAGCAGCTCCTCGAGCATGATGCCCACCTTCACCCCGTTGGGCGTGGCCAGCGAATACAGCTGCAGCGGGTGCTTGCCCACCGGCAGCGCCTTCTCCTCGCGTGCGCCAGCGGTGGGCGCATTGATACTGGCGAACTTGCCGCCGGAGGGGGCGTCGTGGGTCCAGACTTTCGGCGGTACGTAGGCGGTATCGGGCATGTCGATCTCCTCGAGTGGAACGGGGCCGTGCAGGGCATGCTACGCGCTCGGCGGGCGCGCTCGAAATCGAGCCGGTCGATATTGGTCATCGATGGCTGAGGGTTTGTTCTGCGTGGTAGTTCTTTGAGATGCACCAGAAGGATCTTTTTTCCCGATCGGTAAAAATTCGGTGCGCCGGCCAGCGGCAGGGAGTATTTTCCCTATTGGGAAAAAATTGGCACTGAGCTGTTTCCGAAGGGCAAATTGTACGGAACGGGAAAATGGCTGAACCTACTGCATTTGTTTCGATGGCCGAGCTGGGCAAGCTGATCCAGCGCACTCGCAAGGGTCAGGGGCTGCGTCTGGTGGACGCTGCCGGCCTGTGTGGCGTGAGCGTGCGCTTTCTGAGCGAGCTGGAAAATGGCCGCGAGAGCTGTTCGTTCGGACGGGTGCTGAACGTGTGTCATACGCTGGGCATCGAGCTGCTGGCGGCTAGACGTGACGGGGGCGACCTATGAGCGGACTGCTCGGCGTCTATCGGGGTGATAGCCGTATCGGTGAGCTTTGGCTGGGTGACGATGGCCGCAGCATGGGTTTTCGCTATAGCGAAGCAGCGCGGTTTGCAATCTCCAATAGCTTGCCGCTTGCAACCGGTATGTTTGCGCCAACGACCGGCACGGCACACAACTGGTTTGCCAATCTACTTCCCGAAGAAGCTTCGCGGCAGTTGCTGGTGAACCGGCTTGGGATCGCCGATGACGACTTTTCGCTGTTGGCCGCCATCGGTGGTGATTGTGCCGGTGCATTGCGCATTGTTGACCCGGAGCGGGCCGATGCGTTGATCGAATCTGGCCAGGAGCCGGTCGACCCCAATCAGCTGGCGCGCTGGGCACAGGGTAAAGAGCGCTACGCCTTGTTCCAGCCGGGCAAGGCGACACGTCTTTCCCTTGCCGGCGCTCAGGACAAGATTCCCGTAATCCTCGAAGGCGGCCAGCTCTACCTCCCGAGCGGTGCCGCCGCTTCTTCGCATCTGATCAAGTTCTCGCTAAAGCCGGCGTTGGTTTTCAACGAGCTCTATATGAACCGTCTGGCTCGGATCGCTGGGCTTTTGGTTCCCGACTCGCACGCAGGTCAGGCAGGGAAGGCTCACTATCTTGCCGTGGCTCGTTACGATCGTGAGCGAGTGGATAACCGGATCGAGCGGGTGCACCAGGAGGACATGTGCCAGGCGCTTGGCTATCCGCGGCGGCTCAAGTACCAGGAAGAGGGCGGCCCGACGCTGGCGGCCTGCGCAGGGCTGTTGCGCGCGGTGACGACCACGCCTGCGCTGCAGGTGCGCCAGCTGCTGCGCTGGCAGATATTCAACGTGCTGGCCGGCAACAGCGATGGCCATGCCAAGAACATCTCGTTGTTACAGGACGCCAAGGGGCGCTGGTCATTGGCGCCGGCCTATGACCTGGTATGTACGATGGTGCTGCCATACAGCCCCAGTCTTGGTTTCGCGGTCGGCAGCAACTTCCATCCGCAGCAGCTGCGCAGAGCCGATTGGGAAGAGCTGGCACGCCACATGGGCCTTGCGCCGCCGTTCGTACTGCGGGAGCTGCGGCAAATGCTGGATCTGCTCGAGCCAGCTGCCAATAGCGCCGAGTTGCAAGCCGAGCTGGAGACGGTTGGCATGGATGAGGTGGGTTGGGCAAAGGTCCAGCATGTGCGCAAATATGTCGTTCAGCAGTGCCGCCGCTACCGCAAGTTGTAGTGGCTAGGGTCCTGCCCTCGGGAATGTGCTTCGCAGCCTGCGACGTATCGATCAGCGGTACTGGCAACAAGCGCTGCCGAGGATCCGGCATGGAGCGCTCGCGTTAGACTCCTTCCTACTGTCCCCCAGACTCGGGGCCAACCCTGATACAGGACGTCACGATGCTTCTCGGCAAACGCGATCAGACCCGTATGGAGCGGCAACTTTCCAGCTGCCTGACCCAGGCCTGCGAAGCGGGCAAGGCGGAAATCGTCGGCTTCAACTGGCTCACCCATGAGGTCGATTACGCGCGCTTTCCCGAGAGCCTGCAGGTCACCTGGGTATTCGCCACGGAGGCGCAGAGGGCTCTGGCGATTGATACAGGGCAGGGCGCACGGATGCAGGCGCTGACCCGAGCAGCGCTCGCTGAGGCGGGTATCGACATGGATGCCCTGATCGCACCGGTGCGTTTCGACAGCGAGGAAGCCTGCAAGCGCAACGATGGCGGTGACTGGCAACGCCGCCTGGCCCGCAACGCCGCGACACGGCACTGACCGTGGGCAAGGACGTCGAGAATCCGTGCATTTCCGTCTGCAAGCTCACGGACGAGGTGTGTACCAGCTGTGGTCGCACCAAGGACGAGATCCGCAAATGGAAGCGCATGAAGCGCCCGGACAAGAAGGCGACAGTGGAGCGCGCGGCGCAGCGGTTGAAGGCACTGAAGAAGAAGAAAAAGAAAGGCTGAGCCCGCAAGGGGCGCCGCGCGTGGGTGTCGCCTGCCGGCGCTGGGCGGGGCCGTTGGTATGTCCATGCCTGGCGCCGCTAGGCAGGAATCTGCGCAAAAGCCCGCTACAGGAATGAAAAAGCCGCTGCCCTCTCACGGGAGCAGCGGCTTTTCGGTTACGGCACTAAAGCCTCAACCGCGGGCGCCGCGTACTCCGGCGCTGAGCTGGCGGCACAGGCCGAGCACACCTTCCACCGCGTCTTCCGGGCTCTTGGCCCCGGCGATCTGGTCGATCAGTGCCGAGCCCACCACCACGCCTTCGGTAAGCCGTGCGATGGCGGCGGCCTGTTCCGGCGTGCGGATGCCGAAGCCGACGCATACCGGCAGATCGGTGTGGCGCTTGAGGCGCGCTACCGCTTCCTCGACGTGTTCCAGGGTGGCGGAACCTGCTCCGGTCACGCCGGCCACCGAGACGTAGTAGACGAAGCCGGAGCTGCCGTTGAGCACGGTGGGCAGGCGCTGGTCGTCGGTGGTCGGGGTGGTCAGGCGGATGAAGTCGATGCCGGCGGCCTGGGCCGGGTCACAGAGCTCGTCGTTATGCTCCGGCGGCAGGTCGACGACGATCAGGCCATCGACTCCGGCCTCTTTCGCATCGCTGACGAAGCGCTCCACGCCATAGGCGAAGATCGGGTTGTAGTAGCCCATCAGCACCAGCGGCGTGGTCTGGTTGGTCTCGCGGAAGTCGCGGACCATCTGCAGCGTCTTCGGCAGGTTCTGCTTGCCGGCCAGGGCGCGGATGTTGGCCAGCTGGATCGCCGGGCCGTCGGCCATCGGGTCGGTGAAGGGCATGCCCAGCTCGATCACGTCGGCGCCGGCCTCCGGCAGGCCCTTGAGGATCGCCAGCGAAGTGGCGTAGTCCGGGTCGCCGGCGGTGACAAAGGTCACCAGCGCGGCGCGGTTCTGTTCGTTCAGCTCGGCAAAGCGGCTCTGCAGGCGGCTCATGCGTGCGTCTCCTGTTCGCTCATGTGGTGCATCACGGTCTGCATGTCCTTGTCGCCGCGGCCGGAGAGGTTGACCACCATCAGGTGTTCCCTGGGCAGCTTGGCCGCGCGCTTGAAGGCTTCGGCCAGCGCGTGGGCTGATTCCAGCGCGGGGATGATGCCTTCCAGGCGGCAGCAGTCGTGAAAGGCCTGCAGCGCCTCATGGTCGGTGCAGGGCACGTATTCGACGCGCTTGATCTCGTGCAACCAGGCGTGCTCGGGGCCGACGCCTGGGTAGTCGAGGCCGGCGGAAATCGAATGCGCGTCGGTGATCTGGCCGTCTTCGTCCTGCAGGAGGAAGGTGCGGTTGCCGTGCAGCACGCCCGGCGCCCCGCCGGCCATGCTGGCGGCGTGCTTGCCGGTGTCGATGCCGTGGCCGGCCGCTTCGACGCCGACGATCTGCACGCTCTCGTCATCGAGGAAGGGGTGGAACAGGCCGATGGCGTTGGAGCCGCCGCCGATGCAGGCGACCAGCGAGTCGGGCAGGCGGCCCTCCTTCTGCATGATCTGCTCGCGCACTTCGTTGCCGATCACCGACTGGAAGTCGCGGACCATGGCCGGGTAGGGGTGTGGGCCGGCGGCGGTGCCGATCAGGTAGAAGGTGTTGTGGACGTTGGTCACCCAGTCGCGCAGCGCCTCGTTCATCGCGTCCTTCAGCGTGCCGGTGCCGGCGGTGACCGGAATCACTTCGGCGCCCAGGAGCTTCATGCGGAAGACGTTGGCCTGCTGGCGCTCGATGTCGGTGGTGCCCATGTAGACCACGCACTGCATGCCGAAGCGCGCGGCCACGGTGGCGGTGGCCACGCCGTGCATGCCGGCGCCGGTCTCGGCGATGATGCGCTGCTTGCCCATGCGCTTGGCCAGCAGGATCTGGCCGATGCAGTTGTTGATCTTGTGCGCGCCGGTGTGGTTCAGGTCTTCGCGCTTGAGGTAGATCTTCGCGCCGCCGAAGTGCTCGGTCAGCCGCTCGGCGTAGTACAGCGGGCTGGCGCGGCCGATGTAGTCGCGCTGGAAGTAGGCCAGTTCCTCGAGGAAGACCGGATCGTTCTTGGCCTTCTCGTATTCGGCGGCCAGCTCGTTGATCAGCGGCATCAGGGTTTCGGCGACGAACTGGCCGCCGAAGCGGCCGAACAGCCCGCGGTTGTCCGGGCCGGTGCGGTATGAGGTCATGCGAGGCTCCTTGGAGGGTGCCGACACGCAGTCGGGGTGAGCGTAGGGTGGGCAACGGCGCAGCCTTGTCCACGCGATCGATACGCCAGCGGGGAAAGTCGCTTCGTGAGTTTCCACCCTACGGCAATCATTGGGGGCGAGCTTACGGCTGCCGGCGCCCGGATAAAAGCGATAAGATCGCGCGGACCTGTCAGGAAAACTCACATATATGGCCCGCGATCTGCCACCGCTCAATGCCCTGCGTGCCTTCGAGGCGGCTGCCCGCCTGGGTAGCGTAAGCGAAGCCGCACGCGAGCTGCACGTCACCCACGGGGCCATCAGCCGGCAGCTGAAGCAGCTCGAAGAAGCCCTCGGTCTGGCCCTGTTCGCCAAGGAAGGGCGCGGCGTAAAACTCACCGATGCCGGCCAACGTCTGGGCGAGGCCGCCAGCGAGGCGTTTGAGCGCCTGCGCAGCGCCTGCGCCGAACTGCAACGGCACACGGCCGAGGCGCCGTTCGTGCTCGGTTGTCCCGGCAGCCTTTTGGCGCGCTGGTTCATTCCGCGGCTGGACCGGCTCAATCGCGACCTGCCGGAGCTGCGCCTGCAGCTATCGGCCAGCGAGGGCGAGCTGGACCCGCGCAAGCCGGGGCTGGATGCCACGCTGTGGTACGCCGAGCCGCCCTGGCCGGCCGACATGCAGGTATTCGAGCTGACGGCCGAGCGCATTGGCCCGGTGCTCAGCCCGCATCACCCGCGTTGTGCCGAGCTGCGTGGCGCCCCGGCGGCGGCGCTGCTCGGCGAGGCGCTGCTGCATACGGTGTCGCGCCCGCAGGCCTGGCCGACCTGGGCGGCCGGGCAGGGGCTGGCCGCTGGCGAGTTGCGCTACGGGCAGGGTTTCGAGCACCTGTACTTTCTGCTCGAGGCGGCACTGGCCGGGCTCGGTATAGCCATCGCGCCGCAGCAGCTGGTCGCCGATGACCTCGCCGCCGGGCGCCTGCTGGCGCCCTGGGGTTTCGTCGAGACACGGGCGCAGCTGGCGCTGTGGGTGCCGCGACGCCGGCTCGACCGGCGTGCCGAACGCCTGGCCGAGTGGCTGGCCGGGGCACTGGCCTGATGGCGCGCCGTCAGGGCGCCAGGGCGCCGTTACGCTCCAGCCGGTAGCTGCTGATTGCCTCGTAGACGGCCTTGCGCAAGCGGTTGATCCCGCCGATCGGGCGATGCTCGGGCAGCGCGTGCCACGGGTTGAAGGCCAGGTTGTCGCAGGCGAGGTTCTGCTCGGGGCTGTCGAAGTCCTGTGCCGGCAAGCGAATGTCGGCCACGGTCTCGAAAGGTGCGATCGCCTCGTCCCACTCGATGCTGGTGTCTTCGATCGGCATGTAGTGCTGCGGATTCTGCCGTTGCACCTGCAGGGCGAAGCAGGCCGGCGCCCGGTCGAGCGAGAGCTGCTGGTAGAGCGCACTGCGCAGGAAGTTCGGCAGGTCGCGGTTCTGCTCCGGCAGCCGATAGTCCGGGCAGCGCTCGGGCGTCGGGATCACCCGATACTTGATGTTGTGCGGGCCGAGCTTGTATGGCGCCACGGAGCTGTAAGTGGTAGCCACCGGGCTCTCGGGCGCGGGCGCCAGGGTCTGCAGTGCGATGAACAGGTGGCGCAGCTCCCAGCTGCGCGGATCGATGCTGGGGAAGAACGCCAGCGCCTTCTTGCCCTGCGCCTGGGCAGCGAAGTTGCTGCGATATTCGGCAACGTCACGGACGAAGAACACGGGGTGGTTGAACATCACGAAGTCCTGTTCACCGGCATGGCGCGGGTCACGTGTGAGCTTTTCCCCAGGCACGTCGAGTAGCTTGATCGCCATGCCGCGGGCGTCGCGGATGCGGTCGAACTGCGGATAGGCGTTGCCGTTGGACAGCCGCATCCAGGCCTGCCAGGTCTTGCCCGGCTCGCTGAACACACCCTGGCGCAGCGCCGGTTCCAGATCGGCGCGCACGCTGACCTCGGCCCGCACGCAGCCGTGCGCCTTGGCATGCGCATCGCGCAGGACGCGGGTGTTGTCACGGTGCTGCTCGACCACGGCGATGGCGTCCTCGATGATCGCCTGGGTATCGGCCGCTTCAGTCGGCGCGATGACTTCCTCGCTGGAGACGGGGCCACGATGGGTGAGGTGAAAGTGCAGGGCGGCAATGGCCCAGCCGGCCAGGCCGAGCACCGTCAGGGCGAGCAGCAGGCGCCCGAGCAGCCTGCCGAGCCAGAGCCAGAATCGCTTCAACATGGGAGCTTCCTCGTGCAGGGGGTCATGGGCAGGCCGGGCCGGGGTTGTAGGGCTGTGGCGGGATATCGGTCAGCCGCGCTTCGAACGCCGGGTCGCCGAGCACCTTGAGGTACTCGACCAGCGCCCAGCGTTCGTGCGGCGCCAGGGCGCGGCCGATCACGCCGTTGCCGCGGCAACCGGCGCGGAACTCGTGGCCGCGGTTGCCATTGCCGGTGATCGCGGTATCCAGCAGGAAGCCGCCGGCAAAGCGCTCGGTACGAATACCCACATGGCGCGGGTCGAACTCGCGGCTGCCGACCCAGAACTGCTTCTGCCGTTCGGCGACCGGCGAGAGCAGCTGGAACAGGTTCGGCACCGAGCCGTTGTGCAGGAACGGCGGCGTCGCCCAGATGCCGTCCAGCGGGCGTGCCTTGTAGCCGCGCAGCTCCTGCACGCCGATCGGCAGGCCGAAGCCGTCGTATCTGGCGCGCTCCGGCGCTGCGATGCCCGCCTCGCGGTAGGCGCGTTCCTCGACGTAGGCAGTGATGTAGGCCAGGCCCTTGGCGCTGGACAGGCTGGCGAGATCGAGCGGGCCGGATGACGCGCCATACAGCTGCACATCCAGGCGATCCAGCTCATCCTGGGTCCAGCCCAGGCGGGTCAGGTCGAAGCGGTGGTCGGCAATATTGTCGGCTGTGGTCGGATCGGTACCGACGAAGGAGGTGGGGATCACCTTCATGTGCCACTCGGGGTCGCGTTCGGCAGCGAAACGCTTGTCGACCGGCTTGGGCCTGGCGTCGTGGCAATGCGCACAGTTTTCCTTGTACAGCGCGCGACCGAGGCTGGCCTGCTCTAGATCGATCGCGCCCAGCACGTCTTCGGGCCAGCGAGGCGGGGCCAGCTGCATGAGGGTGGTTTCCAGCCTGTGCAGGTCGCGTACGCGAACGCCCGATGCGTAGCGCTCGGCTTCGGCGATGGGCTGGCCGTTCTCGTGCAGCAGACGCAGTGTGGCGCCAACACCCAGCGCCTCGCCGATATTGCGTGCCATCGGCTGCATGGCCGAGCCGTTCCACTGCACCCAGTCGAACTTCCAGATATCCCACAGATGCGGGTAGCTCACCGGCGCGTTGGCCACGCGGTAGTTCGCCGGATCGATGGCATCGCCGAACACGCTGTTGGCGATGCGGCCGAACGCATCGGTACGGCCGAAGCCTTCTTCGGTGGGGTAGAGCCCGCGGTGCCAGTCGTTGTAGGCGGTGCCGAGCAGACGGTCGAGCACCTGCTTGAAGTCGTGGCGCAACTGCGCGCGGTCCTGCTCGTAACGCTCGCCCAGCACCTGCTCGGCGAAGCGACGGAACTTGAGCGGGTTGTAATAGGTGAAGGCCATGCTCATGCCCAGCGCCTGGCCGAACGAGCCGCCGCGCAGGGTGGGTACGGTCGAGGCCAGCGAATGCATGGCGGCACCGCCGTCGATGCGCAGCGCCTGGTCCTGGTAGCGCAGCTCGCCGGTGTGGCAGGCCGCGCAGGTCACGTCGAGGTAGCTGCGCCCGCTGTCGTCCTCGTGGCGGGCGAAACCGACCGGCAGGTTGCCGGGGTTCGCCGCACTTGGCGCCTGCGCCGGGTCGACCAGAAAGCCGAAGCGGGCCAGGTATTCGGGGGCGGCGAAGCGATCGGTGCTGAACGGCAGCTCCAGCGCAGTGAACCAGTCGTACTGCAGGCCTTTCACCTGGGTGCCCTGTGGCGTGTAGTAGTAGCGCTGGCGGTCCGCGTCGCTCCACTGCTCGAGATAGTGCAGGGCTTGCGGCGGCTGATACTGCGGCAGGTTGGGGTAGGCGATGAAGTAGAGCCCGACGCCGACCGCAAGCACGGCCAGCGACAGCAGCCCGAGCAGGGCACGTCGCAGCAATCGCATCTGTACATCCTTGTAGCGCTATGGCGGGTGCGGCTTTATCGCAGGCTCGGCGGATAATGGCAAACGGCCAGGGGCTGAGCGTGTCGGCGTGTTCTGTCTCCGGAGATCGGTTCCGGCAGTAATAGGGCGGGGTCGCGCGGGGGATTCGGAGCGGAGGGGCCGGTGGGCGGTGCGCTCCGTGCACCAGGCCGGGGTGCTCGCGTACGAGCGTGGCGGGGGCTTAGCTGGCCAGCGCGGCGGGCGTGGTCTTCGGCGCCGCTGCCGGTTCGGCATAACCCTGCGGGTTGCGGCTCTGCCAGCGCCAGGCGTCGGCGAGCATGGTCATCAGGTCGCGCTCGGCACGCCAGCCGAGCTCCACGGCGGCCTTGGTCGGGTCCGACCAGCACTGGGCGATGTCGCCGGCGCGGCGTGGCTTGATGACGTGCGGCAGCGGGCGACCGATGACCTCTTCGAGCGCACCGATCATCTCTTTCACCGAGTAACCCTTGCCGGTGCCGAGGTTCCACACCGAGACGCCATTGACCTGCTCGAGCCGTTGCAGCGCCTTGAGGTGGCCCTGCACCAGGTCGACCACGTGGATGTAGTCGCGGATGCCGGTGCCGTCCGGGGTCGGGTAGTCGTCGCCGTAGACGCTCAGTTCGCGGCGCCGGCCGATGGCCACCTGCAGCATGTAGGGCAGGAGGTTGTTCGGCGTGCCGTTGGGGTCCTCGCCGATCAGCCCGGATTCATGGGCGCCGATCGGGTTGAAATAGCGCAGCAGGCCGATCGACCAGCGCGGGTCGGAATTGGCCAGGCCGCGCAGCACGTTCTCGGCCATCAGCTTGGACTGGCCGTAGGGGTTGGTCGGCTGGCCGGTCGGGCAGTGCTCGGTGATCGGCATCACCGCGCTCTCGCCGTAGACGGTCGCCGAAGAGCTGAATACCAGGCGGAAGATGCCGGCCTCGGCCATCGCCTGGCACAGCGCGATGCTGCCGCTGACATTCGTCTCGTAGTAGCGCAGCGGTTCGCGCACGCTTTCGCCGACGGCCTTGAGCCCGGCGAAATGCATCACCGCGGTCACCGGATAGGCGGCGAACAGCGCGTTGAGCAGCGGCCGATTGCGCACGTCGCCCTTGACGAACTGCAGCTTGCGCCCGGCGAGCTGCTCGACCCGGTCCAGCGCCCGGCGCGAGCTGTTGCACAGGTTGTCGAGCACCAGCACCTCGTGGCCTGCCTGGAGCAGCTCCAGGCATGCATGAGAGCCGATGTAACCCGCTCCTCCCGTCACCAGAATCATCTGTCTACCTCCACATGGAAAATTCTGCGGCCACACCCGCGAGCCTGCGGCTGCCGGCTGGCGTCGCATCGAGGTCCGTAATTGGGGTCGGCGGTGCGGAACAGGACGCCAAAAGCGAGCTGCGTGCGAGGTTCCGACGCCGGGCATAACCAGGTGATCTCGCTGATAGGGACGAAGAAGTTGCAGCCAAGTTCCGGCGCCGCTGCGCTGTCCCGACGGTGGGTTCGGTCGGATGGCTGGTCGGGAACCCAATCGATTGGCCGCCGTCAATAGCCCGCGGGCAGCTGCCGACGAAACGTTCGAACCGGACGGCGCGCCCGCCCTTTCAAGGCCCGGAGCGGAGTTCCCGGGCGTTGTTCAGGCATCGTGCGGGCAGGATCGCCACGAGCACTGCCCTATCGAACGAGGTGTTAGATGAGTTGGGCCGGCCCCTTCCAGTACGACATCGGCAAATCCCGCAACGCCCAGCACACGCCGGCCGAAGTGGTCTTCGACGAGCAGGTGCCGACGCTGCTGTGCCTGTCGCACCTGCGCTGGAGCTTCGTCTACCAGCGCCCGCAACATCTGATGTCGCGTTTCGCCCGCGATTTCAACGTGCTGTTCTGCGAAGAACCGATTGCCACCGAGGACGACCAGCCGTGGCTGGAAGTCCGCCCCGAAGAGAACGGCGTGCAGGTGCTGATCCCGCGGCTGCCGCACGGCTGCGCCGGCGAGGCAGCCGACCGCGTGCAGCGCGAGCTGCTCGACGGCTACCTGGCCAAGCTTGGCGTCGACGACCTGCTGCTGTGGTACTACACGCCGATGAGCCTGGCGTTTTCCGACCACCTCGAGCCGCGCGTGACCATCTACGACTGCATGGACGAGCTCTCGGCCTTCCGCGGTGCACCGCCTGAGCTGATCGAGCGCGAACGCGAGCTGCTCAAGCGCGCCGACCTGGTGTTCACCGGCGGCTACAGCATCTGGGAAGCCAAGCGCGAGTTGCATGACGACGCGCATCCCTTCCCCAGCAGCGTCGACGTCGAGCACTTCGCCGCCGCGCGGCGGCCGCAGCACGACCCGGACGACCAGGCCGAGATCCCGCGGCCGCGCCTGGGCTTCTACGGCGTGATCGACGAGCGCCTGGACCTCGAACTGCTGGAGCAGGTCGCGCGGCTCAAGCCCGACTGGCAGCTGGTGCTGATCGGCCCGGTGGTGAAGATCGACCCGGCCGAGCTGCCGCGGCGCGACAACCTGCACTACCTGGGCGGCAAGACCTACGACGAGCTGCCGCAGTACCTCGCGGGCTGGGACGTGGCGATCATGCCGTTCGCGCTGAACGAATCGACGCGCTTCATCAGCCCGACCAAGACCCCCGAATACCTGGCCGGCGGCCGCCCGGTGGTATCGACGCCGATCACCGACGTGGTGCGCACCTACGGCGACACCGGCATCGTGCGCATCGCCGACGGCGCCGAGGCCTTCATTGCCGCCTGCGAGGCCGCGCTGAAGGATGCCGAGGACCGCGACCGCCTGCTGGCCCGCGCCGACGAGATCCTCGGCGACATGTCCTGGGACCACACCTGGAGCCTGATGAAGGAGAAGATCCAATGCGCGATATGAACCCGCAAGACAGCAATCCCGAACGTCTCGGCGGGGGCTCCGGTGATGTGCCGGGCGTACGCCAGCGTGGTTTCGACTACCTCATCGTCGGCGCCGGTTTCGCCGGCAGCGTGCTCGCCGAGCGCCTGGCCGCCGGGCTCAACAAGCGCGTGCTGGTGGTCGACCGGCGCCCGCACATCGGCGGCAACGCCTACGACCATCACGACGAATCCGGCGTGCTGATCCACCGCTACGGCCCGCACATCTTCCACACCAATTCGCAGCGCATCGTCGACTACCTGTCGCGTTTCACCGAGTGGCGCCCCTACGAGCACCGCGTGCTGGCGCAGGTGGACGGCCAGCAGGTGCCGATTCCGATCAACCGCACCACGCTGAACAAGCTCTACGGCCTGAACCTGGAAACCGACGAGCAGGCCGCCGAGTACCTGGCCAGCCGCGCCGAGCCGGTGGCCGACATCCAGACCAGCGAAGACGTGGTGATCAACGGCATCGGCCGCGAGTTGTACGAGAAGTTCTTCCGCGGCTACACGCGCAAGCAGTGGGCGCTGGACCCCTCGCAGCTGGACAAGTCGGTGACCTCGCGGGTGCCGACGCGCACCAACACCGACGATCGCTACTTCACCGACAGCTTCCAGCAGATGCCCAGGCACGGCTACACGAAGATGTTCGAGAAGATGCTCGCCCACCCGAACATCAAGGTCATGCTCAACACCGATTACCGCGAGATTCGCGACGAGGTCGAGTACGACCACCTGGTGTACTGCGGGCCGATCGACGAGTACTTCGACTACCGCTTCGGCAAGCTGCCGTACCGCTCGCTGCGCTTCGAGCACAAGCAGCTCGAGCAGGAGCAGTTCCAGCCGGTCGGCACGGTCAACTACCCGAGCGAGGACGTGCCCTACACGCGCATCAGCGAGTACAAGCACCTCACCGGGCAGGTCCACCCGAAGACCAGCGTCACCTACGAATACCCCTCCGCCGAGGGCGACCCCTACTACCCGATCCCACGTCCGGAAAACGCCGAGCTGTACAAGCGCTACCAGCAGCTCGCCGAGCAGACGCCGGGCGTGACCTTCATCGGTCGCCTGGGTACCTACAAGTACTACAACATGGATCAGGTGGTCGGCCAGGCGCTGGCGGCGTACAAACGCATCGAGGAAGCCGAGCGTGGCCCGGCCACCGGCGAGCGCGACGCGCCTGCGTGCAGCCTCGCCGAACAGGCCGGCTGAGCCCGGCGCGAGGGTTGCCGCACAAGCGGCAGCGTTGAATTGAAAGGCAGGCAGCCGCAATCGCGCCGGAAGGCGCGGTGCGGTTCGCCGTGCCTGTTAGCAGAGGTTCGCGATGTATCGACCGACCCTGTTCGATAGCTTTTTTCTCGGCGGCTTCGAGTGCTCCACGCACCGCCGCCACGACGGCCGCCGGCTCGACCTGCTGGCCGCCACCGGCCATGATCGGCTGGTCGCCGAGGACTACCGCGCCTTGCAGCGCCACGGCATCCGCAGTGCCCGCGACGGCCTGCGCTGGCACCTGATCGAGCGTCAGCCGGGCCGCTACGACTGGTCCAGCTTCCTGCCGATGCTCGCGGCCGCGCGCGACAGCGGCACCCAGGTGATCTGGGACCTGTGCCATTACGGCTGGCCCGACGACATCGACATCTGGCGCCCTGAGTTCGTCGAGCGTTTCGCCCGCTTTGCCGGCGAGGTGGCGCGGCTGGTGCGCGAGCACAGCGACGCGGTGCCGTTCTACTCGCCGGTCAACGAGATCTCCTTCTGGGCCTGGGCCGGCGGCGACCATGCGCGCTTCAACCCGCTGGGCCAGGGCCGTGGCGCCGAGCTCAAGCACCAGCTGATCCGTGCCAGCATCGCGGCCATCGAGGCGATCCGCGCGGTCGAGCCGCGGGCGCGCTTCGTCCAGGTCGACCCGGCGATCCACATCAGTGCGCAGGTGCTGCGCCCGGCCGCCCAGCGCGAGGCGGAAAACGCCCGTCAGGCGCAGTTCGAAGCCTGGGACATGCTCTGCGGCAAGGCCTGGCCGGGCCTGGGTGGCAAGCCGGAGTACCTCGATATCGTCGGGGTGAACTACTACTCGGACAACCAGTGGTACCTGGGTGGCGACACCATCGTTCGCGGCCACCCGGACTACCGCCCGTTCCGCGGCATCCTCAAGGAGATCCACCGCCGTTACGGGCGGCCGATCCTGGTTGCCGAAACCGGCGCTGAAGGCGACCTGCGCGGCGACTGGCTGCGCTACGTCAGCGAGCAGGTCGGCCTGGCGCTGCAGCAGGGTGTCCCGGTGGAGGGCATCTGCCTGTACCCGGTGCTCGACTACCCCGGCTGGGACGACGACCGGCATTGCCCGACCGGCCTGTTCGGCTTCCCCGACGCCCGTGGCGAGCGCCCCGAGCATGCCGGCCTGGCCGACGAGCTGCGCCTGCAACAGACCCGCTTCGCCTCGGTCCAAGCGCATCATGAGCCCGCTGTGACACCCGCATGAACAAGCCCGTTGCGGTCCCGCCTGCCCCCACGGTCCTGCCCAGCCGGCCGCTGGCCTTTCTCTGGCACTACATCTGCCAGCGACCCTGGCATTTCGGCGGGCTGGCAACGCTGGTGATCAGCGCGGCGATCTGCGCGGTGGCGGTGCAGTACGGCATGAAGCTCTTGGTCGATGCCATGGCCGAGGGCAGCGACCAGCGCGCCACGGCAAACGTCTGGGCGCCGCTGTGGCTGTTCCTCGGCCTGATCGTGGTGGAGAACGTGTTCTGGCGCCTCGGCGGCTGGCTCGGCTGCCGCACCGTGGTGGCCAGCTGCGTGGATATCCGCGTCGACCTGTTCCGCTACCTCACCGGCCACCCGATGCGCTACTTCAACGAGCATTTCGCTGGCTCGCTGGGCAACCGCATCTCCGCCGTCGGCCAGGCGGCGGGCACCATCTATGGCGGGCTGGCGTGGAAGATCGTGCCGCCGATCGTCGACTTTATCGGCGCGGTGGTGGTGCTGCTCACCGTCGACTGGCGCATGGCCGTGGCGCTGGTGGTGTTCGTCATCGTGGTGGCGCTGCTGATCACCGGCTTCGGCATTCGCGGGCGCAGCAAGCACCAGCGCTTCGCCGCGCAGGCGGCGCGGGTCGGCGGCGAGCTGGTCGATGCGGTGTCCAACGTCTGGACCATCAAGGCCTTTTCCGCCCGCGACCGCGAGGCCGAGCGCCTGGCCCAGGAGATCGGCAGCGAGGCGCGCGCCCAGCGACGCAGCTGGATGTACCTGGAAAAGGCCCGCGTACTGCATGACATCTGCCTGTCGCTGATGGCCGGCGGCATGCTGGTATGGGCGATCCGCAGCTGGCTGGGCGGCAGCGTCAGCGCCGGCGACGTGGTGCTGGTCAGCGCGCTGACCTTTCGCATCCTGCATGGCTCGCGCGACCTGGCGCTGGCGCTGGTCGACACCACCCAGCAGGTCGGTGCGATCGCCGACACCCTGCGCATCATCAACCAGCCGCACGGCCTGGCAGACCCTGAGCCGAGGCTGACCCTCGAAGCCGGCGACATCGACTTCGAGCATGTGCGCTTCGGCTACCCGGAGCGGCCAGCGATCTTCGAGGACTTCAACCTGCACATCCCGGCCGGGCAGGCGGTGGGCATCGTCGGCGCCTCGGGCGCGGGCAAGTCGACCCTGCTCGCCCTGCTGCAGCGGCTGGACGACGTGCATGGCGGGCAGATCCTCATCGACGGCCAGGACGTGCGCCAGGTCAGCCAGGACAGCCTGCGCGAGAAGATCGCCGTGGTGCCGCAGGAGACCGCGCTGTTCAACCGCAGCATCCTCGAGAACATCCGCTACGGCCGCCCCGCGGCGAGCGACGAGGAAGTCTACGAGGCGGCACGGCATGCCTTCTGCGACGGCTTCATCCGCGAGTTGCCCGAGGGCTATCGCACGCTCGTCGGCGAGCGCGGGGTGATGCTTTCCGGCGGCCAGCGCCAGCGCCTGGGGATCGCCCGTGCCTTCCTCAAGGATGCGCCGATCCTGATTCTCGACGAAGCCACCTCGGCACTCGACACGCAGTCCGAGGCGGAGATTCAGGACGCCCTGAACCAGCTCATCCAGGGCCGCACGGTGGTCGCCGTGGCGCACCGACTGTCGACCCTGGCGGGGTTCGACCGCATCGTCGTGCTGCGCGAGGGGCACATCGTCGAGGACGGCCCGCCGCACGAGCTGCGCCGCCGCGGTGGCGAGTTCGAGGCGCTCTGGCGCATGCAGGCCGAGGGCTTCAGCCGCGAGCCCGGCGCGGTCACGTGAAGCGCGCCGCGGTGGACTCCAGCAGCATCCGCTCGCTGGGCTACGCTGAAGACGAGCAGGCACTGGAAGTCGAGTTCCACAACGGTAGCCTGTACCGCTACGAACGGGTTCCGCCCGAAGCGGTGCAGGCCCTGCTGGCGGCCGACTCGCTGGGCCGGCATTTCAACCAGGTGTTCAAGCCCTGTCAGTTTCCCTACCGGCGCCTGCGCTGAGGCCGTTGCGCCTGGCGCTTTGAACTAAGCCGGCGCTGCCAGCCTCAGAAAGCAGACAGGACGAATCTTCGAGCGGAGGCTCGCCAGACCAGAAGGGGTTATCTATGTCGGATCATCACACTTATAAGAAGATCGAGATCGTCGGCTCCTCGCGCACCAGCGTCGACGATGCCATTCAGAATGCCGTCGCCGAAGCGAGCAAGACGCTGGAAAACGTCGAGTGGTTCGAGGTCGGCGAAATCCGCGGCCATGTCGAGAACGGCAAGGTCGCGCATTTCCAGGTCACCATGAAGGTCGGCTTCCGCCTGCGCGACAGCTGATCCCCCGACGGCTGGGGCGCGCCCGCGCCCTGGCGTCGCCCCGCCGCAGACTCCGCTGGCCTTTCCCGGCCGCGCCAATCGACCTCCCCGCCCCGCTGACACGCGCGCCGCTCTGCGCTGCGGCTCGGCGTGCCATTGCCTGGGGTTTTCCGTCGTGCATTTGCGCCATCGAGGCCGACCGGCGGTGGGTGCCTGGGCACTAATACAGTTGCGAATCATTATTGCTAAATATAGCATTTTGCAATTGCGCCCAATCGCACCCGTTTCCGGTCCTCCACAGGTCTTCTTCGATGCGCCGATATCCGAACAAACCCGGTCACTTCTACGCCCTGCTGCCCCTCTGCCTCGCCATTGGCAGCACGGCTTACGCTGCAACCCCGACGGACCGGGACGCCGCTGCCGACCCCAAGGCCCAGGCCGAGCAACCGCTGGCGCTGCCGGCAACCGAGATCGTCGCCAGCGCCGATGCCTCGGCCGACGGCCTGACCCAGCCCTACGCCGGTGAGCAGGTTGCCCGTGGCGGCCGGGTCGGCATCCTCGGCAACCGCGACTACATGGAAACGCCGTTCACCTCGACGTCCTACACCTCGCAGCTGATCCAGGACCAGCAGGCGCGCAGCGTGTCCGACGTGCTGCAGAACGATCCTTCGGTGCGCGTCGCCCGCGGCTTCGGCAACTTCCAGGAGCTGTACGTGGTCCGCGGCTTCCCGCTGTTCTCCGACGACATTTCCTACAACGGCCTCTATGGCCTGCTGCCACGCCAGTATGTGGCCGCCGAATTCATCGAGCGCGTGGAAGTGTTCCGCGGCGCCAACACCTTCCTCAACGGCGCGGCGCCGGGCGGCAGCGGCATTGGCGGGGCGATCAACATCCTGCCCAAGCGCGCGCCGAACGAGCCGCTGACGCGTCTGACCCTCGGCGCCGAGAGCGGCGGCCAGGCGATGACCCATGCCGATATCGCCCGCCGCTTCGGCGAAGAGCAACGCTTCGGCGTACGCCTGAACGCGGCCAAGCGCGCCGGCGAGACCACGGTCGAGGACGAGGATCGCACCCTCGACATGTTCGCCCTCGGCCTCGACTACCAGGGCGACAACCTCCGCCTCTCGGGCGACATCGGCCACCAGTACCACTTCATCGACCAGCCGCGGCCGAGCGTGACCCCCAACGGCGGCCTTCCCAGCGCGCCGGATGCCGACGACAACTTCGCCCAGCCCTGGACCTACTCGAAGGAGAAACAGACCTTTGGCACCTTCCGCGCCGAATACGATTTCTCCGACGCCGTGACCGGCTGGCTCGCAGCCGGCGTGCGCGAAGGCGAGGAGAAGAACCGCTTGGCCAGCATGAAGGCGGGCAGCACCGGATCGGGCACCTTCTATCGCTTCGACAACGTGCGTGAGGAGGAAGTATTCACCAGCGAAGTGGGCCTTCGCGCGCGCGGCCGGACCGGCGACGTCTCACACGAGTGGGTAATGTCGGCGGCCATGTTCGACCTCGAGGCCCGCAACGCCTACGCCATGTCGGGCAACTACGCAGCGGACATCTACCAGCCGTTCGCCGTCGCGATGCCGGATGCGATCTGGTTTGGCGGCGCGATGTCCAACCCCAACGTCACCGAGCGCACCCAGACCCAGAGCCTGGCCATTGCCGATACCCTGGGGTTCATGGACGAGCGCCTGCTGGTCACGCTCGGCGCGCGCCGCCAGGGCATCGAAGCCAAGACCTACGACTACAACAGCGCTGACCGGCTGTCCTCGTACAACCGCTACAAGAACAGCCCGGTTGCCGGCGTGGTGTATCAGCTGACCGACGAGCTGTCGGTCTATGCCAACTACATCGAGGGCCTGGTCAAAGGCGACATCGCGCCAGCCAGCAGCGGTGGCGTGGCCGTCGTCAATGCCGGCGAGGCGCTGGAACCCTACGTTTCGGAGCAGACCGAGGTCGGCATCAAGTACGACGGCGGCAGTCTCGGCGGCAGCCTGGCGCTGTTCACCACCGAACGTCCGTTCAGCACGGTTGAAAACGGCGTGTTCACCGACGGCGGTGAACAGCGCAACCGCGGCATCGAGCTGTCGGTGTTCGGTGAGCCGACCTACGGCGTGCGCCTGCTCGGCGGCCTGACCCTGCTCGACGCCGAGCTGACCAGCACCCAGGACGGCGCCAACGAAGGCAATCGCGCCATCGGCGTGCCGCGCACCCAGGCCAACCTTGGCGGCGAATGGGACGTGCCGGGCACCAACGGCCTGACCCTGACCAGCCGCGTGGTCTACACCAGCAGCCAGTACGCCGATGCCGCCAATGACCTGGAAGCGCCTTCCTGGACGCGTCTGGACCTCGGTGCCCGCTACCGCATGGTGCTCGACGAGCGCGACGTGACCCTGCGCGCGCGCCTGGACAACGTGACCGGGCGGGACTACTGGGCCTCGGTGGGCGGCTACCCGAACGCCAACTACCTGGTCCTCGGCGCCCCGCGTACGCTCACGGTCAGCGCCACGGTCGACTTCTGATGCAGGCAGTCACCCTGCGGCGCTGGGGCTGGGTCCACAAGTGGTCCAGCCTCGTCTCTACGCTGTTCATCCTGCTGCTGTGCCTGACCGGCTTGCCGCTGATCTTCTCGCACGAGATCGAGCACCTGGCCGGCAGCGAGATCGAAGCGCCGACGATGCCCGAGGGCACGCCGCGCGCTGCGCTCGACCGGGTCGCCGCCGAAGCGGTGAAGGCCTATCCGGGGCTGGTGCCGCTGTACCTCTTCGCCGAGGAAGACGCGCCGGATGTCTGGTACGTCAAGCTCGACACGCGGGTCGACACCGATGAAAGCGCCTCGACGCTGATCCTTTCCGACGCGCGCACGGCCGAGGTGCTCGGCGCGCCGAACTTCGACGAAGGCTTCATGAGCGTGATGTACCGCCTGCACGTGGACCTCTACGCGGGGCTCGCCGGCAAGCTGTTTCTCGGTTTCATGGGCCTGCTGCTGATGGTGGCGATCATCTCCGGCGTGGTGCTCTACGCGCCCTTCATGCGCAAGCTTCGCTTCGGCGAGGTACGTCAGGAACGCACCGCGCGCACCCGCTGGCTGGACCTGCACAACCTGCTGGGCATCGTCACCCTGGTCTGGGCCCTGGCGGTGGGCTTCACCGGGGTGATCAATACCTGGGCAGACCTGATCTTCCAGGCCTGGCAGGCCGAACAGGTCGCCGCACTGCAAGCCGGTGAGACCCGCGTGCTGCTCGCGGCCGACGCCAGCGAGGCGCCCGCTGCCGACGGCTCACTGCAGACCGCGGTCGACCGCGTGCTGGCCGCCGCACCCGGCATGGCGGTGTCGATGATTGCCTACCCCGGCACGCTGCGCGCCACGCCGGAGCATGTCGCGGTGATCCTGCGCGGCGACACACCGCTGACCTCGCGCCTGACCCAGGCGCTGCTGGTCGACCCGGCCAGTGGCGAGGTGCTCGAAGCGGGCCCCCGGCCTTGGTACGTCACCGCGCTGCAACTGTCCGAGCCGCTGCATTTCGGCGATTACGCCGGCCTGCCGCTGAAGGTCCTCTGGGCGCTGCTGGACATCCTCACCCTCGTCGTCCTGGGCAGCGGGCTGTACCTGTGGCTCAAGCGCGGTGCGACGGCGGAGGTGCGGGCATGATGCGCATCTGGCTTTGGCCGGTGGCGATTGCCCTGGCCTCGGCGCTCGGGCTGATCGCCGGACTGGTCTCCGAAGGCGCCGGCGACTGGCTGAGCTGGCTGGCCCTCGGCCTGCCGACGGCGCTCGGCCTGCAGGGCCTGTGGCGCGGCCGCGGCCAGCGCTCCGTGCCGCTCAGTCGGCCAGTGCCTCGGCGAGCTGGTCGAGGCTGAACGGCTTGGGCAGCGAGCGTGCCGGCAGTCGCGTCTTGATGCGGCCTTCGCCGGAGACGAAGATCAGCCGCAGCCAGGGCTGAACCTGCAGGGCCTGCACGGCGAAATCGAGGCCCGAGCGCCCGGGCAGGTTGACGTCCAGCAGCAGCAGGTCGAAGCGCTGCTCGCCCAGGGCCAGCTCGGCCTGCTCGGCATCGGCATAACCCCGGACCCGATAGCCCAGTTCCTCGACCATCTCGCCGGTCAGCGTGAGCAGCGCCGGTTGATCCTCGACCACCATCACCAGCGGCGCTTCGCCCGGCCGGGCCTCGGTTTCGTGCGTGGCCAGCAGCTGGCGTACCTTGCGCGCCAGGTCCTCCTGGCGATACGGCTTGCTCAGCAGCTCCACGCCGGCGTCCAGGCGCCCGCCATGCACGATGGCGTTGCGCGTGTAGCCACTGGTGAAGAGCACCGCGATGCCGGGCTGCAGCAGGCGCGCCTGGCGGGCCAGCTCCGGGCTGCTGACCGGCCCCGGCATCACCACGTCGGTGAACAGCAGGTCGATCGCCAGGCCGCTGCCGAGAATGCCCAGCGCCGCCTGCGCATCGTTGGCCCTGAGCACCTGATAGCCCAGCCCCTCGAGCAGCTCGACCACCGTGGCCTGCACCGGCAGGTCGTCCTCGACCACCAGGATGGTCTCGCTGCCGCCGACGACCGGGCCGGCGGCCGGTTGCACGGCGAGCACTTCCGGCTGCTCGGTGCGCGGCAGGTAGAGCTTGACCGTGGTGCCGCTGCCCGGCTCGCTGTACAGGCGGATGTGCCCGCCGCTCTGCTTGGCGAAACCGTAGGCCATGCTCAGCCCCAGCCCGGTGCCGCGCCCTTCCGGCTTGGTGGTGAAGAAGGGCTCGAAGGCCTGCTCGACGACTTCGGCGGGCATGCCGACGCCGGTGTCGGACACCGCCAGCAGCACGTACTGGCCGGGCGTCACGTCGCTCTGGGTACTGGCATAGAGTTCGTCGAGCATGGCATTGCCGAGCTCCAGGGTCAGCCGGCCGCCTTCGGGCATGGCGTCACGGGCGTTGATCGCCAGGTTCAGCACCACCTGCTCGAGCTGGTGGGCGTCGACCATGGTGGTCCAGAGCCCGCCGGCCACCACCGTCTCGATCTCGATGCGCTCGCCGAGCGCCTGGCGCAGCAACTCGTCGAGCTCGCGCAGCAGACGCGCCAGGTTGGTCGGTTGCGGGCGCAGCGGCTGGCGGCGGGCGAAGGCGAGCAGCTGCCGGGCGAGCTTGGCCCCGCGCTCGACCGCCGAGCTGGCGGCGTCGACCCGCTTGGCCGCCGGGCGGTTGTCCTGCAGCAGCGGCTGCAGCAGTTGCAGGTTGCCGGCGATCACCTGCAGCACGTTGTTGAAGTCGTGCGCCACGCCGCCGGTGAGCTTGCCGATGGCCTCGAGCTTCTGCGACTGGTACAGCGCCTGGCGGCTGACCTCCAGCTCGCGGGTGCGCTCCTCGACCAGCTCCAGCAGGTGTTCGCGCGAGCGCTGGAGTTCTTCCTGCGCCAGCACCTGGGCGGTGACGTCATGACCCTGGCAGAAGATGCCGCTGACCTGGTCGTCCTCGGTCAGCACCGGCTGGAAGACGAAATCGACGAAGCGGCGCTCGGCCTTGCCGCCGCCCTCGGGGCGCACGCGCACCGCGAGATTGCGCCCGACATAGGGCCGGCCGGTGACGTAGACCTGCTGCAGGAGGTCGGCGACGGCGCGGCTTTCGAGCTGCGGAAAGGCCTTGAAGGCCGGGCTGCCGATCACCTCGCGCGTGCCGACCAGCTCATGGAACGCGCGATTGGCGATCTGCAGGACGTGTTCGGGGCCCTGGGTGATGGCGATGAAGCCCGGCGCCTGATCGAACAGGCGCTGCAGGTGCCGGCGCTCCTCGGTCAGTACCCGGCCCTGGCGTTCGCTGGCGCGCCGCTCGGCGACCAGCGCGGAGACGTCGCGCAGGCTCAACGCCGCGCCGACCACGTCGCCCTGCGGTGCGGTGACGGCCGCGACCACGGCTTCCAGCGTGCGGCCAGTGGCCGGGTCGTTGAACTGCAGGGTGCGCGTCGTGCCGCTCTGCAGCGTGCTAGCCAGCGCACCACCGAGCGCCGGCGTCCAGAACGGCAGGCTGGCTGCGTTGCGCCCGAGCGTCTGCACCCGGGTCTGGCCGAACAGCTCGACGGCGCCGGCGCTCCAGTAGAGTACCGCGTGCTGGCTGTCGAGGCCGACGATGGCATCGCGCGCGGCGTCGATGAAATGGTGCAGATACAGGTCGGCCTCGGCCGGCGAGCGCTTGCCCGCTGCCTGCGCGGCGTCCATGTGGGCGTTGGCGCGCGCCAGGGTGGTACGCAGGCGGGCACGGCGGCGCACGTCTGCCAGGGTCTGGTCGAGCACCCGCGGCAGCTGAGCGCTCTCGACGATCGACCAGTGCGGCCCGAGCAGTGGCGCCGGGCCGAGCTCGCGGCGCAGCGTACTCGCCTCGGCATCGGTGCTGAGGAACAGCAGCTGGCTGCGTTTCCAGCGCATGCGCAGCTGCCGGGCCAGGCTGACCGGGCGCAGCAGGCCCGGCGCCAGCATGACCAGCGCCGGCTCCGGCGCGTCGCCCGGCAGCTCGCCGGCCGGGTCGAACAGGCGCAGCTGGCAGTGGCGCTCGGCGGCCAGCGCGGCGACCCGCTGGTGCAGTGCGAGGTCGCCGTCGTCGAGCAGCGCCAGGCAATCGAGCTGCAGCTCGGGGTTCATAGCAGCGGCAGGCCGAGCAGACTGCGCCCGGTCCAGAGCTTGAGCAGGTCGGTGGTCGGCGTCATCACGTGCGCCGCACGCGCGTCGCGCAGCAGACGCGCCACGCGGCTGTTCGCCCGGTAGGCGGCGCCACCGCACAGGGTCATCGCTTCGTTGGTCAGGCGCACGGCGGTCTCCGCTGCGTCGGCTTTCGCCGCGAGAATGAAGGGCAGCGCCTCGGGATGGGCGCCGTCGCCGCGCCGTGCCGCCTCGCGCACCAGCGCCCGGCTCTTGACCAGCGCCGTCCAGAGTTCGCCGTAGCGTACCTGCAGCGCCTCCACGTCGAGCAACGCCTCGCCGGAATGGCTGTAGCGCCGCTGGCGCAGGTGCAGCTCGGCTTCGTCCAGCGCGGCCTGTGCGACGCCCAGGTAGGTGCCGGCCATGGCGATGAGAAAGAACGGTGCGACCACCTCGAACACGTACCAGACCTGATCGCCCGGCTCGCCGAGCAGGTTCTGCGCCGGCACCCGGACCTGTTCCAGGCGCAGCGGCCGCGAGGAGTTGCCGCGCATGCCGAAGCCGTCCCAGGCATCCAGCCAGTGCATGCCGGGGCTGTCGCGGTCGACCACCAGGCAGCTGAAGTCGCCGGCCTCGCCGCCGGCGGCGACGGTGGAAACCACGTAGGAATCGGCGTGGCCGCCACTGGTGACGAACTGCTTGGTGCCGTCGACGACAAAGCTGTCCGCCTCGGCGCGCAGGCGCGTTTCCGGCAGGTAGAAGTGCGCACCGGTGCCCTGTTCGGACAGCGCCAGCGTCGTGATATGGCGCCCGGCGGCGATGTCGCGCAGGTAGTGCTCGCGCTGATGCTCGGTGGCCTTGGCGGCGATCACCGCGGTGGCCACGCAATGCATGCCGAAGCACAGCGCCGAGGACGGGCAGGCGCGGCCGATCGCTTCGGTGATCACGCACAGGCCGAGCAGGCCCTGGCCCAGCCCGCCGAGCTCGCCGGGCACCTGCAGGCCGAGCAGTCCGGCCTCGGCCAGCGCCTGCATGGCATGCGCCGGCCAGCGGCACTCGGCGTCGACCTCGGCGGCCAGCGGTGCGATCCGGCTTTCGGCCAGGCTGGTGGCAATTTTCTGCAGCTCGGCAAGCTGCACGGGAAGCAAATGATCCATGGTCTCGGTAATTCCTGGGGGCAGCGCCGGCGTCCACCCGGCTGAACATAGACATGACTCCGCCAGGGGCGGTTCTACGGCAGCGCGATACCGACTCGACGGAGCGTCGAGCCATGACGGCGGTCATAGTCGCATGACTTCGACCCAGCCGCACAAGCAGCCCCCGCGGTTTCTCCGGCGTGCCCGTGCGGGCCTTGCGCTGGCGCTCGGCCTGCTGCTGGCGGCGCCAGTACAGGCAGCGAGCGGCGACATGCATCTTCTGATCGGCAGCTACACCCACGACAGCTCCAGCCCCGGCGTGCTGCGCCTGCGCTTCGACCCGGCCAGCGGGCAGATCGCCGAGCGGCCGCTGCAGACGCTGGCCAGCGACAATCCCTCCTGGCTGCTGCTCGACCGGCGCCGCGGACGGCTCTACGCGACAAACGAGAACGCCCCCGGGCACGCCGACCCGGTGGGCCGGGTCAGCGCCTGGCGGCTCGACGACGAGGGCCGCTTCCAGCCGCTCGGCCGCACGCCGAGCCTGGGTGACGAGCCGACCCATGCCAGCCTGAGCCCGGACGGGCGCTACCTGTTCGTCAGCAACTACGGCTCGCGCGCCAACCCGGGCGGCCAGCTGGCGGTCATGCCGCTGGGCGAAGCGGGCGAACCGCTGCCGGTGACCCAGCTCGCCAGGCACCAGCCCAGCGGTGCGCACCCACGCCAACAGGGCGCACATGTGCACCAGGCGCTGTTCGCCCCGGACGGCAAGCGGCTGTGGGTCAGCGACCTGGGCGCCGACCAGCTGGTCGCCTACCGCTACGACCCGGCCCAGCGCGAGCGGCCGCTCAGCCTGGACGAGGCGGCCCGCCTGACGCTGCCGCCCGGCAGCGGCCCGCGTCACCTGGCCTTCTCGGCCGACGGCCGGCACGCCTGGCTGACCCTCGAGCTCAGTGCGCAGGTGGCGCAGCTGGCTGTGCATGACGGCCGTCTGCAGCTGCGCGAGCTGATCGACCTCGCCGAGCCGGGCGCGGCCAACCGGCACTCGCCGGGCGCGATACGGCCTTCGAGCGATGGGCGCTTTCTCTATGTCACCGATCGCGGCGAGGCCAACCGCATCCTGGTCTATGCGATTGCCGCCGACGGCCGGCTGCAGCTGCTGCAAAAGCGCGACAGCGAAGGGCGCGAGCCGCGCGAACTGGCGATCGCCCCGGACGGCCGCTTCCTGCTGGTGGCCAATCAGTTCGGCGACAGCCTGGTGGTGTTCCGCCGCGATCCGGCCAGCGGCCTGCTCGGCGAGACCGTGCAACGGCTTCGGCTGGCGCGGCCCTCGGCGATCGAGTTCTTCGCGCCGTAGCGGCAAACCGGCCCGCGCACCGTGGCGCCTGCGCTCAGGACAGCAGGCTGACGACCGTGAAGCGGCTCAGCGTGGCCTGGGCGGCGACGGTCTGGGTGACGGCGGCGTAGCTCGACGGGCTGCGCTGCATCAGGTTGAACACCGAGCGCGAGAAGTCCAGCGCCCACTGTTTCTCGTCGCGGTCGGCCTGGCGGGCGAGAAATTCACGGATCTCCTTCTGCCGCTGGCCGAGCTGGTCGCGCAGGCTGGCGATACGGTCGAGGGCGGCGACCACCTTGTCCAACACCTGGCGCAGCTCGTTGAACGAATCGAGTGCGGGCGCGGCCGGCAGCTCCAGCAGTTGCTCCTGATGGCTGTCGACGCGCTGGAAGCGCTCGCCGGCGAACAGTTTGCCCTCGCCACGCACCGCCAGCTCGCCCTTGAGCGCGTCCCACAGGCTCTCGCGCGCGGAGAAACGCAGCTGGCCGCCGTCGTCGAGTTCGGCACGGATGCCTGCCTGGCCGAGGCTGGCATTGAAGCGGCGCAGGATCTGCTCGTCGCTCATGGCCTCGTCGAGCACCACCGCGACCGGCTCGGCCAGCTGCCGGCCGGCGCGAAAGACCAGCGTCTCGGCACCCGACTCGCGGATCGCCTCCGGCGAACTCAGGCCGGCAAGGGTGAAGCGGCTGCGCACCGGCTCGTTCAGGCGCAGGCGGAAGTCGGCGTCCAGCGCCTCGGCCGAGCGCTCGCGGCGTTGCCCCAGCAGCGTACCGACCGCTTCCAGTTGCTCGCCGATGGCCTCGGCACCGCTGCCGGGGCTGGCGGCGCCAAGCTCGCGGCCGAGGCTCAGCTTCAGTTGCGAGAGCCGGCCATGCAGGTCGGCCAGGTAGTTCTCGGCCGATTGCATCGACGACAGCTGCTGGTTGAGCTGCAGGCTGAAGCTGGTGCTCTTGCGCGCGCGCGCCTCGGCCGTGGCGGTGTCCAGCTCGCGGCGCTGCGGCTGGCGGGCACGGCGCTCGGTGGCAAGCGGCTGGCGCCGCTCCTGCGGGTCGATCGCGCCGATGGCGGGTAACTGCTTGTCGATCTTCATGGCGGCCTCCGGTCAGAGCAGGCCGAACAGCGACAGGCCGTTGATCTTCAGGTAGGTCTTCTGGGTGGCCTGCAGCGACAGCTGGTAGTTGTTCAGGTCGATGCTGGCGCCGGCGTAGTCGAGCGTCGACAGCTCGCCTTCGATCTTCTGGTTCACCAGCGAGACGTCTTCGTTGCTGCCGGTCAGCAGGGTAAGGGTGTTCTGCCGGCCACCGAGGTCGGTCACCGCGCCGAGCAATTCGCCGTGGGTCAGGTCCAGGGCGTCCATGGTGGCGCTGATCTGGCTGCGCACCGCCGGGTCGCCGGCATCGAGCGCCGGGTCTTCGAGCATCGCGACCAGCTCATGCAGGCGGTTGAGCATGTCGACCCCGCCGCCAAAGATCTCGGCAGCGGTGACGTTCTCTTCGACCAGCACGCCGTTGGCCACTGCGGCCTGCCTATGCCCGGCGTTGCCGCTGAGCTGGTAGCTGTCGCTGGCGGCGTCGAAGGTCACCGCCGGGCGGTCGCTGAGGGTGCCGGCGAACAGGTAGCGGCCTTCCTCGTCGCGCACGTTGGCGAAGCTGAGAATGGTGCCTTCGAGCGTCTTCAGCTCGTTGGCGATGGCCGCCAGGTCTTCGCTGGTATTGCTGCCGTTGGCGGCCCAGAGTTAGCGCTCGGGTGTGCACGGACGGCGCTCCTGGTGCAGCGCTTCCTCGTCGCTGACCTCGTCGGCCATTCCCGGTGGCACGTTGTAGGCGCCGCCCGGCACGTCGTATTCGGTACCACCGGAGACCTCGCCATTGGTGATGCTGGTTTCCGGGTCCTGCTCGCTGGGGCCCGGCGTCTGGTTGATCGATTCAATGCTCTCTCGCCCGCGCTCGCTGACGAAGATCGTTCGTTCGCTGACCATCATGATGTGCCATCTCCTCGCTGTGCGCCGGCGACCTGCCGGCCCGAGTGTTTAGGCGGACGGCGCATGCCGAAGTTGCACGCCATCCGGCGGCTGACGTGAACCAAACCGCCAGCCCCCGGCCAAAACCTGGACAAGAGTCCGGTCGATACGCACATGCAACTGACTTCTACCTGCCTGCCCGGCGCTGTCTCGCCAGCGCCTTCCAGCCCCGCGACAGAGTCCAGGGCGCTGTACTTCGCGCTGCTCGAGAGCGAGGCGGAGGAACCTGCGCGCGCGGCGGCTGCCGCTTATCTGGAAAGCCGTCTCGAAGCGGCGGCCGGGTTGCCTTGCGACCTGCCGGAATCGCTCGCCGAGCTGGATGCCTGGCTCGAGGCGCACACCGCCGAGGTCGGCCGTCGGTACCGCAGCTACCTCGATGAACGGCGCGCCGGCGCGCCACGGCGCTATTTCGGCGGCAAGGCTCACGCGCTGCATTTCCTGCGCGGCGTGGCGCCGACCAAGCTGGTCGACGGCGCCTGGCTGTACGGGCTGCTGCAGCGCTGGGACGATCCGCGCTTCACCCTGCTGATCCAGACCTACCTCGAGGAACTGGGCGAGGGCCAGCCGGACAAGAACCACGTGGTGCTCTACCGCAAGCTGCTGGCGAGCCAGGGCTGCGACGACTGGCAGAGCCTCGACGACGAGCATTTCGTCCAGGGCGCGATCCAGCTGGCGCTGGGCTGCAACGCCGAGCGCTTCCTGCCCGAGGTGATCGGCTTCAACCTGGGCTACGAGCAGCTGCCGCTGCACCTGTTGATCACCAGTTACGAGCTGACCGAGCTGGGCATCGACCCCTACTACTTCACCCTGCACGTCACCGTCGACAACGCTGACAACGGCCATGCGCGCAAGGCGCTCGAAGGGCTGCGCGCGGCGCTGCCGCAGGTCGGCGACCGCGACGCGTTCATGCGGCGCGTGCGCAATGGCTACCGCCTCAACGAGCTGGGGGCCAGCACGCTGTCGGTGATCGACGGCTTCGACATCGAGCAGGAAGTCCAGCGGGTGCTGGAAAAGAAGGCGGCGGTCGGCCAGTTCGTGCATTCGGATTACTGCCGCTTCGACGGGCGTACGGTCAACCAGTGGCTGGCCGAGCCCGGGGCGGTCGGTGATTTTCTCGCCACGCTGGAGCGACGCGGCTGGATCCGCCGCCATCAGGACCCGCAGGACAGCCGCTTCTGGCAGCTGATCGCCGGTGAGCAGGCGCCGATGTTCGGTGTCTTCAGCCACCACGAGCAGCAGCTGATCCATGACTGGATCGCTGGGGGTTCGCTCGCGCAGGCGCCGGCGGCGCCCGGCCAGCGGCTGGCCCAGCGCCAGGCCCTTTTCAACAGCCGGCGCCGGGTAGCTGCCGAGCGGCCGGCCGGGCCGGTCGCGGCGCGGCCCGAGGGCGGCGACTTCGATGCCGAAGCCGAGCTGCTCGAGCAACAACTGGCACAGCTGCCCAGCCGCGAGGCGCGCCTGCGCCACCTGCTGCCATTGCTCGCGCCGACCCGTCATCACCATACCGCGGGCCTTCTGGCCACGCGGCTGTTCAGCGGGCTGTTCAACTGACATCGCAGGGAAACCAGATGACCACGCACACGGCGCAGGAACGCGCATTGCTCGCCCTGGCCCGTTCGCTCGACGAGCGCGGCTATCACTTCATCACCCCGACGCCGCTGACCCACGCCCGGGTCAACGAGCGCCCGGAAAACCGCATGGCCGAGGACCTGGCCGGGGTGTTCGGCTGGAACCGGCCGTTTCACGCCGACCTGCTGCCGCCGGCGCTGTTCAGCCTGATGGACCAGGCGGAGCTGCTCGAACCCAGCGGCTCGGGCTGGCGCAGCCGGCTGCGCTTCTCGCGTCTGGACGGCCAGCTGTTCGCGCATTCGGCGTTTCCCACCGAGGCCGCCGACGCGGTGTTCTTCGGCCCCGATACCTATCGCTTCGCCAACGCCATCCGCTGCCACCTGGACAACCACCGCGGTGAGATCCGCCGTGCGGTGGACATCGGCTGCGGATCGGGCGCCGGTGCCGTGCTGGTCGCGCTGGCACGGCCGCAGGCCGAGGTGCTGGCGGTGGACATCAATCCGGCGGCGCTGCGCCTGACCCGGCTGAATGCCGCCCTGGCCGGCGCCGAAAACCTCCAGGCGCTGCACAGCGACCTGCTCGGCGAGACGGTGGGCGCCTTCGACCTGATCCTGGCCAACCCGCCTTACCTGGTCGATCCCGGCGAGCGCACCTATCGCCACGGCGGCGGCCCGCTCGGCGCAGGGCTGTCGTTGGCGATCGTAGATGCGGCGCTGGCGCGCCTGGCGCCGGGCGGCACCCTGCTGCTGTACACCGGCGTGGCGATGCTCGATAACGCCGACCCCTTCCTCGCCGCGGTGCGCGAGCGCCTCGAGGGCCGCGATTTCAGCTGGCGCTACCGGGAAATGGACCCGGACGTGTTCGGTGAGGAACTGCTGGAGGGCGCCTACACGGCTTGCGATCGCATCGCTGCAGTCGTGCTGGAGGTCACCCGCCCGCTGGCCGATGGATAGGTCCACGGGCCTCAACCCCCTCGCCTGGCCCCACCACCGCCCGCGTGGATGGCTTCGGCCATCCACCCTACGGTTGGCAGGTGGCGTAGGGTGGATAACGCCGCAGGCTTATCCACGCGTACCGACCCGGCATCAGCGCCCGGGCCAGCCCTCGCACCGCGTGGATGGCTTCGGCCATCCACCCTACGGTTGGCAGGTGGCGTAGGGTGGATAACGCCGCCAGGCTTATCCACGTGTCCCTGCCCGGCACACAGCGCCCAGGGGCGGCCCTCGCACCGCGTGGATGGCTTCGGCCATCCACCCTACGGTTGGCAGGCGGAGTAGGGTGGATAACGCCGCAGGCTTATCCACGCGTACCGATTCGGCACACAGCGCCCAGGGCCGGCCCTCGCACCGCGTGGATGGCTTCGGCCATCCACCCTACGGTTGGCACGCGGCGTAGGGTGGATAACGCCGCAGGCTTATCCACGCGTACCGACTCGGCACCAGCGCCCAGGGCCGGCCCTCGCACCGCGTGGATGGCTTCGGCCATCCACTCTACGGTCTGCAGGTGGCGTAGGGTGGATAACGCCGCCAGGCTTATCCACGCGTACCGACCCGGCACCAGCGCCCAGGGCCTGCCCTCGCACCACGTGGATGGCTTCGGCCATCCACCCTACGGTTGGTAGGTGGCGTAGGGTGGATAACGCCGCCAGGCTTATCCACGCGGCCTGGCACAGCAGTCGCGTCAGACCGGCAGCAGCACCAGGCAGAGCGAGAGGGTGACCAGCGAGCCGAGCGTCGAATACAGGACCACGCGAGACACCCGTGAACCCTCGCGGCCATACAGCTCGGCGAGCATGTAGGGCCCGGTGCCGGTGGGCAGCGCGCTGAGCAGCAGCGCGGAGTGGACCCAGACCGGCTCCAGCTCGAACACCTCGGCCGCCAGATACCAGGTCAGCAGCGGCTGGACCAGCAGCTTCAGCGCGACCAGCGGCCAGACGCCGGTCACCTCGCCGCGCGCCGGCTGGGTGTGGGCAAGGAACAGCCCCAGGGAAACCAGCGCACAGGGCGCCGCCGCAGCGCCGAGCAGGTCGAGCAGGGTGCGCAGGCCGGCCGGCAGTTCGAGCCCGCCGGCCGCCCAGGCGATGCCCAGCAGCGGGGCGATCACCAGAGGGTTGCGCAGCAGCGCCGAGCTGACCTTGCGCAGCGTCGCGCCCAGGCCCTGGCCGGCATGCAGGCCGGTCTCGACGCAGGCCAGGGCAATGGCGAAGAGCACGCAGACGACCACCAGCGTGGCGACCAGCGCCGGTTGCAGCGCGGCCTCGCCGAGGATCAGCAGGCACAGCGGAAAGCCGATGTAGCCGGTATTGGCATAGGCCGCGCCAAGGGCGTCGAGGCTGGCGTCGACCAGCGGTTGTTGCTGCAGGCGGCGGTAGAGCAGGGTGAAGGCGAACACGCCAAGGCAGCCTGCGCTGAAGGCGGCGACGAAACCTGGCTGCCAGACCGCGGCCCAGTGCGAAGTGGCGGTGATCTTGAACAGCAGCGCCGGCAGGCCGAGCCAGACCACGAAACGGTTGAGTTCGGAGGCGGCGGTCGGCCCCAGGCGGCCACTGCGTCGGCACAGGTAGCCGAGCAGGATCATGGCGAAGACGGGCAGAACGACGTTGACGACCGAGGACATGAGGACTCATCTGCAGGCTTTGTCAGCGAACGCCGGACAAAGCGGCGGAACGGGCCGGCCACTCGGGCCGGCCGGCCACCTTAGCAAAGTTCGCCTGCCGGGCGAGTGCCGGCTTCGCTCAGCGGCCCGGGCCGATCAGCTCGGGCAGGCGCTCGGCGAGCCGCTCGACCTTCAGCGGGGCGCGAATGAAGCCGCGCTGGCGCCCATCCGGGCCGATGATGACCAGGTTGCCGCTGTGGTCGACGGTGTAGTTCTCGCGGGTGGTGTCGCCGGGAATGTAGGGAATGCCGACGCCGTTGGCGAGCGTCTGGATGTCGTCCGGCGCGCCGGTCAGGCCGAGGAAGTTGGCGTTGAAATAGTCGAGGTACTGCTTGAGCTGCGCCGGCGTGTCGCGCGCCGGATCGACGCTGACCAGCACCATGCGCAACGCTTCGCGGGTCGGCTCGGGCAACTGGCCGCGCAGCTGGCGCAACTCGGCGAGCGTCGCCGGGCAGATGTCCGGGCAATAGGTGTAGCCGAAGAACAGCAGCGTCCAGCCGCCCTCGAAGCGATCGACCGCCACCTGCTCGCCGTCCTGGCTGGTCAGGGTCACCGCCGGCACCTCGCGCGGCGTCGGCAGCAGCACGATGCCGGCGTCGAGCAGCGCCGCCGGGTCGGCCTGGCGTTCGCTGTTGAGCACCTTCGACACCGTCAGCCCGACGACCAGCGCGACCAGCGCGACGAGGATGAAGACGGTTTTCTGGATGCGGGTCATCGATGCTCCTGCGATGGCTAGACGTTGAGCAGCAGATAATGGTCGACGAGCAGGGCGATGAACAGCGCGAACAGGTACCAGATGCTGAATTTGAAGGTGCGAATCGCCGCATGTGGCCGGCTGTCGCGGTACAGCGCGATCGCCCAGTAGAGAAAGCGCGCACCGAGCACGGCGGCGGCCGCCAGGTACAGCGGGCCGCTCATGTGGATGACGTAGGGCATGAAGCTGACCGCCAGCAGCACCGCCGTGTAGAGCAGGATGTGCACCTTGGTGTAGTGCACGCCATGGGTCACCGGCAGCATCGGAATGTTGACCTTGGCGTACTCGGCCTTGCGGTGGATGGCCAGCGCCCAGAAGTGCGGCGGCGTCCAGGCGAAGATGATCAGCACCAGCAGCAGCGGTTCGGCACTGATCTGCCCGGTCACCGCGACCCAGCCGAGCAGCGGCGGCGCGGCGCCGGCCAGCCCGCCGATGACGATGTTCTGCGGCGTCGCGCGCTTGAGAAAGCCGGTATAGATCACCGCGTAGCCGATCAGCGAGGCCAGCGTCAGCCAGGCGGCGAGGGCGTTGGTGAAGGTCAGCAGCAGGGCCAGCCCGCTGACGCCGAGAACGAAGGCGAAGGTCAGTGCCGCCGCCGGCGAGACCCGGCCTTCGGCCAGCGGCCGCTTGTGCGTGCGGGCCATCACCGAATCGATCTGCCGGTCCACCACATGGTTCACCGCCGCCGCGCCGCCGGCACACAGGGCGATACCGAGGTTGCCGAACAGCAGCACCGTCCAGGGCACCCCGGCGCGGGTGGCGAGAAACATGCCGACCAGCGAGGTGATCAGCATCAGCACCACCACTTTCGGCTTGGTCAGCTCCAGGTAGTCGCGCCAGCCGGCCTGGCCGCGGCGAACGCTGAGTAGAGTGGCCATGGAGGTCTCCTTCTGATCAGGCACCGGGCAGCTCGAGCCGGCCGGTGCGGGGTGGGAGCGGGGAGTCGCTGGCACTCGCCGGCTGGAGCAGGCGAGCCGGGCGCAGCCGGTAGTTGATCGTTACCAGCACCAGCAGCAGCAACGCGCCGCCGCCGTTGTGCGCCACGGCCACGGCCAGCGGCAGGCTCAGCAGGACATTGGCGATGCCGAGGCCGAGCTGCAGCGCCAGCGCACCGAGCAGGAGGGCCGCCAGCCGGCCGAAGCCGTGTCGGTAGAGCTGCCAGGCCAGGGCCAGCAGTACCAGCGCGACCGTCAGCGCGCCGAGCCGATGGCCGACATGAATGGCGGTGCGCGCCTCGCCGTAGAGCAGGCCACCGAGGTAGTTGGAGCCGATCTCGTGGTGGGTCAGGTCATAGGCGCGGGCAAAATCCATCGCAGGCCACCACTGGCCATGGCAGGTGGGGAAATCGATGCAGGCCACCGCTGCGTAGTTGCTGCTGACCCAGCCCCCCAGGGCGATCTGTAGAACCACCAGAGCCAGCGCGGCGCCGGCAAACGCGCGCAGCCGTGCCGGCACGCCAGCCAGCGCCGGCCAGCGGTCGGCCAGGCGCAGGCACAGCAGCAACAACAGGCTCAGGGTGGTGAACCCCCCCAGCAGATGCGCCGTGACCACCTGCGGCCAGAGCTGCAGGGTCACCGTCCACATGCCGAACAGCGCCTGGGCGATGACCACGGCGAGCAGCACGAGCGGCAGCTTCAGCGGCTGGCCCGGTTGCCCGCGGCGGCGCAGCGCCTGCAGCGCCAGGGCGAGAATCAGCAGGCCCAGCCCGCCGGCGAAATAACGGTGGACCATCTCGTTCCAGCCTTTCTCGACCTCCAGCGGCGCCGCCGGGAAGCGCTCGGCGGCCAGCGCCTGTTGCGCCTCGCTCATCGGCACCGCGAGAAAGCCGTAGCAGCCCGGCCAGTCCGGGCAGCCGAGCCCGGCGTGGGTCAGCCGGGTATAGGCGCCCAGCAGCACCACGACCCCGGCCAGCAGGGTAGCGAGCAGCGCGAGGCGGAATCCGGGGCGGGCCATCGATTGCTCCTTGTGTTGGGCACGTCTGTTGTTGTGGGACTTCAGCGAAACGCCTGAGTGCCACGCTCAGCCGATCTGCGACGACTTGAGCAGGTGGCGCAGGTCCTCGAGGATCGCCTTGCCGTTGGCCTCGCTGCCGTAGCGCAGGACCAGGTTGCCGTGCGGGTCGACGATCCAGAGCTGGGCACCGGCAGGCAGCTCGCCGTTGCTGCGGTAAGCGGCCGGGTCCAGCGGATAACGGGCGAGTTGCGGATATTCGGCGCGCAGCTGGGCCTCGTAGGCGGCATCCAGGCTGCCGGCGCTGGCCAGCGCATGGCCGGCACGCGCGGCATCGCGCGCCAGGCCGATATGGATCTGCCGGGCCAGGTAGACCAGCTGCCGGCAGCTTTGCGCGCAGCCGTCGGGGGCCGTCACCAGGAGTTCCCAGCGATGCGTGGCGGCCGCGCTGACCCCAAGTGCCGCACGATCACGCCCGTCGGCGACGAGCACGCCGTCATAGTTGCGGCTGTCCGGCACCCAGAAGCCGAAGCGGTACATCGCCGAGGCCAGCAGCATCGGCAGCAGCACGATGGCCAGGATCAGCAGCAGTTGCAGACGGCCGCGACCGCGGCGCGGGGCTTCGGCTGGAAAGGAGGCGAGCCTGTTCATGCGGGACTCCTGCGTGCCTGATGCACGCCGAAATAGATGAAGAGTGCGAGCAGCGCGGCGGCCAGGGCGAACCACTGCACCGCATAGCCCAGGTGCTGTTGCGGACTCATGCTGGTCACCGGCCAGTCCGCGCGATAGGCCGCCGGGCCGGGTTCCAGGCGCAGTTCGCGGTCGACGCCCTGACGCTCCAGCAGCGCCCAGAGTTCGTCGGGCGCGACATGGTTGATCAGCCGTGGCCAGCCTTCGGACATCCAGCGATTGAGGATGAACGGTTCGCGCGAGGGCGCGTACACCCAGGCGGCCAGCTTCAGTGGCTGCTCCGGGGTATCGAATTGCGGGGGCACGCGGCGGTCCGGCCAGGGGATCCAGCCGCGGTTGAGCAGCACCCAGCGCCCGCTCGGCTCGTCGAAGAAGGGCTGCAGCAGCTCGACGCCGACCTGGCCGTCGCGGGTGCGGTTGTCGAGCAGAAAGCTGTGCTCGGCATCGAAGCGGCCCTGCAGCCAGACCCGGCTGTAGGCCGGGTCGTCGAGCAGGTCGATGCGCTCGACGGCGACCGGCGCGGCTTGCTGGCGGGCGGCCTGACGCTCGAGCAGCTCGCGCTTCTGTTCGCTGCGCTCGAGCTGCCAGAAGCCCAGCCAGACCAGCGTCGGCAGCAGCGCGAGCACCAGCAGGCTCGGTAGCAGGCCGGGGCGGAAGCGGCTCATGGCCTGCTCCGCCGGCTATGGATTCGGCTGGCTATACTGCACCTCCATCACCCCTGTCGTGGATCGGCTCATGCTCAAGGCGGCGATCGTTCTGTCGTTAGTAGCCACAGTGGTCAGCTTGTTCAGCGGCCTGTTCTTTCTTGTTCGCGACGAGGGCCGCACCTCGCGTGTGCTCGTCTCCCTCACCGTGCGCGTGGCGCTCAGCGCCGTGACCCTCGCGCTGATTGCCTGGGGCTTCTGGTCCGGCCAGCTGACGCCGGGGTTCGGCTGACCGCCTCAGAGCACGTAGACGAAGACGAACAGCCCGATCCACACCACGTCGACGAAGTGCCAGTACCAGGCGCCCGCCTCGAAGCCGAAGTGGTGCTCGGCATCGAAGTGCCCGCGCAGGATGCGGATGAACATGACCGTGAGAATGATCGTGCCCATGGTCACGTGGGCGCCATGAAACCCGGTGAGCATGAAGAAGGTTGCGCCGTAGATGCCCGAGCCGAGCGTCAGGCCGAGCTCGTTGTAGGCGTGCACGTATTCCTCGGCCTGCAGGATGAGGAAGGCGGCACCGAGCAGGATGGTCACGCCCAGGCCGAGCTTCAGCTTGCTGCGGTCACCCTTGCGCAGCGCATGGTGCGCCCAGGTCAGGGTGAAGCTGGAGCTGACCAGCAGGATGGTGTTGACCAGCGGCAGGCCCCAGGGGCTGATGGTGCCTTCGGGCGCCGGGTAGAGCTTCGGGTCCGGGTTGTTCATCAGCGGCCAGCTGTACTCGAAATTCGGCCAGAGCATCGCGCTGACGCCCTTGTCGCCCTCGCCGTCCAGCCAGGGGCCGACCCAGTAGCGGATGTAGAACAGCGCGCCGAAGAAGGCGAGAAAGAACATCACCTCCGAGAAGATGAACCAGCTCATGCCCCAGCGGAACGAGCGGTCCATCTGGGCGCTGTAGAGCCCGGCGCGGCTTTCCTTCACCACCGAGCCGAACCAGCCGAACATCATGTAGGCAATCAGCAGGGCGCCGACGAAAAAGATCAGCGGCCCGCTGGATTCGGCGCGTTCGGCCTTGAGGTCGTTGAACCAGGTGCCGAGGCCGAAGAAGGTCACCAGCAAGGCTACGGTGGCGATGATCGGCCATTTGCTCTGGGCCGGGACGTAGTACTGCTCGTGCGTGCTCTGGTGGCTCATTGCAGACGCTCCTTGGCTGAAGTCGCGTCGTGGACGGCGACCGGAGGCTGGCGGGAGGTGATGTCGAACAGCGTGTAGGCGAGGGTCAGGTGGCGGATGTCGGCCGGCAGGTCGCGATCGACGATGAAGCGCACCGGCATCTCGATGCGCTCGCCGGGCTGCAGCACCTGCTGGGTGAAGCAGAAGCACTCGGTCTTGTGAAAGTAGGCCGCGGCCCGCGACGGCGACACGCTGGGGATCGCCTGCGCGGTCATCGGCTTGTCGGTCGGGTTGTAGGCGATGAAGCGCATCTCGCGGTTGGCGCCGGGGTTCACCTCGAGCTGGTCGGCCAGCGGCTGGAACTCCCAGACCATTCCGGCGGCATTGGTGGCGAGGAACTGCACGCGCACCTGGCGCGCCTCGTCGGCCATCTGCGCGCCGCTGTAGGCGCCGGCGGTCTTGCCGTTGATGCCGAACGCCTTGCACATCACGTCGTAGATCGGCACCAGGGCGAAGCCAAAGGCGAACATCACCGCCACCAGCAGCAGTAGCCGGCGGACCAGGCGGGCGGTGGGCATTTCAGCGCTCATGGGCGCGGCCTCGGCAGGCGCCGGGAGCGCGGCGCGCAGGCGCTGTCGTGGTGGCCTGCCCAGCCCGCGCCTTCCGGAGCGCCCGGTAGCGCAGCCTTCATGCCGTTCATGGCGTCAGCTCCCCGCCGGTGCCCTTGCGGTGTTCATGCACGTCGTTGAGGTCCGGCGGCGTCTGGAAGGTGTGATAGGGCGCCGGTGAGGGCACGCTCCATTCCAGCCCCTCGGCACCGTCCCAGGGCTTGGCCGGCGCCGGGACGCCGCCGCGAATGCATTTGATGACGATGAACAGAAACAACAGCTGCGTGGCGCCGAATAGGAAGGCGCCGATACTCGAGATCATGTTGAAGTTGGCGAACATCATGTTGTAGTCCGGGATGCGTCGCGGCATGCCGGCCAGGCCAACGAAGTGCATCGGGAAGAACGCCAGGTTCATGCCGATGAAGCTCATCCAGAAATGCAGCTTGGCCAGGGTCTCGTCATACATGTGCCCGGTCCACTTCGGCAGCCAGTAGTAGGCCGAGGCGAAGATGCCGAAGATCGCCCCCGGCACCAGCACGTAGTGGAAGTGCGCCACCACGAAGTAGGTGTCGTGGTACTGGAAGTCCGCCGGGGCGATGGCCAGCATCAGCCCGGAGAAGCCGCCGATGGTGAAGAGGATGACGAAGGCCACGGCGAACAGCATCGGCGCCTCGAAGGTCAGCGAGCCGCGCCACATCGTCGACACCCAGTTGAACACCTTCACCCCGGTGGGCACGGCGATCAGCATGGTGGCGTACATGAAGAACAGCTCGCCGGTCAGCGGGATGCCGACGGTGAACATGTGGTGCGCCCAGACGATGAAGGAGAGGAAGGCGATCGCGCCGGTGGCGTAAACCATCGAGGTGTAGCCGAACAGCGGCTTGCGGCTGAACGCCGGGATGATCGAGCTGACCGCGCCGAAGGCCGGCAGGATCATGATGTACACCTCGGGATGGCCGAAGAACCAGAACACGTGCTGGAACAGCACCGGGTCGCCGCCACCGGCCGCGCTGAAGAAGCTGGTGCCGAAGTGGATGTCCATCAGCATCATGGTCACCACGCCCGCCAGCACCGGCATCACCGCGATCAAGAGGAAGGCGGTGATCAGCCAGGTCCAGACGAACAGCGGCATCTTCATCAGCGTCATGCCTGGCGCGCGCAGGTTGAGGATGGTGGCGATCACGTTGATCGCACCCATGATCGAGCTGATGCCCATCAGGTGGATGGCGAAGATGAAGAAGGTCACCGACTCCGGCGCGTAGGTCGTCGACAGCGGCGCGTAGAAGGTCCAGCCGAAGTTCGGCCCGCCGCCTTCCATGAACAGGGTCGAAACCAGCAGGCCGAAGGCCGCCGGCAGCAGCCAGAAGCTGAAGTTGTTCATCCGCGGCAGCGCCATGTCCGGCGCGCCGATCATCAGCGGGATCATCCAGTTGGCCAGGCCGACGAACGCCGGCATCACCGCGCCGAAGACCATGATCAGGCCGTGCATGGTGGTCATCTGATTGAAGAATTCCGGCTGCACGATCTGCAGGCCCGGCTGGAACAGCTCGGCGCGGATCACCATGGCCATCGAGCCGCCGAGCAGAAAGGCGCAGAAGCTGAACCACAGGTACATCGAGCCGATGTCCTTGTGGTTGGTGGTCAGCAGCCAGCGCGAGAGCCCCTTGGCCGGGCCGTGGTGGTGGTCATGCGCGGCATGCCCATGATCGTCGATCACTGCACTCATCAGCCTGTCCTCTTACTGGGTGGCTTCTTCGGCCTGTTTGAAATCGAGCACGTCTTTCGGCGTGACCATGTCGCCCTTGTCGTTGCCCCACGAGTTGCGCTCGTAGGTGATGACCGCGGCGATATCGACCTCCGACAGCTGCTTGCCGAAGGCGGCCATGGCGGTGCCGGGCTTGCCGTTGAAGACGATGTTCAGGTGCCCCTCGGGCTCGCCGGTGGCGATGGCCGAGCCCTTGAGCGCCGGGAACATCGGCGGCAGGCCCTCGCCGGTGGGCTGGTGGCAGCTGGCGCAGTTGGCCTGGTAGACCTTTTCGCCACGGGCGACGAGTTCTTCGAGGGTCCACTCCTTGCTGCTCAGCTCGGCGAGCTTGGCGGCCTCGGCCTTCTTCTCGCCGAGCCAGGTGGCGTAGTCCTCCTGCGACTTGACCTCGACCACCACCGGCATGAAGCCGTGGTCCTTGCCGCACAGCTCGGTGCACTGGCCGCGGAACAGGCCCGGTTGCTCGACGCGGGTCCAGGATTCGTTGACGAAGCCGGGGATGGCGTCCTTCTTCACCGCCAGTTCCGGCACCCACCAGGAGTGGATGACGTCGGCGGCGGTGATCAGGAAGCGCACCTTGGCACCGGCCGGAATGACCAGCGGCTGGTCGACTTCCAGCAGGTAGTGCTCGCCCTTGGGCGCCTGGTTGTTGATCTGCTCGCGCGGGGTGGTGAGGTTGCTGAAGAACTCGACGTCTTCGCCCAGATACTTGTAGTGCCACTTCCACTGGTAGCCGGTGATCTGGATATCGACGTCCGACTCGCTGGCATCGTAGATGTGCAGCAGCGTGCGCGTGGCCGGCACCGCCATGCCGATCAGGATCAGCAGCGGAATGACCGTCCAGAGCACTTCGACGCGGGTGTTCTCGTGGAAATTGGCCGCCTGCTGACGGCGCGAGCGGCGGTGGGCGATCATCGACCAGATCATCACGCCGAACACCAGCACGCCGATGACGACGCAGATCCAGAAGATGGTCATGTGCAGGTCGAACACCGAGCGACTGACGTCGGTGGCACCCGAGCGCATGTTCACGTCCCAGGCGGCACGGGCCTGAGCGACGGTCGCTAGCAGCCCAAGCCCCATCCAAGCGCGTGGATGTCGAGACATTGCGGGTTCCCCTTATGATTCTTGTTCTGGGCCAACCGCTCGGTTACGTCGCTTGCCTGACGGCATGTCTCGGGGCGTCTTGCCCGCGAAGCCGGTGGGTGTTGCTTCGGAACCGTCACCAACCTGGTCGCTGCACTACGAGATCGGTGCAAGGCACAGGAGCCTTGTCGATCTGCTACCGGCGAACCCGGTCGGCGTTTGCACGCACGGTCGGATTGCTCAATCAGGTACGCCTGACTCGGAGTATAGACAGCGATCCGGTGTAGGCAATTCAGGCGCCGGAGCGCTCTACCTCGGCCTTCTGCGGCTCGTCGTTCTTTTTCACGCCACGAATGTTCATCGCCGCCAGGCAGACCTGCAGGGTGATCAGCGCCCAGGCTTCGGCATACCAGCCCCAGATCACCCAGAGCAGGTTGCTCAGCAGAAAACAGCAGAAACCGACGAAGCGCCGGCCCGGTCGCAACGAACCGATCAGCCAGGCAGCCGTCACCGTCACCACCATCGCCGGCCATTGCAGCAGGTCGATCCAGTCCACATTGCCTCCAGGCTCGGGGTTCAGGAATTGGTGCCGTGGCGAGTGCAGATAGTTCCTCGCTGGCGCCACGAGCGGACCGGCGATCTCCGCGGGCACCATCTAGGGGAGCCTCCGTGCACAAGCTGATGTAACAGGCTCGATCCGCCAGCGCCTTCGGTGGATAAGCGGAGCGTTATCCACCCTACGGTTACCGTGCGTAGGGTGGAAAACCGCGCAGCGTTTTCCACGCGTCTGCCGGCGCCAGCACGCGGACCGGCGATCTTCCCGGGCATCATCGAAGGGAAGCCTGCGTGCGCAAGCCGAAGTAACAGGCTCGATCCGCCAGCGCCTTCGGTGGATAAGCAGAGCGTTATCCACCCTACGGTTACCGTGCGTAGGGTGGAAAACCGCACAGCGTTTTCCACGCGTCTGCCGGCGCCAGCACGCGGACCGGCGATCTCGGCGGGCATCATCGAGGGAAGCCTGCGTGCGCAAGCCGATGTGCCAAGTTCGCCCCGCCAGCGCCTTCGGTGGATAAGCAGAGCGTTATCCACCCTACGGTTACCGTGCGTAGGGTGGAAAACCGCGCAGCGTTTTCCACGCGTCTGCCGGAGCCAGCACGCGGACCGGCGATCTGCCCGGGCATCATCGAGGGGGAGCCTCTGTGCGCAGGCCGAGGTAACAGGCTCGATTCGGCAGTGCCTTCGGTGGATAAGCAGAGCGTTATCCACCCTACGGTTATCCGTGCGTAGGGTGGAAAACCGCGCAGCGTTTTCCACGCGTCCGGTTGGCCCTCGCACGGCCCCGGCCCTCTCACAATAGATTCATCTGCCGCCCCGGCGGGGCGAAGCGGCTGCAATCGAGGCCCTGGTTCTGTTCGCGGCGGTGGAAGCCCAGGCGCCTGCTGGCCAGGCGGAAGCGCTGGGCGAGCAGCTCGGCGAACTGGCCTTCGCCGCGCATGCGGCTGCCGAAGCGGCTGTCGTAGGCCTTGCCGCCGCGCGATTGGCGCACCAGGCTCATGACGTGCTCGGCGCGCTGCGGGAAGTGTTCGCCGAGCCACTGCTCGAACAGCGGCGCCACCTCGTGTGGCAGGCGCAGCAGCACGTAGCCAGCCGAGCCCGCCCCGGCGTCGCGTGCCGCCTCGAGCAGGCGCTCGAGCTCCATGTCGTTGATCACCGGGATCATCGGCGCGCACATCACGCTGACCGGCACGCCGGCCTCGTGCAGGGTGCGCAGGGTCCGCAGGCGTGCGGTCGGCGCTGCGGCGCGCGGCTCCATGATGCGCTTGAGTTCGTCGTCCAGCGTGGTGAGGCTGACCGATACGCTCACCAGGCGTTGCTCGGCCAGCGGTACCAGCAGATCGAGGTCGCGCAGCACCAGCGAGCCCTTGGTGATGATGTGCACCGGGTGGCGGAAGCGCAGCAGCACCTCCAGCGCCTGGCGCGTCAGCCGTTGCTCGCGTTCCAGCGGCTGGTAAGCGTCGGTATTGACACCCAGCGCGATCGGCTGGGGTACATAGCCCGGCTTGCTCAGTTCGGCCTCCAGGCGTTCGGCCAGGTTGGTCTTGGCGATCAGCCGCGTTTCGAAATCGATCCCCGGCGAGAGGTCCCAGTAGGCGTGGCTGGGCCGCGCAAAGCAGTAAATGCAGCCATGTTCGCAGCCGCGGTAGGGGTTGACCGAGCGATCGAAGCCGACGTCCGGCGACTGGTTGCGGGTGAGTACGCTTTTCGCAGTCTCTCGGCGCACTTCGGTCGCCCGTGTCGGCGGGACCTCCTGTTCCCAGCCGTCGTCGAAGGCCTCGCTGCGCGTCGGTGCGAAGCGATTGTCCGGATTGATCGCAGTGCCGCGACCGCGGATGCGCGTGAGGGGAACGGTCATGTTCGCTCCGTCTGATACTGTTCATGCATACAGTAATGGGTGAGGCGCCGCCTGGCCAGCCGCGAGCCTGGATCGGCGACGAGAGGGGACGACCGTCCGTCGGCCTGGCGAACCTTTTTGCCGTTGAGGTGGACAAAGGGGCTGATCGGGGTCGGACGGCCAGAGGCTTGCTGTGCCGGCCCGGTGAAGCGTGCGCTGGCGACCAGACAGGGAGGACCGGAGCCTGCTCCGACCCGGCAGTAGTGCCCAGCGATGTTCATGCGCTTGCCTCGCGAACTGCCGTCCGGATTCAGGAGCCGACCATGCACACCACCCGTTCCTTTCACACCCGGGAAAACAATTTCGATTTCCTGCGCTTCTTCGCGGCGGCGCTGGTGCTCTTCGCGCACAGCTACCCCCTGGTGGGGCGTCGCGGGGATGAGCCACTGACGCTGCTGACCGGCTACGAGAAGGGCGGCTCCATTGCCGTCGGCATCTTCTTCGTCATGAGCGGTTACCTGATCACCTCGTCCTGGCTGGCCAGCAGCAGCCCGAAGAGCTTTCTGGTCAAGCGTGCGCTGCGGATCTTTCCGGCGCTCATCGTCGCGGTGCTGTTCTCGGCGTTCATCATCGGCCCGCTGGTATCGCAGGCGAGCGTGGCCCAATACCTGGCCGCCGATGGCACCTGGACCTACCTGCAGAACATCCTGCTGGTCACGCGCTACGAACTGCCGGGCGTGTTCACCGAGAACGTCTACCCGTCGGTGGTCAACGGCTCGCTGTGGACGCTGCCGCTGGAAGTGCTGATGTACATCGGCGTGATGATCCTGGGGCTGACCGGCTTCCTCAAACGCCGGCTGATCTTCCTACCGATTGCCGTGCTCGCGGTCGGGCACTTCTGGCTGGTCGGCCGGCTCGGCATCGACTCGTACTTCATCCGCAATATCTTCAAGCTCGGCCTGCTGTACTACAGCGGCGCGGCGATCTTCCTCTATCGCGACGACATCCCCTGGCGCGGCTGGATCGCCGGCGTGCTGACCGTGGCGCTGGTCGGCACCTTCCGCACGGACGTCGGCCCGCTGGTGTACTTCGTCGCCCTGCCATACCTGGTGATCTACCTGGCCTACGCGCCGTTGCCCTGGGTCTCGCGCTTCGGCAAGTACGGCGATGTGTCCTACGGGCTGTATATCTATGCGTTCCCGTTCCAGCAGCTGACGGTCTACCTGTTCGGGCCGCAGATCGGCGTGCTGGGGCTGACGCTGATCGCCTTCGTGCCGACGCTGATCCTCGCGGCGCTGTCGTGGCACCTGATCGAGGCGCCGGCGATGAAGATGAAGCGGCTGTTCGCCTCGCCGGCCCAGCCGGGGCGGGCGACGCCGAAGGTTGAGGGTTGATTGGGTGATGCGAGGACGGCTCACCGGGCCTTCTGCTGTCGACGGCTGAGCGTTGCTGGCCCGCTTAGGGCTGCTTCTACGGACCGGGGCACATACCGAGCGGCCTGATGCCATGGCTTTCGGCTCCCGCGGCCGAATCTGCCGGCCGGGCCTGTGAAAGCGCGGCGTCACCTCGAGACACACGCCGAAACCTCACCTCAAACAAGGTGGAAAACGCTGCGCGGTTCTTCCCCCCTACGGTTCTCACCGTCCTGAAAGAGTTGGTTGGTGCGGCCTGGCTGGCCAAGAACGGGGTCGCCTAGGGAGTCCCATCGTGACTCGGCCGGGGCCGAAACCCGGGGCATCAGCACACCTGGCGATCGGCTTCATCTCAAGACCGCCAGCCAAAACGGACCGGTGGCACCTCTCGTTCGTTCATCCCGCAGAAAACGAAAACCCGCCAAATGGCGGGCTTTTCGTTCAACCGAAACGCATCACTCCGGCTTCTTCAACTTCGGATTGGGAAAGAACTGCACCGACTGCACCTGCGGGTTGGCCGGCTTGGGCTGGACCTTGTTGACCCGCGTGCCGAGTTCCAGGGGTACCGATTGCCCCTGGGCATTGAGCGTGTCGGCGTAGCCGCAGACCACGCATTCACGGTGCGGCACGCCGTCGACGTCCCACATCTTCACGCTGTCCGGCTCGCTGCACGCCGGGCACACGGCGCCAGCGATGAAGCGTTTGGTCGGTTGTTCGGTTGCCTGGTTCATCATGCGGCCTCCTCCTGACTCAGCCCGAGGTGGCGCAGCAGGGCGTCGATGGACGGCTCGCGGCCTCGGAAATCGACGAACAGTACCATCGGCTCCTGGGAGCCGCCACGGGCGAGAATCGCCTCGCGGAAGGCCCGTCCGGTCTCGGCATTGAACACCCCTTCCTCCTCGAAACGCGAGAAGGCGTCCGACGAAAGGACCTCGGCCCACTTGTAGCTGTAGTAACCGGCCGCGTAACCGCCGGAGAAGATGTGCGCAAAGCTGTTGGGGAAGCGGTTTTCCCTGGGTGGGCGCAGCACCGAGACCTCGTCGCGGATCGCTTCGAGCACCTCGAGCACGCTGCGGCCGTCGCCGTGGGTGGCATGCAGTTCGAAGTCGAACAGCGAGAACTCCAGCTGCCGCACCATCATCATTCCGGACTGGAAGTTCTTCGCCGCGAGCATGCGCTCGAGCTTTTCCTGCGGCAGCGGCTCGCCGGTCTGGTAGTGGCCGGAAATCAGCGCCAGGCCCTCGGGCTCCCAGCACCAGTTCTCCATGAACTGGCTGGGCAGCTCGACCGCGTCCCAGGCCACACCGTTGATGCCCGAGGCACCGGCGTGCTCGACGCGGGTCAGCAGGTGGTGCAGGCCGTGGCCGAATTCGTGGAACAGCGTGGTGACCTCGTCGTGGGTCAACAGCGCCGGACGCTCGCCCACCGGCGGGGTGAAGTTGCACACCAGATTGGCGACCGGGCTGATCAGCCGGCCTTCGGCATCACGGCGCTTGTCGCGCGCGCCGTCCATCCACGCGCCGCCACGCTTGTTGGCCCGGGCATAGAGGTCGAAGAAGAAGCGGCCGACGTGCTCGCCGTGCTCGCGAATCTCGAACAGGCGCACCTCCGGATGCCAGGCGTCGAAGTCTTCCAGCTCGACGATCTCGATGCCGTACAGGCGCTGGACCACGGCGAACAGGCCGGCGAGCACCTTGTCGATCGGGAAATACGCGCGCAGCTCTTCCTGGTTCAGGCTGTAGCGGCTCTGGCGCAGCTTTTCGGCGTAGTAGCCGGTGTCCCAGCTCTTGAGGTCGTCCAGACCCTGCTCGGCGGCAAAGGCGCGCAGCTCGGCCAGATCCTTCTCGGCGAACGGCTTGCTGCGTACCGCCAGGTCGCGCAGGAAGCCGAGCACCTGCTCGGGCGATTCGGCCATTTTCGTTGCCAGCGACAGCTCGGCGTAGCTGGCGTAGCCGAGCAACCTGGCCAGCTCCTGACGCAGGTCGAGGATCTCTTCCATCACCGGGCCGTTGTCGAACTGCCCGGCGTTCGGCCCCTGGTCCGAGGCCCGCGTCGAGTAGGCGGTGTAGACCTCCTGGCGCAGGGCGCGGTCGTCGGCGTAGGTCATTACCGCGTAGTAGCTGGGGAATTCCAGGGTGATCAGCCAGCCGTCCAGGCCCTTGGCCTCGGCAGCCTGTTTCATCTGCCCCTTGGCCGAGTCGGGCAGGCCGGCCAGCGCGGCCTCGTCGGTGAGATGCTTGGTCCAGGCCTGGGTGGCGTCGAGCAGCTGGTTGGAGAAGCGGCTGCCGAGCTCGGCGAGCTTCATCTGGATCGCCCCGAAGCGCTGCTGCTCGACCGGCGGCAGGTCGATGCCCGACAGGCGGAAGTCGCGCAGCGAATGCTCGAGGATGGTCTTCTGCGCGACCTCGAAGCCGGCCGCGGCGGGCCCTTCGGCCAGCGCCTTGTAGGCTTCGAAGAGGGCGCGGTTCTGGCCCAGCTCGGTGTAGTAGGCCGACAGCTTCGGCAGGCACGCCTCGTAGGCGCTGCGCAGTTCCGGGCTGTTGCACACGGCATTGAGGTGGCTGACCGGGCTCCAGGCGCGGCCAAGGCGGGCGTTCATCTCGTCCAGGCCGACCACCAGGGTCTGCCAGTCGAGGCGCTCGGCGGGGCGGCTGAGCAGTTCCTCGATGGCCACCCGGTTGTCACCGAGGATGCTGTCGATGGCCGGCTCCACATGCTCGGGGCGAATCTCGGAGTACGGCGGAAGATCGAAATCCTGTAGCAGGGGATTGTTGGCGCTCACGGGCGGGCCTCTTGCAATGAATCACGCGGTGCATGGTAACAGCACAAGAGACCGCGCCGCGGGGTCAGGGTGCCGGCGCCGCCATCGGCGCGCTGTCGTCGCGCTCGGCGTAGCGCTGGGCCATCACGGCGCAGACCATCAGCTGGATCTGGTGGAAGATCATCAGCGGCAGGATCAGCGGGCCGACCGCCGCGCCGGTGAACAGGACCTGGGCCATCGGCACCCCGGTGGCGAGGCTTTTCTTCGAGCCGGCGAAGACGATGGTGATGCGGTCTTCGAGGTTGAAGCCCAGGCGCCGGGCGATGAAGCTGGTCAGCCACAGGACCAGCGCCAGCAGCGCGCAGCAGACCAGCGTCAGGGCGATCAGGCGCATCGGCGGGATGACGTTCCACAGGCCGCTGACCACCGCGTCGCTGAAGGCGGTGTAGACCACCAGCAGGATCGAGCCTTGGTCGACGTTCTTCAGCCAGTTCTTGTTGCGCGTGATCCAGGCGCCGATCACGGGCCGCGCCACGTGGCCGACGGCGAACGGCACCAGCAGCTGCATGACGATCTTGCCGATGGCATCGAGCGTCGAGCCGCTCTCGCCTTCGACGCCCATCAGCAGCATCACCAGCAGCGGCGTGAGGAAAATGCCGAGCAGGCTGGAGGCGGCGGCGCTGCAGATCGCCGCGGGAATATTGCCGCGCGCCAGTGAGGTGAAGGCGATCGCCGACTGCACCGTGGCCGGCAGGGCGCAGAGGTAGAGCATGCCCAGGTAGAGCTCGGTGCCGATCAGCGGGGTGAGCACCGGCTTGAGCGCCAGGCCCAGCAGCGGAAAGAGCACGAAGGTGCAGGCGAACACCGTCAGGTGCAGGCGCCAGTGGCCGGCGCCGGAAAAGATCGCCTCGCGCGAGAGCTTGGCCCCGTGCATGAAGAACAGCAGGCCGATGGCCAGGTCCGTGAGCACGCCGAAGAAGCGGGCGCCATCGCCGTGGGCCGGCAGGAACGTGGCGGCGGCGACCACTGCCAGCAGCGTCAAGGTGAAGCGATCGAACAACAGGCGAAGAACGGACATACGGATACCAGCGCTTGCGGAACAGGAGTGGGCGACGTTAGCGTGCCGTTCCAGGGTCAGCTAACGTCAAACCGCCAACAAATGTCGCCTATCGGACAGCAAGGGGCCGCCGAGGCCCGTCTCAAACAGCTCGAGCGCCTGCCGCGCCCGGTCTACGGCCAGCTCGACGCGCCGCCGAACACCGCGCTCGGCTATCGCCACAGCCACCCGTGGATCCAGCTCTCGCACGCGGTCGAGGGGGTGCTCGAGGTACGTACCGCGCAGGGCCGCTTCATCGCGCCGCCGCTGCGGGCGGTGTGGGTTCCGGCCGGCCTCGAACACCAGGTGTTTTGCGCACCGAATACCTGCATTCGCAGCCTCTACATCGACGTCGCGGCGGTCGGGCCGACACCGGGGCGCTGCCGCGTGCTGCAGGTCAGCCCGCTGTTGCGCGAGCTGATTCGTGCCTTTGGCGAGCTGCCGGAGACCTACGACGAGGCCGGTGCCGACGGTCGCCTGGTGCAGGTGCTGCTCGACCAGCTCGGCGCCGCGCCGGAAGTTCCGCTGGTGCTACCGCTGCCGGCCGATGCGCGCCTGCGCCGGCTGTGCCAGAACCTGCAGCGTCACCCCGATTCACGCCGCGGGCTGGGTGGCTGGAGCGCGCGGCTGGGGTTGTCCGAGCGCACGCTCAGTCGCCTGTTCGTCCGCGAAACCGGGCTGACCTTTCGCGCCTGGCGTCAGCGCCTGCGCCTGCTCGGTGCGCTGCCGGCGCTCGAGCGCGGCGAGCGGGTCACCGATGTGGCGCTGGCCGCCGGCTACGACTCGCTGTCGGCGTTCATCGCCGCCTTCAGCGAGCAGTTCGGCGCCACGCCCGGCGAATTCTTCCGCCTGGCGCGACGCGGCGAACAGGGCCGCGGTTGACGCCCCGGGCGGCGAGCGCCGAAGCTGTCCGGCCCTTTTCAGCGGAGCCGCCCATGTCCATTCGCAGTTTCCAGCAGCACACCCCGAAGCTCGGCGCGCGGGTGTTCGTCGACCCTACTGCCGTGGTGCTCGGTGATGTCGAGATCGGCGAAGACAGCTCGGTCTGGCCGCTGACGGTGATCCGCGGCGACATGCACCGCATCCGTATCGGCGCGCGTTCGAGCATTCAGGACGGCAGCGTGCTGCACATCACGCACGCCGGGCCGTACAACCCGGACGGCTTTCCCCTGACGATCGGCGACGAGGTCACCGTCGGGCACAAGGTCACCCTGCACGGCTGCACGCTGGGCAGCCGCATCCTGGTCGGCATGGGCTCGATCGTGATGGACGGCGCCGTGGTCGAGGACGAGGTGATCATCGCTGCCGGCAGCCTGGTGCCGCCGGGCAAGCGCCTGGAGAGCGGCTATCTCTACGTCGGCAGCCCGGTGAAGCAGGCGCGCCCGTTGACCGACAAGGAGCGCAGCTTCTTCGCCTACACCGCCGGCAACTACGTCAGGCTCAAGGACCGGCACCTGGCCGAACAGGGCTGAGCATCAGCGCAGCTCGGCGAGGATCTCGAAGGCGCGGTGGCGGTCGGCGGTCTCGTAAAGGTCGCAGGTGAAGATCAGCTCGTCGGCGCCGGTCTGCTCGAGCAGCACCTCCAGGCGCGCGCGGACCTTTTCCGCTCCGCCGATCAGCGCCAGGCCGAGGAAGTCGCCCACTGCCTGTTGCTCGTGCGGCAGCCACAGCCCCTGCATGCTCTCCACCGGCGGGCGCAGCACCAGGCTCTGCCCGCGGATCAGCGCGAGGATGCGCTGGTAGACGCTGGTGGCCAGGTACTCGGCGCGCTCGTCGCTGTCGGCGGCGATCAGCGGTACGCCGAGCATCACGTAGGGTTTGTCGAGCACCGCCGAGGGCTGGAAATTATCGCGGTACAGGCGCACCGCCTGGTGCATATAGCGCGGTGCGAAATGCGAGGCGAAGGCATAGGGCAGGCCCTTGGCGGCCGCCAGCTGGGCGCTGAACAGGCTCGAGCCAAGCAGCCAGATCGGCACGTGGCTATCGACGCCGGGCATGGCGATCACCCGCTGGTTCGGCTGGCGCGGCCCCAGCAGCGCCTGCAGTTCCTCGACGTCGGCGGGGAAGTCGTCCGGGCCGCCGAGGCGATCCCGCCGCAGTGCCCGCGCGGTGAACTGATCGGCCCCCGGGGCGCGACCCAGGCCCAGATCGATCCGCCCGGGATAGAGCGCCTCGAGCGTGCCGAACTGCTCGGCGATCACCAGCGGCGCGTGGTTGGGCAGCATCACGCCGCCGGCGCCGAGGCGGATGCGCTGGGTATGCGCGGCCAGGTAGCCGAGCAGCACGGCGGTCGCCGCACTGGCGATGCCGTCCATGTTGTGGTGCTCGGCGACCCAGAAGCGGGTAAAACCCAGCTGTTCGACGTGCTGGGCCAGTGCCAGGGCGTTGTGCAGCGCCTGGGCCGGCGTGCCGTCGTCGCGTATGGGGGCCAGGTCGAGTGCGGAAAAGGCGGTGTTCTTGATGCGGGACATCCTCTACCTCTCACAGCGGCGATGCGCGCCAGCGGGCGCTGCACCGCCTGTTGAAATGCGGTCCGGGGCTAGTGGCAGTGGCGGAAATCGGCTTCGGCGAGCACCTTGCCGGTCGCGTCGTACAGCCAGCCCTGCGGGGTGAAACCCAGCGAGCGCGCCTGCAGCCGGTAGCGCTGGCCAGCCTCGAAGTGCTCGTAGCGTACCCACAGGGTGCAGCGAATGGTCTGCATGTCGCTGTCCAGGCCCCAGCCGCCACCGCCTCCTGTGACTTCGAAGTCGTAGCGTGCCTCGAGTTCATGCGCACCCGGCGGCACCTGGAAATAGCGACCGTCGGGCGTGCGCTTACCGTCCAGCCGGTCGGACATGAAGATATCGGTGACCTGGCCCTGCAGGTCGACCCAGGCCATGCCCGGATCGGGTTGTGGCAGCGGGCCGGCGCAGCCGGTCAGCGAAAGGACGGTGCAGGCGGCAAGAGTGGCGAGTGGCGAACGCATGGCGATGACCCTGACGAGCACGGCGCAGCGCGCCGGAAGTCATCCAAGCCTGGGCCAGTGGCGGGGCTTTTTCAACGCTCGGCGAAGTTGCCGCAGCCCTGTTCCTCGGCGCGGGTCAACTCGTAGCGGTGTACGTCCTGCAGCTTGACCGTCGGCCGAAAACCATAGGCGCCCCCGGCCAGGCGGTAACGGCTGCCTGCGGCGAAGCGGTCGTATTGCACGCGCACCCGGCAGTCGCGTTCGAGCGGCGGGCTGCCGCGCCCGACGTCGGCGCCGCTGACCTCGAAGCGGTAGCGCACATCGAGGGTGTGGCTGCCGGGGCTGATCTGGAAGTAGCGGCCGTCGTCCAGTTCGCGGCCGTCGACTGCCAGCGCCTGCATGTCGGCTGCCGGGTCCAGCTCGATCCAGGCCTGGCTGGGGTCGTGGCGAGGCATCCAGAGCGAACAGCCGCCGAGCAGCGAGAGGGCGACGAGGGTGAGGACGATACGCATCGAGGGCTCCAGGAGCGGCTTGCAGGAATGCTGCGGTGTGGATTTCGCCGCGGCGTCTTTGTAGGGTGCGCGGACCGCACCTGCCGACGCTGCGCCTCCCGCCAAAGGCTGCCCGATGACAAAGCCCAACGCCGCCCCCATCGACCTCCGCCGCCGGCTCTGGGTTCCCGTATTGCTTGCCGTCTGTCTGAGCGGCTGCAGCTACTACACGCAACTGGCCCAGGGCCACCTCGCGTTGCTGCGTCAGCGCGAGCCGGTCGCCGCGGTGCTCGCCGACGAGACGCGCAGCCCCACGCTGCGCCGGCGCCTGGCGCAGACCCAGCAAGCGCGCGATTTCGCCAGCGCGGTGCTGCAATTGCCGGACAACGGCAGCTATCGCAGCTATGCCGAGATCGGCCGGCCGTTCGTGGTGTGGAACCTGTTCGCCACCGAGCGCTACTCGGTGGAACCGCTGCAGCACTGCTTTCCCATCGCCGGCTGCGTGGCCTATCGCGGCTATTACCGTGAGGCGGCGGCGCGTGCCGCGGCGGCCCGGTTGCGGCTCGAGGGCAAGGACGTGCAGGTCGCCGGCGTCGACGCCTACTCCACGCTCGGCTGGTTCGATGATCCGCTGCTCAGCGCCATGCTCCGCCGCGATGACGAGCAGCTGGCCGGGCTGATCTTCCATGAGCTGGCTCATCAGCAGCTCTACGTGCCGAGCGATACCGCGTTCAACGAGTCGTACGCCAGCTTTGTCGAGCGCGAGGGGCTGCGCCAGTGGCAGCGCAGCCGCGGTCTCCTCGCGCCTGACGCCCGCCGCCAGGCGCGCTACCGCGAGCTGGTACAGCTGCTGCTGGCGACCCGCGAACGGCTGCGTGAAGGGTACGCGCGCAACCTGCCAGAGGCGGAACTCGCGGCCTTGAAGCAGGCCGAGTTCAGCCGCCTGCGGCGCGATTACCGGGCCTTGCGCGACCAGCACTGGGGCGGTGACCGGCGCTTCGACCGCTTCTTCGAGCAGCCGCTGAACAACGCCAGCCTGGTGCCGTTCGGGCTCTACGACGGCTGGGTGCCGGCGTTTGCCGCGCTGTATCGGCAACGCGACGGTGACTGGGCGGCCTTCCACCGGGCGGCGGCCGAACTCGCCCGGCTGCCGGCCGCTGAGCGCAACCGGCGCCTGGCGCGCCTCGCCGAAACGCAAGCGCAGCGCTGAACCCGCCTCCGGCGCGGCTTTGCATCGATCTTCGGGGAAAACCGCGGCGCATGCCCGCCAGACGGTACGAACGTTCGTCAGCCAACGGGGAATTGTCCGCGCGCCCGGCCGGTCACCTCTTGCAGGCCGCCATTGCCGCGGCGCTCACCAGCCTGACGACCCGAATCCGACAACGGAGGCTCCATGGAGACCATTTCCGGAATTCTCGACAACAAAGGCACGCCCCTGGAGAAGCAGAAATTCACATGGAAGGAAATGGCCGGGCAGCCCATCAGCAAACTCGATGACGACGCCTTCACCCGGGTGCGCATCATCCTCATGAACGGCGTGGAAACCGACGCGCTGCGTCTCAAGCATGGCATCGCCCGCTTCAACAAGGAGCTGCGCCTGCCACTGGCCGAGATCCGCCGCGTCGAGCAACACCAGGCGACCATGGTCAACTGGCTGATCGGCGCCGATCACTCGCCGCTGGAAACCACCGTGGCCTACGAGCAGGTCGCCATCGAGGTCACCGCCGCGGTGGCGCAGAACGAGCCCGACCCCTACCAGGCGCAGACCTATCGCTACGGGCTGCTCGAGGATTTCGACCACCTGTACCGCTACGCGGCGATGCTCGATCGCCTGGAGGGCAAGGATGCCAACAACATCCTGCAGGGCTATACCGACATCGTGCCTGGCCGGCCCACCTCCGAGCACCACCGGCACCCGGAGAACGACATCCGGGACAACTACGAAAAGAACAGCGCGGCGCTGATCACCAAGATCCACGCGGCGCTGATCACCGGTGCCGAATACCAGACCCACGACTACTACCAGAACATCGGCCCGCTGTTCGCCGACCCGCTGGCGCGCCAGCTGTATGCCGAGATCGCCTCGGTCGAGGAGCAGCACGTGACCCAGTACGGCTCGCTGTCGGACCCCAGCGAGAGCCATATCGAGAAGTGGCTGGTCCACGAGGCGATGGAGGTCTACATGTACGCCAGCTGCGCCGAGCAGGAGACCAATCCGCGGATCAAGGCGATCTGGGAGCGCTTCCTCGACTACGAACTGGGCCACCTCAACGTCGCCTGCGAGTGGTTCAAGAAGCTTGAAGGCCGCGACCCGGCGGAGATCCTCGCCGGCCCGCTGCCGAAGATGGTCGAGTTCAAGAGCCAGCGCGACTTCGTGCGCAAGGTCCTGGCCGCCGAGGTCAACCTGCGCAGCTACGGCATCGAATACGTCGACAAGAGCAAGGAGCCGCAGTCCTCGCTCGATTACCGCAACCAGCTCAATTCGCAGGGTATCGCCGCGGACATCGTCTCGGCGGGTTACCAGTGGGCGCCCGGTGGCGAACTGATGCGCAAGGCTTCCTGAGCGAGGAGATCGACATGGCAACTGCAGCAAAAGTAGGTACCAATTTCACCGGCGTGCAGATGTCCCCGAAGGACACCAAGCGCCTGCTCGAAGCGGTCAACGAGATCCACCCGGATGTACCGGGCGACGAGACCGGCATGCTCATGGAGCGCGCCGAGCGCAGCGCCGAGGCCGGGCGCATCGGCTCGGTGCCGGTACCCGGCTCGGCCAAGGGCATGCTCAAGACCGGCTTCGACATGATGAAGGGCAAGAGCCCGGAAGTGTTCCTCGACAAGCTCGGCGAGCGCCTGGCCTACGAGCGCAACGGCGTGCGCCTGTACGAGGCGATGATCGCCAAGGCCAAGGCGCTGCATACGCCGGACGCAGGGCTGATCGACACCCTCACGCATATCCGCGACGAAGAGCACGAGCACATGATGCTGGTGCACCAGGCGATCGAATCGCTGGGCGCCGACCCGACCGCGCAGACGCCCTGCGCCGATGTCGTCGGGGCCATGGCGCTGGGCATCGTCAACGTGCTGACCGATCCGCGGACCAACGTCGACCAGTGCTTCAACGCGCTGCTGACGGTCGAGCTGGCCGACAACGCCGCCTGGGAACTGCTGATCGAGCTGGCGCAGGCCGCCGGCCACCCGAACATCGCCGATAGCTTCGTCAAGGCGAAGACGCAGGAGGATGATCATGTGGTGAAGATCAAGACGCTGATGCGCCGCGATCTGGTGATGCAGACCAAGTGACGCCCGATGAGCCGTCTGGGAGGCGCCTGCGGGCGCCTTCTTTTTTGCCTGGGCGGTTGGCGTCAGGTCGCTCGCGTTTCGCGCGAGCCTCCACCCGGGCGCCCGGCGGGGCCGGAAGCTAGCGCCGGCAAGCTGCAGCGCCGGGGGGCTTCGCTTGGCGTGTCCTGCGGGTGAGCGGGGCTCCCTGGTGGCGGCGCGGCAGGGTCGGATCGAGGCAGCGATCCGGAGCCTGCTTCTATCGATCCTGCGTTCCGGCGACTGGACAGCGCGAGTCATCCGCCTGGGCGAAGCCAGCATCATCCAGCATGCGTAGCGGCCCGCCTCTGGTGCATTTTGCATGCAGCGGGCACCGCGGCCTGGCAAACCACCGAGCCACAAAAAAGGGCGCCCGCAGGCGCCCAATGCACGCATCCCCTCGCGTCTAGTGCAGCACCGGCGGGAAACCGTTCGGCTCGGCACGCGCCGAGGTCAGCTCCGCTTCGGCCTTGCCGCGCATGGCGGCCGGCGGCTCGGGAAAGCCGCTGCGGTCGCTGTAATCCCATTCGATGGTCGGCTCGCGCTCGGCGTCCAGCCCCTTGGCGCAGCTGACGTCCAGCGCGGTGATGCCGGCCACGGCGCCGGCGGCGAGTGCCGCGCTGGCCGGTTGGTCACCGCGCTCGATGCTCCAGCCGAGCCCGGCCAGATCGAGCGCATCGCCGCCAATACGGCCATAGATCCACGGCCGCGGGTCATCGCTGAGGAGGATGCCAACCCCGGTGGCGATCTCGCGGATGCCGCAGGCGCGCACCACCGTCTCGCTCCCCGGCATGCCGATGAAGCGCGACACCTGCCGCGGTGCCAGCAGCTGGACGACGCCCAGGCCGATGCTGAACCAGCCCAGCCCGCGCGCCAGCGAGCGCGCCGAGTGGTTGGGCCGGGTGACTTGTCGTGGAATGCTCATAAGGACTCCTCGCTCGATAGGAAGACCCGGCCGACCCCCGCCACGGGGATCGGTGCCGTCAGGGTTTCAGGACCACCTTGATGCAGCCGTCATGCTTGTCGCGGAAGGTCTTGTACATGTCCGGACCCTGCTCGAGGCTGACGCTGTGGGTGATGACGAAACTCGGATCGATCTGCCCTTCCTGGATGCGCTTGAGCAGGTCGTCGGTCCAGCGGTTGACGTGGGTCTGGCCCATGCGGAAGGTCAGGCCCTTGTTCATCGCCGCGCCGAACGGGATCTTGTCGATCAGCCCGCCGTAGACGCCGGGAATCGAAATGATGCCGGCCGGGCGGCAGACGTAGATCATCTCGCGTAGCACGTGCGGGCGGTCGCTCTCCATCATCAGCGCCTGCTTGGCGCGGTCGTACATCGAGTCGATCGAGCGCGCCGCGTGCGCCTCCATGCCGACCGAGTCGATGCACTTCTCCGGGCCCTTGCCGCGGGTCAGTTCGGCGAGGCGCTCGAGGACGCTCTCCTCGTCGAAGTTGATGGTGATGGCGCCGCCGGCGCGCGCCATCGACAGGCGCTCGGGCACGTTGTCGATGCAGATGACCTGCTCGGCGCCCATCATCACGGCGCTGCGGATGGCGAACTGGCCGACCGGCCCTGCGCCCCACACCGCGACGGTATCGGTGGGTTGGATGTCGCACTGCGCCGCCGCCTGCCAGCCGGTGGGCAGGATGTCGCCGAGAAACAGCACCTGTTCGTCGGTCAGCCCGTCGGGCACCACCACCGGGCCGACATCGGCATAGGGCACGCGCACGTATTCAGCCTGGCCGCCCGGGTAGCCGCCGGTCAGGTGGGTGTAGCCGTAGAGCCCGGCGGTGGTGTGGCCGAAGACCTTGTCGGCGATGTCCTTGTTGCGGTTGGTGCGCTCGCACACGGAGAAATTGCCGCGTCGGCATTGGTCGCATTCGCCGCAGACGATGGTGAAAGGCACCACCACGCGATCGCCAACCTTGAGTTTCTTGTTGTCCTTGCCGACCTCCATCACCTCGCCCATGAACTCGTGGCCCATGATGTCGCCGTGCTTCATGCCGGGCATGAAGCCGTCGTACAGGTGCAGGTCGGAGCCGCAGATGGCGCACGAGCTGACCTTGATGATGGCGTCGCGGGCGTCTTCGATGGTCGGATCGGGAACGTGGTTGTCGCAGCGGATGTCGTGCTTGCCGTGCCAGCGGAGCGCTCTCATCGGGGGTATCTCCTGGTCGGGTGTCTGTACCTGCCGCCGGGTCTCGCTTCCTGTCGCCTGGTGCGCTGCTGGCGCTGATTCTTCCTCTGCGTGCCGTGCGGCGTTTGCCTGTCAGATTTTTAGTGCGCCGCCCGCCAGCAGAAGTTGCCGCCGCCCTGACCGACGGAGATCAGGGCGCGAGCGCGCCGCCCAGCAGGGCGCTACCGAGCAGCGCGAGAAGCGCGCCGCAGAGCCGGTCGAGCGTGCGCACCCGGCGGCGCAGCCCGTTGCGCCAGCGCCGGCGGTACAGCAGGCGCACCAGGGCCAGGTCCCAGAGCAGCACCACGGCGCCCATCCACAGCATCGCCAGGGCCAGCCCCCAGGCTGGCGTGGCGGCGTCGCGCAGCACACCGAAGAGCCCGGCGTAGAACAGCGGCAGCTTGGGGTTCAGGCTGCTGGCGAGCAGGCCCTGGAGGAGCCCGGCCAGCGCGCGGCCGCTCGCCTGCGCATCGCCCTCCGGCAGGCTCAGTTCGCGGCGCGCCAGCACGGCGGTTGCGCCGAGCCAGAGAAAGTAGCCGCCGCCCAGCAGCTGCAGCAGGCGGGTGAATGTGCTGCCGGCCTCGGGCAGCAGCGCGAGGGTGCCGAGCACCAGGAGCATCGAAGCGAGGTTGGCCAGGGCGATGCCGCAGGCGCAGCCGTCGGCCTGGCGGCGGCCGTGGCGCAGGGCCGTGCGGATCAACAGAAAGAAATCCGGCCCCGGCGAGAGCAGCGCCGCGAAGTGGGTGCCGGCAACGAGCAGGAACAGGGACATGATCACCTCCGGTCAGGAGCGATCAGTCTGTCTGGTGCCGGCGCGCGGGTATTGGAGGAAAGTCAGGTGCGTGCGGCCAGGCGGAAGCGACCTGGCGAGACGCCGGTGAAGCGGCGAAAGGTGGCGCTGAAGTGAGCCTGGTCGTAGAAGCCGAGGTCCAGCGCCACCCCAGCCAGCGGCTGGCCGTCGAGCAGGCGGCGCTTGGCCTCGCGCACCCGGCGCTGCAGCTGCCAGGTGTGCGGCGGCACGCCGTACTGCCGGCGAAACGCCTCGATCAGGTGGCGAGGGTGCCGCTGCAGCTCGGCGGCCAGGGCCTGCAGGCTGATCGACTCGTGGTAATGCGCATCCAGGTAATCGCGCAGCGCGGCGACGACCTGGTTGTCCCGGCGTGCGGCGGCAAGCTCGGGCAGGCCGCCGTGGCGGGTGAAGACCAGCTGCAGCAGGGCCACCAGGCGGGATTCCAGGCCCAGCGCGTCGTTGCCGAGGAAGTCGTCGGCCAGCGCCGCCAGCCCGGCGGCGACGCGCCCGTCATCGGCCGGGTTGAGCTGGCGAAAGCCGCGCGGCAGCCGCTTGCGGCCCAGCAGTGCGGGCAGGCGCGATTCCTCGACGTAGAGCATGCGATAGATCAGCCGTGGGGATTCGGCGTGCCCGGTATGCGGCTCCTGGGGGTTCATCAGCGACAGCGTGCCGGCCGGCAGCGCATGCCGTTCGCCACGGCAGCGATAGCCGCCGACGCCGCGCACGATGGCGCCGATGGCAAAGGCGTCGTGGCTGTGGCGGCCGAACGGCTGGCCGGAAAAGTCGGCATGAAACAGCTCGACGCCCGGCAGCCAGGCGCGAGCCAGCAGGCGGTTGCCGTCAGTCACGCCGCGGCCCGACCGAGGCGTAGCCCTGGCGGTAGCTGGGGTACTTCGGCTGCCAGCCCAGCGCCCGTGCCCGCGCGTTGCTGCAGCGCTTGCTGCCGGCGCGACGGCTCATGCGCTGGTCGGCCCAATGGCTGACGCCCATGCGCTCGCGCAGCCAATCGACCACCTCGTGCAACGGCGCCGGTTCGTCGTCGACCCCCAGGTAGCAGGGCGCCAGCGCGGTGCCGGCGGCATCGGCCAGCAGCAGATGCGCGAGCAGGCCGGCGGCATCGTCGCGGTGCAGCCGGTTGCTGTACTGCGGCGGCTCGCGGTCGACCTGCAGGCCGGCGCGGATCTGGTTCTGCAACCAGGGCCGTGCCGGATCGTAGAGCCCGGCCAGGCGCACCACGGTGCCCGGCAGCCCGGCGCCGAGGGCCAGGCGTTCGGCCTCGAGCATCACCTGGCCGGTGTAGCCGGTCGGCTCGGTGGCCGACTCCTCGTCGACCCATTCACCGGCGCTCTGCCCGTAGACCCCGGTGCTGGAAACGAACAGCAGCCGCCGCGGCCGCTGGCCGCGTGCGTCCAGCCAGCCGAGCACGTGGCGCAGGCCGTCGACATAAGCCTGGCGATAGCCGGCCTCGTCGTGCTGGTTGGCCGAGGCGGCGTAGACCAGGTAGTCCAGCTCGCCGTTGGGCCAGGCACGTGGGCAGGCCTCGCTGTTGAGGTCGCCCTTGACCGGCAGGATCGGCACTGGCAGATCCGCCGCCTGCCGTCTGAGCCCGTAGACCCGCCAGCCCGCCGCGCTCAGGCGCATGCCCAGCCGACATCCCAGATCGCCGCAGCCGGCGATCAAAACGGAGCAACGCTTACCCATGGTCCTACGCTCCCTGTTGCTGGCTACCTGCGAGCCCGATTGAAAGTGTAATGCCGCGCGCCGGTTTCGTATGGCCGAAGATTCCGTGCAGCTGGCGTGCCAGTTGGTTCGTTGCAAAGCAAAGGCTATGCTTGGCGGCAACCTGATGGACGTTGACTATGACCCTGACCGAACTGCGCTATATCGTCACCCTTGCCCAGGAACAGCATTTCGGCCGCGCCGCCGAGCGCTGCCATGTCAGCCAGCCGACACTGTCGGTGGGCGTGAAGAAGCTCGAGGACGAGCTCGGCGTGCTGATCTTCGAGCGCACCAAGAGTGCCGTGCGCCTGACGCCGGTGGGCGAGGGCATCGTGACCCAGGCGCAGAAGGTGCTCGAGCAGGCGCAGAGCATCCGCGAGCTGGCGCAGGTCGGCAAGAACCAGCTGGCCGCGCCGCTCAAGGTCGGCGCCATCTACACCGTCGGTCCCTACATGTTCCCGCACCTGATCCCGCAGCTGCACCGCGTGGCGCCGGACATGCCGCTGTACATCGAAGAGAACTTCACCCACATCCTGCGCGACAAGCTGCGTACCGGCGAGCTCGACGCGATCATCATCGCGCTGCCGTTCCAGGAAGCCGACGTGCTGACCAAGCCGCTCTACGACGAGCCGTTCTACGTGCTGATGCCGGCCGACCATCCGTGGACGGCAAAAAAGACCATCGACGCCGAGATGCTCAACGACAAGAGCCTGCTGCTGCTCGGCGAGGGCCACTGCTTCCGCGATCAGGTGCTCGAAGCCTGCCCGACCACGCGCAAGGGCGAGGCGGCCAGCCACACCACGGTCGAATCCAGTTCGCTGGAGACCATCCGCCACATGGTCGCTTCCGGGCTCGGCGTGTCGATCCTGCCGCTGTCGGCGGTCGAGAGCCATCACTACGCGCCCGGGGTGCTGGAGGTGCGGCCGATGACGCCGCCGGCGCCGTTCCGCACCGTCGCCATCGCCTGGCGCGCCAGCTTCCCGCGGCCCAAGGCGATCGAGGTGCTCGCCGACTCCATCCGCCTGTGCTCGGTCGCCAAGCCGCCCGTGATCAACGCCTGAGCCGATGAGCGAACTGGCGGCGGTGCCGGTCACCGCGCTCAAGGGTGTCGGCGCGGCGCTGGCCGAGAAACTCGCGCGGGTCGGCCTGGAAACCCTGCAGGACCTGCTGTTCCATCTACCGCTGCGCTACCAGGATCGCACCCGCGTGGTGCCGATCGGCTCGCTGCGCCCGGGGCAGGACGCGGTGATCGAAGGCATCGTCGCCGGCGCCGACATCGTCATGGGCCGTCGGCGCAGCCTGCTGGTGCGCCTGCAGGATGGCAGCGGCACGCTGAGCCTGCGCTTCTATCACTTCAGCAACGCGCAGAAGGAAGCCATGAAGCGCGGCACCCAGCTGCGCTGCTATGGCGAGGCGCGCCCCGGGGCCTCGGGGCTGGAGATCTATCACCCCGAGTACCGCGCGCTGACGAACGATCCGGCGCCGGTCGAGCAGACCCTGACGCCGATCTACCCGACCACCGAGGGCCTGACCCAGCAGCGTTTGCGCCAGCTCACCGGGCAGGCGCTGGCGCGACTCGGCCCGCACAGCCTGCCTGACTGGCTGCCGGCCGAGCTGGCGCGTGAACACCGCCTCGGCGCGCTCGACGAGGCGATTCGCTACCTGCACCGACCGCCGCCGGACGCCGACCTTGAGGAACTCGCCGAGGGCCGTCACTGGGCGCAGCACCGGCTGGCCTTCGAGGAGCTGCTGACCCATCAGCTGTCGTTGCAGCGCCTGCGCGAGCGGGTGCGCGCCCAGCAGGCACCAGCGCTGCCACCGGCGAAAGCCTTGCCGCAGCGCTTTCTCGCCAACCTCGGTTTCGCCCCCACCGGCGCGCAGCAGCGCGTCGGCGCCGAGATCGCCTATGACCTGGCCCAGCACGAGCCGATGCTGCGCCTGGTGCAGGGCGACGTCGGCGCCGGCAAGACCGTGGTCGCCGCCCTCGCCGCCCTGCAGGCGCTGGAAGCCGGTTACCAGGTGGCGCTGATGGCGCCCACGGAAATCCTCGCCGAGCAGCACTTTCTCAACTTCAGCAAGTGGCTCGAACCGCTCGGCATCGAGGTCGCCTGGCTGGCCGGCAAGCTCAAGGGCAAGGCCCGCGCCGCGGCGCTGGAGCAGATCGCCGGCGGCTGCCCGATGGTGGTCGGCACCCATGCGCTATTCCAGGACGAGGTGGTGTTCAAGCGCCTGGCCTTGGTGATCATCGACGAGCAGCACCGCTTCGGCGTGCAGCAGCGCCTGGCCCTGCGCCAGAAGGGCATCGACGGCCGGCTCTGCCCGCATCAGCTGATCATGACCGCCACGCCTATTCCGCGCACCCTGGCGATGAGCGCCTATGCCGATCTGGACACCTCGATCCTCGACGAGCTGCCGCCCGGGCGGACCCCGGTCAATACCCTGGTGATCGCCGACAGCCGCCGGCTGGAAGTTATCGAGCGGGTGCGCGCCGCCTGCCGCGAGGGCCGTCAGGCCTACTGGGTCTGCACGTTGATCGAGGAGTCCGAGGAGCTCACCTGCCAGGCCGCGCAGACCACCTTCGAGGAACTCTCGGCCGCGCTCGGCGAGCTGGCCGTCGGATTGATCCACGGCCGCATGAAGCCGGCCGAGAAGGCCGCGGTGATGGAGCGCTTCAAGGCCGGCGAACTGCAGCTACTGGTCGCTACCACGGTGATCGAGGTCGGCGTGGACGTGCCCAACGCCAGCCTGATGATCATCGAGAATCCCGAGCGCCTCGGCCTGGCCCAGCTGCACCAGCTGCGCGGACGGGTCGGGCGTGGCAGCGCGGCGAGCCACTGCGTGCTGCTCTACCACGCTCCGCTGTCGCAGATGGGCCGCGAGCGCCTGGCGATCATGCGCGAGACCACCGATGGCTTCATCATTGCCGAAAAGGACCTGGAGCTGCGTGGCCCCGGCGAGATGCTCGGCACCCGCCAGACCGGTCTGTTGCAGTTCAAGGTCGCCGACCTGATGCGCGACGCCGACCTGCTGCCGGCCGTGCGCGACGCGGCGCAGACCTTGCTGGCGCGCTGGCCGCAGCATGTCAGCCCGTTGCTCGAGCGCTGGCTGCGTCATGGCCAGGAGTACGGCCAGGTCTGACAAACCATCCGTCGGAACGAGGTTCCGCCAGGTGCGTTTGGCTATACTGCGGGCATTCTCTCGACGGACCCCTCTATGAACGCAGCTGTTTCGAACGAGTCCCCCGCCGAACTGTCCGCCTCCATTCGCAAGCTTCTCGACGACCTCGGTCTGGCCTATCGGCTGCACACCGAGCGCAGCGGGTTCGCCGCGCTGCGCCGCGTGCAGGCCGTGCTGCTCGAAGATGCCATCGGCTTGATGCTGGTGCTGTTTCCACAGGATCACCTGCTCGATCTGGCGCGCCTGACCGAGCTGACCGGCCGGCAGCTGGTGGCGGTCAAGCCCGAACGCCTGGCGCGCCTGCTCGGCAAGCACGAGCTGAGCAGTGCGCCGGCGCTGCCGCCGCTGACCGGCTCGCCGTGTCTGTATGAACAGCGCCTGCTGGAGCAGCCGCGGCTGCTTCTGGAAACCGGCCAGCCCGGTTTCTGGCTGGAAGTGGAGAACGACGCCTTCCGCCGGCTGGTCGACCGCTGCAGTGCCGGCAGCTTCAGCGTGGCGCTGCAGCAGATCCGCCCGAATCTCGATCGCCCGGATGACGACCGCGCCGAGATCACCCAGGCCGTGCAGAGCTTTACTGCCCGGCGCATCCAGCAGCGCCTGGAGCAGACCATCGAGATCCCGCCGCTGCCGCATACCGCGCAGCGCATCATCAAGCTGCGGGTGATGCCCGAGGCCACGGTGGACGACATCACTGGCGTGGTCGAGACCGACCCGGCGCTGGCGGCGCAGGTGATCAGCTGGGCGGCGTCGCCCTACTACGCGGCGCCCGGGAAGATTCGCTCGGTCGAGGACGCCATCGTGCGCGTGCTCGGCTTCGACCTGGTGATCAACCTGGCGCTGGGCCTGGCCCTGGGCAAGACCCTGAGCCTGCCCAAGGACCATCCGCAGCAGGCCACGCCCTACTGGCACCAGGCGATCTACACCGCCGCGGTGATCGAGGGGCTGACCCGGCTGATCCCGCGCGAACGGCGCCCCGAACCCGGCCTGAGCTACCTGTCGGGGCTGCTGCACAACTTCGGTTATCTGGTGCTGGCGCATGTATTTCCGCCGCATTTCTCGCTGCTGTGCCGGCACCTGGAAGTCAACCCGCACCTGCACCATTCGCTCGTCGAGCACCACCTGCTGGGCATTACCCGCGAGCAGATCGGCGCCTGGCTGATGCGCTACTGGGGCATGCCGGTGGAACTGGCCAACGCCTTGCGCTTCCAGGCCGACCCGAACTACCAGGGCAAGGATTTCGCCTATGCCAACCTGGTCTGCCTGGCGGTGCGCCTGCTGCGCAACCGCGGGATTGGCGAGGGGCCGCAGGAGCCGATTCCGCCGGGCCTGTTCGAGCGCCTGGAAATCCGTCCGGACAAGGCCGAGGAAGCGGTGACCCGGGTGCTCAACGCCGAGGCAGCCCTGCGCGCCCTGGCCCGGCAATTCCCCCACTGAGTCGGGCGGCTCCCGCCCGGGAGCCGCCTGCCACCCGCGCCGTGAGCGGAGCTAGCGCAGCAGCGTGACGAAGCGCTCGGCCGGCACTGGCGCGCTGATCAGGTAGCCCTGCATCTCGTCGCAGCGCTGGGCGCGAATGAACGCCAGCTGCGCCTCGGTTTCCACCCCCTCGGCGACCACCTTCAGTTCCAGGCTGTGAACCATGGCGATGATGGCCCGAACGATGGCGGCGTCTTCGCTGGAATGTTCCAGCTCGGCGACGAACGAGCGGTCGACCTTCACATAGTCGACCGGGAAGCGCTTGAGGTAGCTGAGCGACGAATAGCCGGTTCCGAAGTCGTCGATGGCCATCTTCACCCCCAGCGCGCGCAGCTGGCGGCAGATGCCGATGGCGCCGTCGACATCGTCAAGCAGCTGACTTTCGGTCAGCTCCAGTTCCAGCCGCTCGGCCGGCAGGCCGGTCTCTTCGAGCACCTGACGCACCAGCGTGATGAAGTTGCCCTGGCGCAGCTGCTTGACCGAGAGGTTCACCGATACGCGGATGTCCGCCACGCCCTGCAGGCGCCACTGCGCGGCCTGCCGACAGGCCTCGCGCAGGACGAATTCGCCCAGCGGGATGATCAGGCCGGTCTCCTCGGCCAGCGAGATGAACTGCCCGGGCGGCACCAGGCCCTGTTCAGGGTGGCGCCAGCGCACCAGGGCCTCGGCGGCATCGATGCGGTCGTTCGTCAGGTTCAGGCGCGGCTGGTAGAACACCTCCAGCTGCTGCTCGACCAGCGCCTTGCGCAGCTGGTTCTCCAGGCGCAGCAATTCCAGACTGCTGTCCTGCTGGCGCTCGGTGAAGAACTGCAGGGTATTGCCGCCCAGGTGCTTGGCCTGCTGCATGGCCATGTTCGCCTGGCGCAGCAGGCTGGCCGGCTCGCGGGCGTTCTCGGGCATCAGGCTGATGCCGACCGAGGCGCTGAGCACCAGCTCCTGGCCGTCGATGATGGTCGGTTTGCGGATACGCGCCAGCAGGCGGCTGCCCAGGTAGGCGAGGTTTGACAGGCTGCCGTAGGACTCGATCAGCACGACGAATTCATCGCCGGACAGGCGGGCAATGGTGTCGGCGTCGGAAAAGGTCTGAGCCAGGCGGCGCGACATTTCGCGCAGCAGCGAGTCGGCGGCCTCGTGGCCAAGGCTGTCGTTGAGGATCTTGAAGCGGTCCAGGTCGACGAACAGCACCGCAAGATGGCGGCCGGTCTGGCGGGCGCGCTGACAGGCCTCGTGCAGGCGCTCCTTGAGCAGGCTGCGATTGGCCAGGCCGGTCAGATCGTCGTACAGCGTCAGGTAGCGCAGGCGCTCCTCGGCCTGCCGGCGCATGGTCAGGTCGGAAAGGAAGCCGACCACATGGCTGACCTCGCCACCGGCCCCATGCACGCGGCGCAACTGCACCCAGAGCGGGTAGGTCTCGCCGTTCTTGCGCGCTTCGGTCAGCTCGCCCTGCCACTGGTCGTCGCGCTCCAGCGACTCGCGCATCAGGCTGTACTGGCGTTGCGATTCCACCGAGCTGGCCAGCAGCGCCACGCTGCGGCCGAGCAGTTCGTCGCGGGTAAAGCCGGAGAGTTCGCAGCAGGCATCGTTGATCGCCAGGATGCGGTAGCGCGCATCCATGATCACCATGCCCTCGGCGGCAGCCTCGAACACGGTGGCCGCCAGGCGCTGCTGTTCGGCCTGCTGGTGCAGCGCACTGATGTCCCGCCGGGTGCCGATCATGCGCAGGGCGCGGCCGTTGTCGGCGCGCTGGATGACCCGGCCGCGGTCCTCGATCCACAGGCATTCGCCATCATGGGTGATGGCGCGGTACTCGACCACGTACTGCTCGGTCTCGCCCTTCAGGTGCGCGATGAGCGTGGCACGCACCCGGGGCAGGTCGTCCGGGTGGATGTCCGGCAGCGGCTCGTCGTGGGCGCGCTGGTCGTCGCGGGCGAACACCACTTCCAGGCGGGTATGCAGCACCTTGGCATGCGCCAGGTCCCAGTCCCACAGGCCGAGTTCGCTGGCGTCGAGCGCCAAGTTCAGGCGCGCCTCGCTCTCGCGCAGCTCGTCCGCCACCTCGGCCAGTTCACGGGTGCGCTGGGCGACACGCTGTTCGAGTTCATCGTAGGCCTGGCGCAGCTGGCGTTCGGCGTTGCGGCGTTGCTCGACTTCGCGGGCAAGCTCGGCGTTGAGTTGTTCGGCGCGCTGCGCGGCACTGCCCAGGCGCTCGATGAGGATCAGCTTCTGCAGGCGCTGCTGCAGGCTGTCGCCGATCAGGCGGCTTATCTGCCAGGCGGTCAGGCTGAGCGCGGCGAGGACGATGATGGCCAGCACGCCCCAGCCGCGTTGCAGCACTTCGTCGCTGAACAGCAGGAACAGCCCGGACGGCAGCAGGCAGGGCACGGCGAAGCTGAGGAAGGCCGGCAGGCTGACGCCATAGGCGACGCTGGTGTACACCACCACCGAGCCGATCAGCCCGTACAGCGTGGCTTGCTGGAGAAAGGCCTCGCTGGGCACCAGGGCGATGATGGCGTAGGCCAGGCTGACGGCCGAAACCGCACTGCCGAGCAAGAAGCGCCAGTACCAGCCGGGCTCGCGCTGCCGGTCGGCGCCTGCCTGGTCGAAGGCCGAGGCCTGCTGTAGCCAGACCAGGGCGAGGCTGACCATCCATAGCGCCCAGACGCCGAGCCGGCCGGTGCCGGCGTCCGGCCAGAGCAGCAGCACGCAGGCCAGGCTGGTCAGCAACAGCAGCAGATTGGGAATGCGCGAGCCGCGGTAGAGCAGACGAACGCGCTCGACATCGTGACTGCCCGGCTCCGCCTCCGTGCGTTCGGGGCTGGCAGGCAGTCGAGAGGCCTTGTAGGCGGCGCGAGCGGAATCGGTCATCGGTTGTTCTTGTACTACTTGTCCGAAGCGGTCGAGGTGCGATTGCTCGCCGATAATGGCACGTTGATAGCGAGAGTCATACCCTCTTGATCGGCCGGTTCCTGCCTTCGCTGGAGCGCGCTCCGACCGACGGCAGGTGCCGGCGTGCCTGCCGTGCCGCTCGGCGGGCCGGCAGGCGAGCGCGGCGCGGGCATTTCCCATAGAATGCCGTGATGCACGACGATATCTCCCACCTGCTCAACTCCCTCAACGATGCCCAGCGCCAGGCCGTAGCCGCGCCCCTGGGACGCCAACTGGTCCTTGCCGGCGCCGGCTCGGGCAAGACCCGGGTGCTGGTGCACCGCATCGCTTGGCTGAACCAGGTCGAGCGCGCCTCGCTGTACTCGATCCTGGCGGTGACGTTCACCAACAAGGCCGCCGCCGAGATGCGCCAGCGCATCGAGCAGCTGCTGCACGTCAACCCGCAAGGCATGTGGGTCGGCACCTTCCACGGCCTGGCCCACCGCCTGCTGCGCGCGCACTGGCGCGAGGCCAAGCTGGCCGAGAACTTCCAGATCCTCGATTCCGACGACCAGCAGCGCCTGGTCAAGCGGGTGATCCGCGAGCTGGGGCTGGATGAGCAGCGCTGGCCGGCGCGCCAGGCGCAGTGGTGGATCAACGCGCAGAAGGACGAGGGCCTGCGCCCGCAGAACATCCAGGCCGGTGGCGATCTGTTCCTCGCCACCCAGCTGAAGATCTACCAGGCCTACGAGGAGGCCTGCGCACGTGCCGGGGTGATCGATTTCTCCGAGCTGCTGCTGCGCGCGCTGGACCTGTGGCGCGATCATCCGGGCCTGCTCGAGCACTATCAGCGGCGCTTCCGGCACATCCTCGTCGACGAGTTCCAGGACACCAACGCCGTGCAGTACGCCTGGCTGCGGCTGCTGGCCAAGGGCGGCGAAAGCCTGATGGTGGTCGGCGACGACGACCAGTCGATCTACGGCTGGCGCGGTGCGCGGATCGAAAACCTGCAGCAGTTCGGCGACGATTTCCAGGATGCCGAGATCATCCGCCTGGAGCAGAACTACCGCTCCACCGCCTGCATCCTCAAGGCGGCCAACGCGCTGATCGCCAACAACCAGGGGCGCATGGGCAAGGAGCTGTGGACCTCCGGTTGCGAGGGCGAGCCGATCAGCCTGTACGCCGCGTTCAACGAGCATGACGAGGCGCGTTACGTCGTCGAGAGCATCGAGAAGGCCATCCGCGACGGCATGAGCCGCAGCGAGATCGCCATTCTCTACCGCTCCAACGCGCAATCGCGGGTGCTCGAGGAAGCGCTGCTGCGCGAGAAGATTCCCTACCGCATCTACGGTGGCCAGCGCTTCTTCGAGCGCGCCGAGATCAAGAACGCCATGGCCTACCTGCGCCTGATCCAGACCCGCGACAACGACGCGGCGCTGGAACGGGTGATCAACCTGCCCGCGCGCGGCATTGGCGAGAAGACCGTCGACAGCCTGCGCCAGCTGGCGCGCGAGCAGGGCCTGTCATTGTGGGCGGCGCTGCATCAGGCGGTCGGCACCAAGGCGGTCTCCGGGCGCGCGGCGAGTGCGCTGAACGCCTTTGTCGAGCTGATCGACAGCCTGGCGCTGAAGGTCGAGAAGCTGCCCCTGCACAGCATGGCCCAGGCGGTGATCGAGGATTCCGGGCTGCTCGCCTATCACCGCGACGAAAAGGGCGACAAGGCCCAGGCGCGGGTGGAAAACCTCGAGGAGCTGGTGTCCGCCGCGCGCGCCTTCGACAGCTACAACGAGGAGGACGACAGCGTGCAGTCGCCGCTGGCGGCCTTCCTCGACCACGCCTCGCTGGAGGCCGGCGAGCAGCAGGCCGGCGAGCACGAGGACAGCGTGCAGCTGATGACGCTGCACAGCGCCAAGGGCCTGGAGTTTCCGCTGGTGTTCCTGGTCGGCATGGAAGAGGGGCTGTTCCCGCACAAGATGAGCCTGGAGGAGTCCGGCCGTCTGGAAGAGGAGCGCCGCCTGGCCTATGTCGGCATCACCCGCGCCATGCAGCAGCTGGTGATCACCTACGCCGAGACCCGTCGTCTGCACGGCAGCGAGACCTACAACAAGGTCTCGCGCTTCGTGCGGGAGATCCCGCCGGCGCTGATTCAGGAAGTGCGGCTGAACAACACGGTCAGCCGCACCTTTGCCGGGCGCAGCATGAGCGGCGCCTCGCTGTTCGCCGGCGCCGGCGTGCCGGAAACCCCCTTTGCCCTCGGCCAGCGCGTGCGCCATTCGCTGTTCGGCGAAGGCACCATCCTCAACTTCGAAGGCGCCGGCGCCCAGGCCCGGGTGCAGGTGAACTTCGAGAGCGAAGGCAGCAAGTGGCTGATGCTCAGCTACGCCAAGCTCGAAGCCCTCTGACCGATCATTTCAACGAGCCCCATCGAGGACCCGGAGACCCATGAAACGCCGCTATCTGCTCGGTGCCGCCACCGCCCTGTTCGCCTTGCTCGGGCTCGCCGGCTGCAACGACGACCAGCCCGCGCCCGAACGCGCCGGTGCCACCAGCGAACCTGCCAAGACCTATCAATGGAAGATGGTCACCGCCTGGCCGAAGAACTACCCGGGGCTGGGCACTTCGGCCGAGCGCCTGGCCGAGCGGGTCGACACCATGAGTGGCGGCCGGCTGAAGATAAAGGTCTATGCCGCCGGTGAGCTGGTCCCGGCCCTGGAAGTGTTCGACTCGGTCTCGCGCGGCACTGCCGAGCTGGGCCATGGTGCGGCCTATTACTGGAAGGGCAAGGTGCCCACCGCGCAGTTCTTCACCTCGGTGCCCTTCGGCCTGTCGACCAACGAAATGAATGCCTGGCTCAGCCGTGGCCAGGGCCAGCAGTTCTGGGAGGAAGCCTACGCACCCTTCGGCGTCAAGCCGATGGTGGTGGGCAACACCGGCATGCAGATGGGCGGCTGGTACAACAAGGAAATCAACAGCCTGGACGACCTCAAGGGCTTGAAGATCCGCATGCCCGGCTTGGGTGGTGAGGTTCTCTCGCGCCTGGGGGCGACCACGGTGAATCTGCCTGGCGGCGAAGTGTTCACCGCGCTGCAGACCGGTGCCATCGACGCTACCGACTGGGTCAGCCCCTACAACGACCTGGCTTTCGGCTTGCACAAGGCCGCCAGGTACTACTACTACCCGGGCTGGCAGGAGCCGCAGGCAGTGCTCGAGCTGCTGGTCAACCAGAAGGCCTTCGACAGCCTGCCTGCCGATCTGCAGGCGATCCTCACCGAGGCGACCCGTGCCGCCAGCCGCGAAATGCTCGACGACTACGTCTACAACAATGCGCTGGCCCTCGATCAGCTCAAGCAGCAGGGCGTGGAGCTCAAACGCTTCCCGGACGAAGTGCTGGCCGCCCTGCGCGAGCAGTCCGAGCAGGTGCTCGGCGAGCTCGCGGCGCAGAGCGAGCTCAACGGCCGTATCTGGGCCTCGATGAAGGCCTTCCAGGCGCAGGTGGAGCCGATGCACGCGCTCACCGAAAAGGAACTCTACAACTGGCGCTGACGTCATCCGAACACTGCGGGCAAAAGCCGGAAACACTCTGCAGCTGGCCGATGCCCGGGGTGAGATGCAACATGACGCGCGTATCCAACCGACAAGCGGGAACACTCAATGCAACGTGTGCTTAGCGTATTCATGGCGCTGTGTATCAGCCTGACCTTTGCCTTCGATGCCAGCGCGGCCAAGCGCTTCGGCGGTGGCAAGAGCTTTGGCGCGGCACCGAGTCACCAGACCCGTCAAGCGCCGCAGCAGCGCAACGACGCAACCCTTCAGCAGCAGGCCGGTCGTCAACAGCCGGCAGCGAGTGGCGCTTCGCGCTGGCTCGGCCCGCTGGCCGGTATCGCCGCCGGTGGTCTGCTGGCCTCGATGTTCATGGGTGACGGCTTCGAAGGCCTGCAATTTCTCGACATCCTGATCTTCGGCCTGCTGGCCTTTGTGCTGTTCCGTTTCCTCGCCGCGCGGCGCCGCCAGCAGCCGGCCATGGCCGCGCCGGGCCATGCGCCGATGCAGCGCGAGATGCCGCAGCAGCCGTCGATCTTCGGCGGCAGCGCCGCCCCGGCGGCGCCGGTGATCAACGCGCCGGCCTGGTTCAACGAGCAGAGCTTCCTGGCCGCGGCGCGCGAGCACTTCCTGGCGCTGCAGCAGCACTGGGATGCCAACGAGATGGACAAGATCGCCGAGTTCGTCACCCCTCAGCTGCTGGCGTTTCTCAAGCAGGAGCGCGCCGAGATCGGTGACGCCTACCAGTCGACCTACATCGATGATCTGCAGATCGGTCTCGACGGTGTCGACGATACGCCCGACAAGACGGTGGCAACCCTGACCTTCAGCGGCGTGGCCAAGACCTCGCGCTTCGACCAGGGCGAAGCCTTTAGCGAGAGCTGGCGCATGGAGCGCGAGCAGGGCGAGAACCAGCCCTGGCTGGTCGCCGGTATTCGCCAGAACGCCTGAGCATAAGGCGCCCAGAAAAGCCCGGGCTGGTCCCGGGCTTTTCTTTGGCCGCTGTTTTTACCAGCGCAACGCCAGCGGGGGAGCTGGACGCTCACGGTGCCCCGTACAACGATTGCGGGCGAGCGCGCGCCAAGCCAGGGGCCGCTGCCGTCGTCGCGCTTGCCTGCTGCTGGTGAAAGGAGCTGCCGCTGGTCGGATTTTTTTTCGCAGCGCCCGGGCGAGGCCGTTCGCACGCCGGCTCCTCCCTGCGTGGCGTCTGGCACGTCCCGCCCCAGAGGCGCTCCGAGAAAGGCAATTAGCCAAAGGTCGAACCGCGATTAATCCCCCGCTCATCTGGCGCTTGGCTAAGCTGAAGAACGAGGCGCCGGCAATGTACTGGCGCTCTGCCTGTTGAGGAGAACCACGATGGACATGAACCGTCGACAGTTCTTCAAGGTCTGTGGCGTGGGCCTTGGAGCGTCGAGCATGGCTGCGTTGGGCATGGCGCCACCTGTGGCGTACGCCGAGTCGATCCGGCATTTCAAACTGACCAACACACGCGAAACCCGCAATACCTGCCCCTACTGCTCCGTTGGCTGTGGGCTGATCCTGTACAGCCAGGGCAGCGGCGGCAAGAACGTCGCGCAGGAAATCATCCACATCGAGGGCGACGCCGATCACCCGGTCAATCGAGGCACGCTCTGCCCGAAGGGTGCCGGTCTGCTGGATTTCGTCCACAGCCCGAACCGGCTGCAGTACCCGCAGGTACGCGAAGCCGGCAGCAACGAGTGGAAGCGCCTCGACTGGGATGAAGCCCTCGATCGCATCGCCCGGCTGATGAAGGACGACCGCGACGCCAACTTCGTCGAGAAGAACGAGCAGGGGCAGATCGTCAATCGCTGGCTCAGCACCGGATTTCTCGCCGCCTCGGCATCCTCCAACGAGGCCGGCTACATCACTCACAAGGTAGTGCGTTCGCTCGGCATCCTGGCATTCGACAACCAGGCGCGCGTCTGACACGGCCCGACGGTGGCAAGTCTTGCCCCGACGTTTGGCCGCGGCGCCATGACCAACCACTGGTCCGACATCAAGAACGCGGACCTGGTACTGATCATGGGCGGCAACGCCGCCGAAGCCCACCCGTGCGGCTTCAAATGGGTGACCGAAGCGAAGGCCCATAACAAGGCCCGGCTGGTCGTGGTTGACCCGCGCTTTACCCGTTCGGCCTCGGTGGCCGACCTGTATGCGCCGATCCGTACCGGAACCGATATCGCCTTCCTTGGCGGGCTGATCAATTACCTGCTGGAAAACGACAAGATCCAGCATGAGTACGTGCGCAACTACACGGACGTCTCCTTCATCGTCAAGGAAGGCTTCGGCTTCGAGAACGGCCTGTTCAATGGCTACGACGCCGACAAGCGCGCCTACACCGACAAGGGCACCTGGGGTTACGAGCTCGACGAGCAGGGCTATGCCAAGGTCGACCCGACCCTGCAGCACCCGCGCTGCGTCTACCAGCTGCTGAAAAAGCACTACAGCCGCTACACGCCGGACGTGGTCAGCAACATCTGCGGTACGCCGCAGGCAGCGATGCTCAAGGTCTGGGAAACCATTGCCGAGACCTCCGCGCCAGGCAAGGCCATGACCATCATGTATGCGCTCGGCTGGACGCAGCACTCGGTCGGCTCGCAGATGATCCGCACCGGCGCCATGGTGCAGCTGCTGCTCGGCAACATCGGCATGCCCGGCGGCGGGGTGAACGCCCTGCGCGGTCACTCCAACATCCAGGGCCTGACCGATCTGGGGCTCCTCTCGAACCTGCTGCCCGGCTACCTCACCGTACCGATGGAAGGCGAGCAGGACTACGCGGCCTACATCGCCAAGCGCACGGCCAAGCCGATCCGCCCGGGGCAGCTGTCGTACTGGCAGAACTACGAGAAGTTCCACGTCAGCCTGATGAAGGCCTGGTACGGCAAGAACGCCACGGCCGAGAACGACTGGGGCTTCCACTGGCTGCCGAAGCTGGATATCCCCGGCTACGACGTGCTCAAGTACTTCGACATGATGTATCAGGGCCAGGTCAACGGGTACTTCTGCCAGGGCTTCAACCCGATCGCGTCGTTCCCCAACAAGGCCAAGGTCAGCGCGGCGCTGGCGAAGCTGAAATACCTGGTGGTGATGGATCCGCTGGCCACCGAGACCAGCGAGTTCTGGCGCAACGCCGGCGAATACAACGACGTCGACACGGCGAGTATCCAGACCACCGTGTTCCGCCTGCCGACCACCTGCTTCGCCGAGGAAGACGGCTCGCTGGTCAACAGCGGTCGCTGGCTGCAGTGGCACTGGAAGGCCGCCGAACCGCCGGGGCTGGCGCGCACCGACGTGGCGATCATGGGTGGGCTGTTCCATCGCCTGCGCAACCTGTACCGGGAGGAGGGCGGCGCCAACGCCGACGCCTTGCTCAACATCGACTGGTCGTACATGCGCCCGGACGAGCCGAGCCCCGAGGAGATTGCGCGTGAGTTCAGCGGCAAGGCCCTGGCCGATGTGACCGACCCGACGACCGGGGCGGTGCTGGCCAAGGCCGGCGAGCAGCTCGCCGGATTCGCCCAGCTGCGTGCCGACGGCAGTACGGCCAGCGGCTGCTGGATCTTCTGCGGCGCCTGGACCCAGGCCGGCAACCAGATGGCGCGGCGCGACAATGCCGACCCCTACGGCATGGGGCAGACCCTTGGCTGGGCCTGGTCCTGGCCGGCAAACCGGCGGATTCTCTACAACCGCGCTTCGGCCGACGTCTCCGGCCAGCCGTGGGACGCAGAGAAGAAGCGTCTGGTCTGGTGGAACGGCAAGGCCTGGACCGGTACCGACGTGCCGGACTTCAAGGTCGACTCGCCGCCGGAGGCGGGCATGAACCCGTTCATCATGAACCCCGAAGGGGTGGCGCGGCTGTTCGCCGTCGACAAGATGAACGAGGGGCCGTTCCCCGAGCACTACGAGCCGTTCGAGACGCCGATCGGGCGCAACCCGATGCACCCGGACAACCCCAAGGCGGTCAGCAACCCGGCAGCGCGCGTGTTCAAGAACGACATGGAGCTGTTCGGCACGGCGGAGGAGTTCCCCTATGCGGCGACCACCTACCGCCTGACCGAGCACTTCCACTTCTGGACCAAGCACTGCCGGCTCAACGCCATCACCCAGCCCGAGCAGTTCGTCGAGATCGGCGAGGTGCTGGCCAACGAGCTCGGCATCAAGGCCGGCGAGCGGGTCAAGGTGTCGTCCAACCGCGGCTACATCAAGGCGGTGGCGGTGGTGACCAAGCGCATCAAGCCACTGACGGTCGACGGCAAGACCGTGCATCAGGTCGGCATTCCGCTGCACTGGGGCTTCTCAGGCGTGGCGCGCAACGGCTACCTGACCAACACCTTGACGCCCTTCGTCGGTGACGCGAACACCCAGACGCCGGAGTTCAAGTCGTTCCTGGTCAACGTGGAGAAGGCATGATGGCTACTCAAGACGTGATTGCCCGCTCCGCCACGACCACGGAGCGGCCGTCGATCCGCGAGATCGGCGAGGTCGCCAAGCTGATCGACACGTCCAAGTGCATCGGCTGCAAGGCCTGCCAGGTGGCGTGCTCGGAATGGAACGACCTGCGTGACGAGGTCGGCACCAGCCATGGCACCTACGACAACCCGATCGACCTCACCGCCGAATCCTGGACGGTGATGAAGTTCGCCGAGTACGAGAACCCGCAGAGCGGCAACCTCGAGTGGCTGATCCGCAAGGACGGCTGCATGCACTGCGCCGAGCCGGGCTGCCTGAAGGCCTGCCCGAGCCCGGGGGCGATCGTGAAGTACGCCAACGGCATCGTCGACTTCAACCAGGACAAGTGCATCGGCTGCGGCTACTGCATCACCGGCTGCCCGTTCGATGTGCCGCGCCTGTCGGAAAAGGACAAGAAGGCCTACAAGTGCACCCTGTGCTCGGATCGCGTTTCGGTCGGCCTGGAGCCGGCGTGCGTGAAGACCTGTCCGACCGGCGCCATCGTCTTCGGCAGCAAGGACGACATGAAGGAGCACGCCGCCGGGCGCATCGCCGACCTCAGGGAGCGTGGCTTCGACAAGGCCGGGCTGTACGACCCCGATGGCGTGGGCGGCACCCACGTGATGTACGTGCTGCACCATGCCGACCAGCCGACGCTGTACAGCGAGCTGCCGAACGAGCCGACCATCAGCCCGCTGGTGAGTCTGTGGAAGGGCGTGGCCAAGCCGCTCGCGCTGCTCGGCATGGGCGCCGCGGTGCTGGCCGGCTTCTTCCACTACACGCGGGTCGGTCCGGTGCGCGTGGAGGAAGACGAGGCCGACGCCTCGGGCGAAACGGGGGTGCATCAGGTCGATCCGGCCGTGCACGTGGTCGATCCGAAGGAGCCGAGAGCCTGACGGCAGCGGCCCCCGCGCGGGGGCTGCCGTTGCGGGTAATCGCCTGCTCAAGGAGCCAACGATGAAACACGACATCGAACGCTACACCCCGTCCCAGCGGTCCAATCACTGGGCGGTCGCCATCCTCTTCGTGCTCGCCGCACTGTCGGGGCTGGCGCTGTTCCACCCGGCGCTGTTCGGCCTTTCCGGGCTGTTTGGCGGCGGCACCTGGACGCGCATCCTGCACCCGTTCATCGGGGTGGCGATGTTCGTCTTCTTTCTGGTGCTGGCAATCCGCTTCGCCGGGCACAACCGCATCGAAGCACGAGACCGCCAGTGGCTCAGGCAGATAAACGACGTGGTGCACAATCGCGAAGAAAAACTGCCGCCGGTCGGGCGCTACAACGCCGGACAGAAGCTGCTGTACTGGACGCTGGTGCTGAGCATGCTGGTGCTGCTGTTCAGCGGCATCGTCATCTGGCGCGAGTACTTCAGCAGTTTCTTCGGCATCACCACGCTGCGTCTGGCTGCCGTGCTGCATGCACTGGCCGCCTTCGTGCTGATCGTCTCGATCATCGTGCACATCTACGCGGCGATCTGGATCAAGGGCTCGATGGGCGCGATGCTCTACGGTACGGTCAGCCGCGCCTGGGCACGCAAGCATCATCCGCTCTGGGCCAAGGAGGTCGAGCGCAAGTAAGGCCGTCGCCGTCACGGAGCCCCCAGGGGGAATCTTCGTGGCGGCCCGCTCTCAAAGCTCAACGACGGCGCCGAGCCCCGGCGCCGTCTCACCCGATCAAGGAGTCCTGCGTGTCAGGCACCATTCTCGAGCCAGGGCAGATCGAAGCTGCCGCCAGCAAACCGCCGTTCTTCAACCTGCCTCCCCGTGAACTCTTCGTGCTGCGTGCCGAGCGTCTCGAGCGCCTCGCCGATGGCCATCCGATGGGCGACTACCTGCGCCTGCTCGCCGGCGTCTGCCGGGCGCAGCAGCAGGTGCTGGACAATCCGCCGGCGCTACCGGCCGCGGATCCCCATCGCACCCGTGAGTGCCTGGCCCACGGCATGCCGCCGCTGGCGACCGACACCCTGGTGCGTGAAGGGGGCTGGCTGCCTGTCCTCGACGCCTGGCTCGAGGCCTACGAGGTGCCGGCCAACCCCGCGGTCGAGGCGGCCATCGAGCAGCTGCGCACGGCCGACGCCGGCCAACGCATCGCCTGGGCCACCACCCTGCTCAGCGGCCAATACGACGCCCTGCCGGCAGCGCTGGTGCCCTTCCTGGGCGCGGCGCTGCAGACGGCCTGGACGCAGCTGGCGCTGGAGCTGGACTTCAGCACGCTGCGCGAGCGTGAGGACCAGGCGCATTGCCCCTGCTGCGGCGCCCCGGCGATGGCCGGCGTGATCCGCCACCGGGGGCAGATGAACGGCCTGCGCTACCTGGTCTGCTCGCTGTGCGCTGGCGAGTGGCATTACGTGCGACTCAAGTGCAGCCACTGCCAGAGCACCAAGAAGCTCGACTACCTGCACTTCGAGGGCTCGCCGCAGGGCATCAAGGCCGAGGTCTGCCCCGGCTGCGACAGCTACCTCAAGCTGCTCTACCTGGAGCTGGCGCCCGACGGCGAGACGCTATCGGCCGACCTCGCCACCCTCGACCTGGATCTGCTGCTCGCCGAACAGGGCCACCAGCGCCGGGCACCCAACCTGCTGCTGGCACCGGGAGGCGAGGGGTGAACAGCGGACGCCTGCCCTCGGTAGACAAACTGCTGCGTGCCGAGGCCTGCCAGCCGCTGCAGCAGCGCTACGGGCGCCAGGCGCTGCTCGCCACGCTGCGCGATTTGCTCGACGAGCTGCGCGAGCCGGCGCTGAGCGGCCAGCTTGCGCCGCTGGAGCTGTCCGAAGCGGTGCTCGCCGGGCGCGCCGGCGAACGCCTGGCCAGCCAGCACAAGAGCCGCGTGCGCCGGGTGTTCAACCTCACCGGCACGGTGCTGCACACCAACCTCGGTCGCGCCCTGTTGCCGGATGAAGCCATCGAGGCAATCACCCTTGCCGCGCGCTACCCGCTCAACCTGGAATTCGATCTCGCCACCGGCAAGCGCGGCGACCGCGACGACCTCATCGAAGGGCTGATCCGCGAGCTGACCGGCGCCGAGGCGGTCACCGTGGTGAACAACAACGCCGCCGCCGTGCTCTTGGCCTTGAACAGCCTCGGCGTACGCAAGGAAGGCATCATCTCCCGCGGCGAGCTGATCGAGATCGGCGGCGCCTTCCGCATCCCCGACATCATGGCCCGCGCCGGCGTGAAGCTGCATGAAGTCGGCACCACCAACCGCACCCACGCACGCGACTACGAGGCGGCGATCAACCCGCGCTCGGGCCTGTTGATGCGCGTGCACACCAGCAACTACAGCGTGCAGGGCTTCACCGCCAGCGTCGCCACCGCTGAACTGGCACGCATCGCCCATGCCCACGATCTGCCGTTGCTGGAAGACCTCGGCAGCGGCAGCCTGCTCGACCTCTCGCGCTGGGGCCTGCCGAAAGAGCCGACGGTGCAGGAAGCGCTGCGCGACGGCGCCGACATCGTTACCTTCAGCGGCGACAAGCTGCTCGGCGGCCCGCAGGCCGGGCTGATCGTCGGCAGCAAGGCACTGATCCAGAAGATCAAGAAGAACCCGCTCAAGCGCGCCCTGCGCGTCGACAAGCTGACCCTTGCCGCGCTGGAAGCGGTGCTCAACCTCTATCGCGACCCCGACCGCCTGGCCGAACGCCTCACCAGCCTGCGCCTGCTCAGCCGCCCGCAGGCGGAGATCCGCAGCCAGGCCGAACGCCTCGCCCCGGCGCTGGCCGGCGTGCTCGGCGAGCGCTGGCACGTCGCAGTAACCGATGCCCTGGGCATGATCGGCAGTGGCGCACAGCCGGTGGCACGCCTGCCCAGCGCCGCGCTGTGCATCCGCCCGCAGCAGTCCAGGCGCCTGCGCGGCCGCAGCCTGCGTCAGCTGGAAGACGCCCTGCGCGGCCTGCCGCTTCCGGTGCTCGGTCGGATCGACGACGACGCCCTCTGGCTCGACCTGCGCCAGCTCGACGACGAGCCGGGCTTCGTCGAACAGCTGCCGCTGCTGCGTGAGGCCCTGGCGTGATCGTCGGCACCGCCGGCCATATCGACCATGGCAAGACCGCACTGCTCAAGGCGCTGACCGGCCAGCAGGGCGACCGCCGCCGCGAGGAGCGCGAGCGCGGCATCACCATCGACCTCGGCTACGCCTATGCCGACCTGGGCGAAGGCGCACTCACCGGCTTCATCGACGTACCGGGGCACGAACGCTTCATCCACAACATGCTGGCCGGTGCCAGCGGCATCGACTGCGTGCTGCTGGTGGTGGCCGCCGACGACGGCGTGATGCCGCAGACGCGCGAACACCTGGCGATCGTCGAACTGCTCGGCATCCGCCGTGCGCTGGTGGCGATCAGCAAGATCGACCGCGTCGAGCCGTCGCGCATTGCGCACGTCCGGCAACAGGTCGAAGGCCTGCTGGCCGCCGGACCCCTGGCCGGGGCACCGGTCTTCGCCGTCTCCAGCCTGACCGGCGAAGGTGTCGAGGAGCTGCGTGCGGCGCTGGTCGCCGAGGCGGGTAGGGCGGCCGCGCGGCGCGACGACGGCCACTTCCGCCTGGCCATCGACCGCGCCTTCAGCGTCACCGGCGCGGGTGTGGTGGTCACCGGCACGGCCTTCGCCGGGCGCGTTCAGGTCGGCGACGAGCTGCTGCTCAGCCCCAGTGGGCGCAGCGTGCGGGTGCGCGGCCTGCACGCGCAGAACCGCGAGGCCGGCGAGGCCCATGCCGGTCAGCGCGTGGCACTGAACCTGGCCGGCGAGCGGTTGAACGTCGAGCAGATTCGCCGGGGCGACTGGCTGCTGCAGCCGCGGCTGCACGCGCCGACCCAGCGCATCGAAGTCGAATTCAGCCTGCTTGCCGGTGAAGCGCACGAACTGCGTCACTGGACCCCGGTGCATGTGCACCTCGGCGCCCAGGACGTCACCGGCCGCGTCGCCCTGCTGGCCGGCGAGCAGCTGGCACCGGGCGCCACGGCCTTCGTGCAGTTGCAGCTCAACGCGCCGGTGCATGCGGTGCATGGTGATCGCATCGTGCTGCGCGACCAGTCCGCGCAGCGCACGCTTGGCGGCGGGCGCGTGCTCGATCCCTTCGCGCCGCCGCGCAACCGCCGCCGCGAGGCACGCCTGGCGCAGCTCGAGGCGCTCGCCGCCGAGCAGCTGGAACAGGCGTTGCCGGCCCTGCTGGCGCAGAGCCTCAACGGCCTCGACCCGGCGGCGCTGGAGCGCCAGTTCAACCGGCCAAGCGCGGGCTGGCAATTGCCGCAGACGGCGCTGCCGGTCGCAACGCGCGGCGGAACCCGGTTATTCCACGCACCCCGCTGGCAGGCGCTTGGCGAGGAACTGGTGGCCGCCCTCGGGCGCTTCCACGAGGCGCAGCCGGACGAACTCGGCCCGGACCGCGACCGCCTGCGCCGCTACGCCTTCGCCGCGCTCGAGCGACCGGTGTTCATCGCCCTGCTGGAGCAGGCGCTGGCCGCCGGTCGGGTGGCCGCCAGCGGCCCCTGGCTGCACCTGCCCGATCACCAGGTGCGCCTGAGCGAGCCCGAAGAAGCGCTGCGCGCGCGGCTCTGGCCGCAGTTGGAAGCCGGGCGCTTCGACCCGCCCTGGGTACGCGACCTGGCCCGCGAGCTTGGCGTGGAGGAAGCGCAGATGCGCCTGCTGCTGCGCAAGCTGGCGCGCCTTGGCCAGCTGCAGCAGGTGGTCAAGGACCTGTTCTACCCCGAGCACACGCTGCGCGAGCTGGCCGCTACGGTGCTCGAACTGGAGGCGCAGCAGGGGGTGATCCGAGCCGCCGCCTTTCGTGACCGTATCGGCCTGGGCCGCAAGCGCAGCATCCAGTTGCTCGAGCACTTCGACCGCATCGGCCTGACCCGGCGCTTCGGCAACGAGCGCAAGGTTCGACGCGACAGCGCACTGGCCTTGCAGGCCAACTAGCCCGCTCCGTTTCCCGTTACCGCTGAGCCGTCATGAAGCAGCGATGCACCTCTGTGGTGCGCTCGCCGTGTCTGGCAGCGGCTGACAGTGGCCGCGCCGAACGCCTGCGGGCCGGGCGCCATGCGGCTTTGCGGCGAGTGCGCGGGAACTGGCACCGGCATTGCAACGCTCCGGGTGCAGGGAGCTGCTGCTCACGGATGAGCCAGATTGCTCAAAAATGGCCGACTAGGGTTCCGGCTCGCCTGGCGAGTGACTGGTCCGAGAGTTGGCGACCTCCAGCGAGGTTACACGGCGGGATAAAAGCCCGGGAGAACTGCGTGCAAGCACCCGCAGCTCCTACCGCCCTGTCTCGAAAAACTGGAGGGAGTCCTACATGAACCAGACCTGCCATCCGGCATTGCGCCCCGCCGCGCCCAGCGGCGCGGACGACACCGCGGTTCGTCTCTCCCTCAGCCGAGGGAACACACCATGCGCCTGATCAACCGCCACCCCGGCCGCCCGGGCTGGATGATGCTGGCCATCCTGCCGTTCGCCCTGCTGCTGATGCTCTACCTGGGCAGCTCCGCGCAGCGTCTGGCCGAGAACCCGCGCGACAAGCTCCTGCCGAGCATGCAGCAGATGGCCGATGCGGTAGAGCGCATGGCCTTCACCCCGGACAAGCGCAGCGGCGACTACCTGCTCTGGCAGGACACGCTCGCCAGCCTCAAGCGCCTGGGCATGGGCCTGGGCATTGCCGCACTGGCCGGGCTTTGCCTGGGCGTGCTGGCCGGCACGCTACCGTTGTTCGGTGCCGCCCTGTCACCGCTGCTGACGGTGCTCTCGATGGTGCCACCGCTGGCGATCCTGCCGATCCTGTTCATCGTCTTTGGCCTGGACGAGCTGTCGAAGGTGATGCTGATCGTCATCGGCATCACCCCGGTGCTGGCGCGCGACCTCGAGCAGCAGGCCCGCCAGCTGCCGGCCGAGTTGTTGATCAAGGCGCAGACCCTCGGCGCCAACACCTGGACGCTGATCCTGCGGGTGGTGCTGCCACAGCTGATGCCGCGCCTGCTCATCGCGCTGCGCCTGGTGCTCGGCTCGGCCTGGCTGTTTCTCATCGCCGCCGAAGCCATCGCCAGCACCGGCGGCCTCGGCTACCGCATCTTCCTCGTGCGTCGCTACCTGTCGATGGACGTCATCCTGCCCTACGTCGCCTGGATCACGCTGCTCGCCTGGGCGATGGACTACGCCCTGCGCCGCCTGACCCGGACGCTGTTTCCCTGGTACGAAGGAGCCAAGGCATGAGCCGTAACGAAAGCGGAGCCGTCGCGAGCGGGTCCTTGGCAAGGCGCCCGGAGCAAGGCGGCCGGAGTGGGCACGCAGTCGATGAGCACCGCGCAACGCAGCCCGCGGCCCGCCTAGCAGGCGATTCCAAGCCCTTCATTGCGGTAAAGAATGTCTGGCAGCAATACGGTGACCAGGTCGTGCTGGAGCGCCTGGACCTGAGCGTTGCCGAAGGCGAGTTCTGCACCCTGGTCGGCGCCTCCGGCTGCGGCAAGTCCACCTTCCTGCGCCTGCTGCTGGGCCAGGAGCGCCCCAGCCGCGGCGAGATCCTGCTGGACGGCGCGCCGATCGCCCACGAACCGGATGCCAGCCGCGGCGTGGTGTTCCAGCGCTACTCGGTGTTCCCGCACCTGACTGTGCTGGACAACGTCGCCCTCGGCCTGGAGCTGCCGAAATCCCCGCTGCTCGGCCGCCTGCTGGGCGGCGCCAAACGCCGCGCCCGCGAGGAAGCGGCGGCCATGCTGGAAAAGGTCGGCCTCGGCCATGCGCTGAAAAAATACCCGGCGCAGCTCTCCGGCGGCATGCAGCAGCGGCTGGCGATTGCCCAGGCGCTGATCATGAAGCCGCGGGTGCTGCTGCTCGACGAACCCTTCGGCGCCCTCGACCCGGGCATCCGCAAGGACATGCACGGCCTGCTCCTCGAGCTGTGGAACGAGACCCGGCTGACCGTGTTCATGGTCACCCACGACCTCTCCGAGGGCTTCACCCTCGGCACCCGGCTGATGGTGTTCGACCGCCCACGCATCGACCCCCACGCCCCCGGCGCCTATGGCGCGCGGGTGACCTACGACATCCCGCTGAACGAGGAGCGCCGCGCGGCGCGGGCGGCCGAGGCGGTGTTGCCGGCGCAGGTGGTGGAGCGGTTGGAGGGGGTGCAGGGGAGTTGAGGCAGGCGGTGGTAAAGCGCGAAGCGGTGGACAGGGCTGCGCCGTTGGCCATCCTGCGAAGTACAAGCCCGTGCACCTGGAACGAACCTGTAGGAGCGGCCCATGGCCGCGACAGGCTCAATGGCCATCAAGAGCTCGCGGCCATGGGCCGCTCCTACAGAAAAGCATTCGAACCTTCCGACGGTCCGGGCGAACGGGCATTGTCGCGAGCCCCCCTGCGCAGCACCGCACCACCGGCCTTGCACGGCTTCCTCCCCCCGGCAGGTGGCCAAGGCTGCGCCGTTGACCACCCTACGGTCCACCGCGCTTACACGATAACGCAAGCCACCGGCCTGCACGGACGCCCAGTCCCCGTCAGGAGGCCGAGTGCAGGTGTCGCGCAGGGGGTCGCGAGGCATGGACGCCGAGCGAGGGATGAAGGGGCAGGGACGCCCCTTCAGACCGACCCCCGGAGCGGCACCGGAAGGAGGGGAGTCCGATTGCGGAGCAATCGGACCCGGATGTCGGGGCGTGTTTCTTTTGCTTACTTTTCTTTGCACGAGCAAAGAAAAGTGAGGCGCCGTGCAAGGCGCAACCTGTAGCCCGCCGCGCGGAAAGTAGTCGGCTTGGACACTTCTCCTTTGGCTCATTGGCTTTTGGTGCTCTCCCGGCTCAACCGCCCACGGAACCGTAGGGTGGGAAACGGCGCAGCCTTTCCCACCACCTGAAGGCCCCCGCTACTCCAGCACCTCCAGATACCGCCCCAGGGTCTCGGCCTCCGCCTCGAACCACCCCTGCGCCTCGGCTGACGACGGCGTGGCCAGCACCGGCCGCCATTCCGGCTCCAGGGTGTCCACCTCGAACAGCCTGACCACCGCCCGCCCTTCCGGCGTTTCCAGACACTGGCGCAGGCGCCCGTCGGCCAGCCGCTCGAAACCGTCGAGCACCAGCGCCTGTCCGACCCGCGCCGGCACGGTGGATAATTCCACCCGGTAGCCCGCCTGCGCATCGCCCACCGCCAGTGAAGTCTCGAAGTCGAACAACGCCGCCAGTGCCGTCGCATCCGCCTGCCCGGCGCGCTCGCGCAAGCCCAGCGGCGAGTCGGGCAACGCCTCCGGCCGCCCATGCACCCAGCCGGCGTGCGCGCCGCAGACGATCAGCCCGCCGCCCTGATGCAGCAGCTCGCCGCTCTGCGCGTCACGCTCGTCGATCAGGCGCAGGCCGAGCAGCGGGCCGCCGGTGGCCTGCAACCGCCAGTCCTCGACGTAGGCGCCGCTGGGGGCGAATTCGATCATGCAGTTGCCGACCCGCTGCAGAAGCGCCGGCTCCGGCCAGCGGTTGTGCAGTTGCAGCGCCACCCCGCCCTCCCAGCTCAGCCGGCCCTCGGCCCAGACGCTGTCGGCCACCCAGCCCTCGTGATTGGCCAGCACCCGCCGCTCTTCGGCGCTGTAATCGGCCAGCGGCCGCACCGGAAGCGCCGGGCCGTTCGGCAGGCGCAGGTCGATGGTGAAGGTGCGGCTCTGCAGCCAGTGCACCCGGGTGCGCTGGTCACTGCGCCCGTCAGCGAAGCTGATGGTGCGCCGACGAAAATGCCCGAGCATCCACTCGGGCACCCCGCCCTCGGCGCGTTGTGGGTAGCGGCTCGCCAGTTCGAACAGGTTCATGCGCCCACCCCCTGGCGGCCGGGGCCGAAGCTCGACAGCCCCAGGCTGCCCTCGGGCAGTTTCAGCTCGCCGACCTCCAGGCGTTCGCGCAGGTAGCGGAAGGTCTGCGCGGTCTGCGCGTACAGGTGGTCGCCGCAGATCACCGGGGTGTACTGGCGCTCGCCGCGCGGGGCGAGGCCCTCGATCGGCGCAATGCGGGTGTCGTAGTCGCAGGCGCAGAACAGCGGGAAGGCGAAGCGCTCCTCGGCGACCTTGCGCACCCGGTGCGCGGTGGCGACGAACTGGCCGTTGCTCAGCACCTCGAGCATGTCGCCGATGTTGATCACGAAGGCGTCCTCCACCAGCGGCACCTCGATCCACTCGCCGGCGCCGTTCTGCACCTGCAGGCCCTCGGCGGTGGGCAGCAGGATGGTGAAGCACTCGTAGTCGGTGTGCGCGCCGATGCCGGGGCGGTCGGCGGCCGGGTCGGTATCGAGCGGGTAGTGGATCAGCCGCAGCTGGCTGGTGGGCTGGCGGGTGATCGGCACGAAGGTGTCCTCGGGCAGGCCGAGGGCCAGGGCGAAGCCGGCGAACAGCCGGTCGCCGAGCGCCAGCGCGGCGCGGTAGTAGGCACCGACCTTGTCGCGAAAGGCCGGCGAATCCGGCCACTGGTTCGGCCCGAGCAAGGGGAAGCGTTGCGGGCCGTCGGTGTAGTCGTAATTGACGTCGTAGGCTTCCTTCAGGTCCCTGCTGCCACCGGCGAACTGCTCCTCGCCCTCGGGCACGTAGCCGCTGTGGTTGGTCGACTGGCCGATGTAGACGCGCATCTTCTCGTCCAGCGGTCGGGCGAAGAAGGCGCGGGCCTGCTCCAGCAGACCGTCACGCAGGGCGCGGGAAATGCCGTGGCCGGTGACCATCAGAAAGCCCACGTCGCGGGCGGCGCGGCCGAGTTCGTCGGCCACCGCCTGGCGCGCGACCGGATCGGGCGAGTGCAGGCCGGCGATGTCGACGACGGGAATGGTGGTGAAGTCGGTGTGTGCCATGGGCAACCTCTCCGGGAACAAGTCGGTTACCTGGTCGTCCAGAAAAGCGGCAGGTCGGGTCGTCCCGAAGGCCCATGCGATGGCCCCAGCGAGCGTGAGGGGAAGCGAGTTTTGTGCCAGTGGCGGTTGGGCGTTCTTTGACCAATGCACATGGAACGAGCCTGCAGGAGCGGCCCATGGCCGCGAAAGGCGGCAACGCCGCCCGAGAGCTCGCGGCCATGGGCCGCTCCTACAAGAGACCGCGTGGGAAATGCGAGTCCCGAGCACCATGGTGGCCAAGGCTTCGCCGTTGACCACCCTACGGTGCACCGCGCCACTGGACTGCACGGACGCGAGTCCCCGTCAGGAGGCCGAGTGGAGGTGTTGCGCAGGGGGTCGCGAGGCATGGACGCCGAGCGAGGTCTGAAGGGGCGGGGCCGCCGAGGCAGGGATGCCCCTTCAGACCGCCCCCCGGAGCGGCACCGGAGCGAGGGAAGTCCGGGGGCGAAGCGCCCGGACCCGGATGTCGGGGTGGGCTTTCTTTTACTTACTTTTCTTTGCCCACACAAAGAAAAGTAAGGCGCCGTGCAAGGCGCAACCTGTCGCCCGGCGCGAGGAAAGTAATCGGTGAAGTCGCAGGGGTGGCAGCAACAAACCTCCCAACAAAGCCACCGAGCGGATCACAACGGCCCCGAGCTCGCTCCGCCCCATTAAAGTGCACCACTGACCCCCAATGCCCCATTCCCCGGCACCCTCCCCACCCACAAGCCGCTGAAACCGCCTCCCTGCGCCCTCCCCAAACTGGCACACAATTCGCTTTGTCAGTTACCGTGCAGGAGCTATCCGGCTATCCGGATTACGGCACCACAATCTGCAAATGGACGACTAGGGTTCCGGTTCGCTCGGCGAACGGCTGGTCCGAGAGTCGTCGACCTCCGAGCGGGGTTACACGGCGGGATAAAAGCCCGGGAGAACGCGCCTTTCGAAGCGATTCGAAACGTGCCGTGACTCCTGCTTGCATCCATCCTCGTAACGGAGATTTCCATGCAAAAGCGCCGTCTGTTCTCCCTCGCCGCCGCCGCCCTCGCCGCTGCCCTCAGCGTCAACGCCCACGCCGAAAAGAAGGACCAGTTCAGCGTCTGCTGGACCATCTACGCCGGCTGGATGCCCTGGGGCTACGCCTCCTCCTCCGGCATCATCGACAAATGGGCCGACAAATACGGCATCGAGATCGACGTGGTGCAGCTCAACGACTACGTCGAGTCGATCAACCAGTACACCGCCGGTGAGTTCGATGGCTGCGGCATGACCAACATGGACGCGCTGACCATCCCGGCCGCAGGTGGGGTCGATTCCACCGCGCTGATCGTCGGCGACTACTCCAACGGCAACGACGGCCTGGTGATCAAGGGCGAGGGCAAGACCCTGGCCGACCTCAAGGGCCGGCCGATCAACCTCGTCGAGCTGTCGGTGTCCCACTACTTCCTCGCCCGCGCGCTGGAATCGGCCGGCATGAGCGAGCGCGACCTGAAGGTGGTGAACACCTCCGACGCCGACATGATCGCCGCCTTCGCCACCCCGGATGTGCAGGCGGTGGCCACCTGGAACCCGATGCTCGCCGAGATCGCCGCCCAGCCTGACGTGAGCCTGGTCTACGACTCCTCGAAGATCCCCGGCGAAATCCTTGACATGATGGTGGTGAACACCGAGACGCTGGCGGACAACCCGGACTTCGGCAAGGCGCTGGTCGGTGCCTGGTTCGAAACCATGGCGCTGATGCAGGCCGGCACCCCCGAGTCCACCGCCGCGCTGACCGAGATGGCCAAGGCCTCCGGCACCGATCTCGAGGGCTACAAGGCCCAGCTCGCCGCCACCGAGCTCTTCTACACGCCCGCGGACGCGCTGGCCTTCGTCACCGACCCGGCGCTGCCCGACACCATGGCCAGGGTCGCGCAGTTCAGCTTCGACCACGGCATCCTCGGCGAAGGCGCCGCCAGCCCCGAGGTGATCGGCATGCAGTTTCCCGGCAATACCGTGATCGGCGACGAAGGCAACGTCATGCTGCGCTTCGACCCGAGTTACGTGCAGATGGCCGCCGACGGCAAGCTCTGAACCCGCCCCTTTTCCACGGCGCCCGGCGCCGTCTGCAAAACCCGAGGTAACCGATGAACACCGAGCCGACCCTGCGCCCGACCCTCTACGAAGAAACCGTCCCCGGCGGCGGCCATACCTCCTTCGTGCTCAAGCGCGGCCAGCTCTTGCGCCTGACCGACCTCGAAGGCGGTGCCAACGTCAGCGTCATGCTGCTCAACGCCCATGAGAAGAGCGAACGCCTCAACCTGCCGGACACCCTCAAGGGCCAGCACACCGCCAAACTGACCGCCGGCCACTGCCTGTACTCGGACATGGGGCGGGTACTGGCCGCCATCACGGCCGATACCTGCGGCTGGCACGACAGCTTTGGCGGCGTGCTCAACGCCGAGGAAGTCGCCGAGAAGTACGGCGAAGGGCGTTACCAGGAACTGCGCAATGCCTTCTTTCGCAACGGCGTGGACAACCTGCTCGTCGAGATGGGCAAGTGGGACCTCAACCTGCAGGACCTGTTGATGGTGCTCAACCTGTTCAGCCGGGTGGACGTCACCGCCGACGGCGCCTTCGCCTTCCAGCCGGGCAACAGCCAGGCCGGCGACTACGTCGAGCTGTACGCGCCGATGGACACCCTGGTGATCCTCACCGCCCTGCAGCACCCGATGGACCCGAACCCGGTGTACGCGCCCAAGCCGGTCCAGCTCACCTGGCACCAGGTGGCGAGCGACGGCATCAGCGTGCTCTGCCGCACCTCGCGCCCGGAAAACGGCCGTGCCTTCCATAACACCGAACGGCTTTATCTGGCATGAGCGGTTCGTCCCTGAACCGCTCATGCGACGCCTGTCGCGGCACGTGTCCGCGACAGGCTCCCGCCGAATCGCACGCGATTCGCGGGCAGCACATCCTGTACTGCCGGGCTGCGGGCGCAGCAGCCTGAAGGAGACTAACCATGACGCTTACCGAAAGCAGCCTGCACCCCGAAACCGCCGCCTTCCGCCACGTGATCCCGGCCGGCGAGCCGTACCTGTTCGAAGTAGAGGCCGGGCAGACCCTGCGCCTGCTCGATCTCGAAGGCAACCAGGCCGTGGACACCCTGTTCTTCAGCGCCAGGAACCCGCGCGAGCGCTACGACCCGCAGCGCACCCTGCGCCGGCAGAACCGCGTGTACCTGACCACCGGCACAGTGCTCTATTCGAACCTGGGCAACCCGCTGCTGACCATCGTCGCCGACACCTGCGGCCGCCACGACACCCTCGGCGGGGCCTGCGCGCAGGAGAGCAACGTGGTGCGCTACGCCCTGGACAAGCGCTACATGCACAGCTGTCGCGACAACTTCCTGCGCGCCAGCCTCCATGACGGGCGCCTGACCAAGCGCGACATCGGCGCCAACATCAACTTCTTCATGAACGTGCCGGTCACGCCCGAAGGCGGCCTGACCTTTGCCGACGGCATCTCCGCGCCCGGCAAGTACGTGGAGCTGAGGGCCGAGCAGGACGTGATCGTGCTGATCTCCAACTGCCCGCAGCTGAACAACCCCTGCAACGGCTGGAACCCGACCCCCGCCGAGGTGCTGGTATGGGCCTGATGCCGCTGCTTCGCCGCTACCTGCTGCCGCTGCTGCAGGCGCGTGCCGGGCTGTATGCGCGGTGGGCTTCAGCCCACCGCAGGCCATGCAAGCGCGCGCTGGTGCGCTAAAGCGGATCGCCGCGCGGCCCCAAATGCGCATTTCAACCTCCGGACGGCCGGGGGTACTGAACGAATAAAGGCGGGACGGCCCGCCCAGCCCTCCGAGGGTTAATGAATGTTCGACAAACTCCTGATCGCCAACCGCGGGGCCATCGCCTGCCGCATCCTGCGTACGCTGCGTGCCCTGGACGTGAAAGGCGTGGCCGTCTACTCCGAGGCCGACGCCGCCAGCCTGCACCTGCAGCAGGCCGACGAAGCCCACAGCCTGGGCGACGGCCCGGCCGCCAGCACCTACCTGGTGGTGGATAAGATCCTCGGCATTACCCGGCAGACCGGCGCCAAGGCGATCCACCCCGGCTATGGCTTTCTCTCCGAGAACGCCGCCTTTGCTGAAGCCTGCGAAGCCGCCGGGATCGCCTTCGTCGGCCCGACGCCCGAGCAACTGCGGGTGTTCGGCCTCAAGCACACCGCCCGCGCCCTGGCCAAGCAGCACGGCGTACCGATGCTGGAAGGCACCGAGCTGCTCGACAGCCTCGCCGATGCCCTCGGCGCAGCCGAGCAGGTGGGCTACCCGGTGATGCTGAAAAGCACCGCCGGCGGCGGCGGCATCGGCATGCGCGTATGCCGCAATGCCGGGGAGCTGTCCGAGGCCTTCGAGGCGGTCAAGCGCCTGGGGCAGAACAACTTCAGCGATTCGGGCGTGTTCATCGAGAAATACATCGAGCGCGCCCGCCACCTGGAGGTGCAGGTGTTCGGCGACGGCCAGGGTGAGGTGATTGCCCTCGGCGTGCGCGACTGCTCGGTGCAGCGGCGCAACCAGAAGGTGCTGGAGGAAACCCCGGCGCCAGACCTGCCGGCCGGCATGGCCGAGGAACTCTGCGCGGCGGCGATCACCCTGGCCAAGGCGGTCAGCTACCGCAGCGCCGGCACCGTCGAGTTCGTCTACGACGCCGAAGCCCAGCGCTTCTACTTCCTCGAGGTGAACACCCGCCTGCAGGTGGAGCACGGCGTCACCGAGCAGGTCTGGGGCGTCGACCTGGTGCGCTGGATGATCGAACTGGCCGCCGGCGAGCTGCCGCCGCTGGCCGAGCTGGTGAATAGTCTCAAGCCGAGCGGCCACGCCATCCAGGCGCGCCTGTACGCCGAGGACCCGGGCCGCGACTTCCAGCCGAGCCCGGGCCTGCTCACCGCCGTGGACTTCCCGTCGGCGGACGGCCAGGCCCTGCGCATCGACACCTGGGTCGAGGCCGGCTGCGAGATCCCGCCCTATTTCGACCCGATGATCGCCAAGCTCATCAGCTGGGCGCCGAGCCGCGAAGAAGCCCGCATCGCGCTGGACGCCGCGCTCGGTGGCACCACCCTTTACGGCGTGGAGACCAACCGCGATTACCTGCGGCAGATTCTCGCCGACGCGCCCTTCGCCAGCGGCAACGCCTGGACCCGCTGCCTGGAAGGCCTCGCCTACCGCGCGACCACCGTCGAGGTGATCACTGCCGGCACCCAGACCACCGTGCAGGACTTCCCCGGCCGCCTCGGCTACTGGGCTGTGGGCGTGCCGCCGTCGGGCCCGATGGACAGCCGCGCGCTGCGCCTGGGCAATGCGCTGCTGGGCAACCCGGCCGATGCCGCCGGGCTGGAGATCACCATGAGCGGGCCGATCCTGCGCTTCAACACCGATGCGGTGGTGGCAGTGACTGGCGCCGAGATCCCGGTGAAGCTCGACGATGCGCCGCAACCAATGAACACCGCGCTGTTCGTCCCGGCCGGCAGCACCCTGGCCATCGGCACCCTCTTCGGCGCCGGTGCAAGGGCCTATCTGGCCGTGCGCGGCGGGCTGCAGGTGCCGGACTACCTGGGCAGCAAGAGCACCTTCACCCTCGGCCAGTTCGGCGGGCATGCCGGCCGCGCCCTGCGTGCCGGGGATGTGCTGCATCTGGCACCGCTGACCGATGCGTCGGCGGGCGCCACGCTGGCCGCCGAGCTGTGCCGCGAGCTGCCTGCCGTCCGTGAGATTCGCGTGATCTACGGCCCCCACGGCGCGCCGGAGTACTTCACCGAAGGCTACATCGCGCGTTTCTTCGCCACCGATTGGGAAGTGCACTTCAACTCCAGCCGCACCGGCGTGCGCCTGATCGGCCCCAAACCCGAGTGGGTCCGCGAGAGCGGCGGCGAGGCCGGCCTGCATCCGTCGAACATCCACGACAATCCCTACGCCATCGGCGCGGTGGACTTCACCGGCGACATGCCGGTGATCCTCGGCCCGGACGGCCCGAGCCTGGGCGGCTTCGTCTGCCCGGTCACGGTCATCGAGGCCGACCTGTGGCAGCTCGGCCAGCTCAAGGCCGGCGACAAGGTGCGCTTCGTGCCGGTGGATGTGGCCACGGCGCGGGAGCTGGCAAGGGAATTGGCCGAGGAATGCACCGATCCTGCTTTTGGTAGGAGCGAGCTTGCTCGCGAACCTGACACGCTCGGAGCTGGATCCTTCGCGAGCAAGCTCGCTCCTACGACCATGAGCTCGTCGTTCACCTCCCCCATCGTCCTCGACCTCGGCCAGGACGACACCCGCCTGGTCGCGCGCCTCTCCGGCGACACCCACCTGCTGCTGGAAATCGGCCAGCCGGAGCTGGACCTGGTGCTGCGCTTCCGTGGGCATGCGCTGATGCAGGCGCTCGAAGCCAAGGCGCTCGACGGCGTCGTTGACCTCACCCCCGGCATCCGCTCCCTGCAGGTGCATTACCAGCCGGAAACCCTGTCGCTGGAGGATCTGCTGGCGATCGTCGCTGGCCTGTGGGACGCGGTCTGCGCCGCGCAGGATCTGAAGGTGCCGTCGCGCATCGTCCACCTGCCGCTGTCCTGGGACGACCCGGCCTGCCAGTTGGCCATCGAGAAATACATGACCACGGTACGCAAGGACGCCCCCTGGTGCCCGAGCAACCTGGAGTTCATCCGCCGCATCAACGACCTGCCGAATCTCGAGGCGGTGTTCCAGACCGTGTTCGACGCCAGCTACCTGGTGATGGGCCTGGGCGACGTCTACCTCGGCGCGCCGGTGGCCACCCCGCTGGACCCGCGCCACCGTCTGGTCACCACCAAGTACAACCCGGCGCGCACCTGGACCGCGGAAAACTCGGTGGGCATCGGCGGCGCCTATATGTGCATCTACGGCATGGAGGGCCCGGGCGGCTACCAGTTCGTCGGCCGCACCCTGCAGATGTGGAACCGCTACCGCGCGGTCGAGGCGTTCGGCGGCCAACCTTGGTTGCTGCGCTTCTTCGACCAGATCCGCTTCTACCCGGTCTCGGCGGAGGAGCTGTTGAGGATCCGCCGCGACTTCCCGCTGGGCCGCTACCCGTTGAAGATCGAGGAGACCGAGCTGCGCCTGTCCGATTACCAGGCGTTTCTCGACCGCGAAGCCGAGGGCATCGACGCCTTCCGCCAACAGCAGCGCGCCGCCTTCGACGCCGAGCGCCAGCGCTGGATCGAATCGGGGCAGGCGCATTTCGAGAGCGAGGAAGTGGCGCCCGACCTCGGTGAAGACACCCCGCTGGGCGCCGGCCAGCACGGCATCGACAGCCATATCGCCGGCAACCTCTGGCAGGTCTCGGTGGCCGAGGGCGCGCGGGTCGAGGCCGGCGACGTGCTGGTGATCCTCGAGAGCATGAAGATGGAAATTCCGCTCACCGCGCCGGTCGCCGGCGTGGTCAGGGAAGTCCGCGCCCAACCCGGGTCGCCGGTCCGCGCCGGGCAGCGGGTGGTGGTGATCGAGGAGGTGTGAGGCCCCTCGGCACCCGAAGCAACCGTAGGGTGGATCGCGCTTTATCGATCCACCAACCGGCCCAGCGGGCCGGCAACGAACTTGGGCCCGCCGGACCGACCCGAACAACGCGCGTGGAAAAGGCTTCGCCGTTTTCCACCCTACGCCAGCCGGAACAACCGGGGTCGAAGCAACGTAGGGTGGATCGCGCTTCACCGATCCACCAACCGGCCCAGCGGGCCGGCAACGAACCCACCGGACCGGCCGGAACGACACGCGTGGAAAAGGCTTCGCCGTTTTCCACCCTACGAAGGAACCGAGCATGAACGACGACACATTCGACCTGCGCCTCGACACGCTACGCACGGCCTATGAAGCGGGCGCCACCACGCCGCGCCAGCTGATCCTCGCTCTGCGCGACCAGGCGGCCGACCTGAACGACGAATTCAACGCCTTCATCCACCTGTTGAGCGCCGCCGAGCTCGAACCCTACCTGGCCGCGCTCGACGGCAAGACGCCCGCCGAGCTGCCGCTCTACGGCATCCCCTTCGCCATCAAGGACAACATCGACCTGGCCGGCGTCCCCACCACCGCTGCCTGCCCGGCCTTCGCCTACACCTCCGACACCAGCGCGACGATCGTCGAGCAGCTGATCGCCCTCGGCGCGGTGCCGCTGGGCAAGACCAACCTCGACCAGTTCGCCACCGGCCTCAACGGCACCCGCTCGCCCTACGGCGAATGCCGCAACTCGGTACACCCGGACTACCCCTCCGGCGGCTCCAGCGCCGGTTCGGCGCTGGCCGTCGCGCTGGGGCTGGCAAGCTTCGCCCTCGGCACCGACACCGCCGGCTCCGGCCGGGTGCCGGCGGCGCTGAACAATCTGGTGGGATTGAAAGCCAGCAAGGGCCTGATCTCCACCGCCGGCGTCGTCCCCGCCTGCCGCACACTGGACTGCGTGACCTTTTTCACCGCGACGGCGGCCGAAGCCAGCCGGCTGCTGGCGCTCACCGCCAGGCTCGACCCCCGCGACGAGTACAGCCGCGCCAACCCGCTGTGGAACGACGGCTCGGCGTTCGGCCAGGTGAAAACCTTCCGCTTCGGGGTGCCGAAAAACCCCGAGTTTCTCGGCTGCCCGGAAAGCCCGGCGCTGTTCGCCGCCACCATTGAGCATCTCCAATCCATCGGCGGCGAGCCGGTGGAGATCGACTTCGCGCCGTTCCTCGAAGCAGCGCGCCTGCTCTACGAAGGCCCCTGGGTCGCCGAGCGCTACAGCGTGGCCGGCGCGCTGATCGAGCAGCAGCCCGATGCCGTGCTGCCGGTCATCAGGGCGGTACTGGAAAAGGCCCCGGGCACCACCGCCGTGCAGCTGTTCCAGGCGCAATACCGCCTGCAGCAGCTCAAGGCGATCTGCGACCGGATCATGGCCGAGGTCGACTGCGTGCTGACGCCCGCCTACCCGCGCCCGGTGACCCTGGCCGAGCTGCACGCCGAGCCGGTCAAGCGCAATTCGGACCTGGGCTACTACACCAACTTCATGAACATGCTCGACTACGCCGCCGTCGCCGTGCCGGCCGGCGTCATGGCTAACGGCCTGCCCTGGGGCGTGACGCTGTTCGGCCGGGTGTTCACCGACCAGTACCTCCTGAGCCTGGCCGCCGCGCTGCAGCGCCAGACAGGCCTGACGCTGGTCGGCGGCAACGCGATCAGCGCCCCCGCGCCGCAGAACCCGGCGCGCAACGACCGGGCGAAGGTGGTGGTCTGCGGTGCGCACCTGGACGGCCTGCCGCTCAACTGGCAGCTGCGCCAGCGCGGCGGCCGGCTGCTGCAGGCGACCGAAAGCGCCCCGGCCTACAGGCTCTATGCCCTGGCCGGCGGGCCGGTATTGCGCCCGGGCATGGTCCGGGTCAGCGAAGGCGGTGCGGCGATCGGCGTGGAAGTCTGGGAAATCCCCAGCGCCGAGCTGGGCTCGTTCCTCACCGGCATCCCGGCGCCGCTCGGCCTGGGCAAGGTCGAGCTGGCCGACGGGCGCTGGGAGACCGGCTTTATCTGCGAGGGCTACGGCCTGGAGGGCGCCGAGGACATCACCCGCTTCGGCGGCTGGCGGGCGTGGCTGGCGCAGCGGGGTTGAGACAGCCAGAGACCTCACCCGCGCCCCGCTCACACAGGAGCAGTGAGGGGCGCGAGGTGCAGGCGCGGGACTGTCGACCGGCATGCGGTTCGGATGCGCCCCGCGCAGCCTTCGATGGTGCCGGCGGCTCTAGGGGCGAACCGCTCAGGCGGCCAGGTCGGAACCGGCCGCGTCCGGTCTCACGCTAGTTTTCGTCGCTGCGGCGGCGCCTCGGCAAGGCCTGGTCCGGCGCTGGCCCGGCCTCTCGCAGCACCACCTGATGGACAGCCGGGCCTGGCAGCGCGATTCCCGCAGCGCGCAAAGCGTCGATCAGGTTCGCCCTGACCCGGGACGCGGTGAGCATGAAGTCCGATCTGCGCGAGTCGCACCAGAACTGCACCTGGAAGGCGAGTTCACTCTGGCCCATTTCGCGGATAGCCACCGAGGGCTGCGGTTCGGCGATGACGCCTTCGGCACGCAGGGTGGCCTCCTCGAGTACACGCAGCACCTTCTGCAGCTCGACGTCGTAGCCGAGGTAGCAGACCACCTGGCCACGACGCACGGGCGCAGCGGTGTTGTTGGTGACCCGTGAAGTGAAGGTGTCGGCATTCGGCACCAGTACCCGGCGGCCATCGTAGGTGCGAATCTGCGTGGCGCGCAGTTCGATGCGTTCGACGGTGCCTTCGGTCTCGCCAATGACGATCTGGTCGCCGAGCTGGAAGGGCCGCAGGGTGAGGATCAGCAAGCCGCTGACGAAGTTGGACAGGATGTCCTTCAGGGCGAAGCCCAATGCCAGGCTGGTCAGCCCAAGCCCGGTGGCCAGGGCGCCGGGTTCGAGGCCAAAGGCGGTGGCAGCGACGATCAGGCCCAGCAGCCAGACGGTGTAGTAGCTGACCTGCTTGATCAGATTCTCCACCGTCCGATCGTGAATCAAGCGGCGGGAAATCATCCGGACCACTGCGCGCACGCCTGCGGCCAACGCCCAGAACACGCCGATTACCAGCAATGCCGCCAAGGCGCGCGGCACGATGCTGATGGCCGCTTCGAGCAATCTGGCGAAGGCGGTATCGACACTGGCGCGCACGTCGGTCACGAAGCGTGCCCGCTCGGATGTGCGTCGTGTGCTGGCCTGCGCCAGAGCAGTTTCGAGAATCGACGCCCACTCGCGCGCCTGCGCGTCCAGCGCCATGCCGTTGGCTTCGGCGTCTTCCCTGGTGACCTGCATCAGCACGCGACCGGCCATGGTGATCTGGCGCGACGCGGCGTTTTCCCCGGCCGCAGCGATGCGCGCTCTGCTGATGCCCTGCGGCGTTTCCAGCACGGTCAGCAGTTGCCGCTCGATCTGCCGGGCCCGCAGGCGCGCCTCCAGGTCTTCGGTTCCGCCAAGGCGAAACAGCGCGCGGCCGTCGAGCCGCACCGTCGCCAGGCCATCGTCCACCTGAGCGGCGGCGGGAAATGTCTGAAAAAGGGTGAGCAGTGACAGCAGCAGGGCCAGCGGCCAATGCATCGGTCGAGTCACGGGAGGGCGGGGGCGGGGAGCGCGTTCCCCTGGGCCGATCGACGCGCTGTCCACGACCCAGGGGGCAACTGCAGGCGCGTCAGAAGACCAGCGCGAACAGGCCGATGACCACGATCAGGCCGATCAGAAAGATGATGCCGATGGTGCTGCTGAGGAACTTCAACATGGTGGCTCTCCTGTGCAGGGGGTCTATCTGTTCCGACTCGGCACCCCTTGTCATCGTTCACCCGCTCGGATGGGTGATCGCTCCCGTCGCCTCGCCGGAACATCCCTGCGCCTGCGCTTCTCCGATGAGAAAGCGGCCGACATCCTGTCGGCTCGACGTTCGCGAGGAGGCTTGCATGCGAATTTCTCTGCCCCGGATCGGGCTCGGCGGCGCGCCGCTGGGCAACATGTTCCACCCGCTCAGCGAGGCCACCGCCGATGCCACGCTGCAGGCCGCGTGGGATGCCGGCTTTCGCTATTACGACGTGTCGCCGCACTACGGCGCCGGGCTGGCCGAACAGCGCTTCGGCCGCCTGCTGTCAGGCAAGCCGCGTGACGAGTTCGTGCTCAGCACCAAGGTCGGCCGGCTGCTGCAGCCGGCCAGCGCGCCGGAGAACGCCAAACCGTTCGTCGATGAGCTGCCCAACAAGCGGGTGCCGGACTATTCGGCCGACGGTGCGCGCCGCTCCATCGAAGACAGCCTGGAACGCCTGGGCGTCGATCGGCTGGACGTGGTGTTCATCCACGACGTCTCGGAAGACCAGTGGGGCCCGCAGTGGCGCGACTACTTCCAGCAGGCGATGAGCGGCGCCGCCAAGGCCCTGACCGAGATGCGCGAGCAGGGCCTGATCCGCGGCTGGGGCCTGGGCGTGAACCTCGTCGAACCCTGCCGCATGGCGCTGGAGCAGGCCGACCCCGACGTCTTCCTGCTGGCCGGGCGCTATTCGCTGCTCGATCACCGCGAGGCGCTGGAGACCCTGTTTCCGCGCTGCCTTGAGCGTGGTGTCGGCATCGTGGTCGGCGGGCCGTTCAACTCCGGCGTGCTGGCCGGCGGCGATCACTTCGAGTACGACCGCATCCCGGACGAGATCCGCGACCGCAAGGCGCGCCTGGACCAGGTCGCGCAGCGCTTCGGCGTCGACCTGCGCGCGGCGGCGATCCACTTCTGCCTCGCGCACCCGGCGGTGCTCTCGACCATTCCGGGTACCGCCAACCCGGCGCGCCCGGCGCAGTACATGGGCTACTACCAGGCTCGCGTGCCGGCCGAGTTCTGGCAGGCGCTCAAGCACGAAGGGCTGCTCGGCGAGGACGTGCCGGTACCGGCCTGACGGCGCATCGGCCCCGCAGGCCGGCCGAAACGGGGCATTTTTTCCTGCCGGGCTCCCCATTGGGGCGTCGCCCGGCAGCGCTGGCCAGCTGTCGACGTGCCGGCTTCGGCCGGCAACCTCTTGAATATCCGCGGCTTTCTCTCGTTTCAGGGCACATGGCACGCAAGCTGCTCTGTCCCCTGTGAACGGGATGAGTCGCGCGCTCGCGCCGCTTGTAACGGCACACACTGGAGCAACACCCAGGCGAACTAGGGTTCCGGTCTGCAGGACGCAGGCGCTGGTCCGAGAGTTCTCCGGCCCGAAGGATGCGGGCTACACGGCGGGATAAAAGCCCGGGAGACGCGATGTCATCCCGTGCCTGTCATTCCACCGTGAGGAGTCACGTCCATGTCAGCTTCCGCGTTTCGCTCGTTGCGCAAGGCCCTGCTCGGCGCCACCCTGGCCGCCAGCACCCTGCTTGCCCCACTGGCCGGCCAGGCGGCCGAATCGATGAAGATCGGCACCGTGGTCTGGGCCGGCTACGGGCCGTTCTACGTCGCCGACAAGAAGGGCCTGTTCGAGCCGCATGGCCTGGACGTCGAACTGCAGTTCTTCAACGATCCGGCGCTGATTCCCACGGCGCTGGCCAGCCGCGCCCTCGACGGCGGCATGCTGACCTACGACCAGGTGGTCGCCTCGGTCGCCAAGGGGCTCAAGCACCGCGTGGTGATGCCCATCGACTTCTCCAACGGCGGCGATGCCATCGTCGCCGAGGCCTCGGTCGGCTCGGTCGCCGATTTCAAGGGCAGGAAGGTCGGCTTCAACCCGCTGTCGCCCTCGGAGTTCCTGCTGGCCTACGCGCTGCAGCAGAACGGCATGAGCGACAAGGACATCGTCCCGGTGAACATGACCCCGGAGGGCATTCCCGGCGCCATGGCCTCGGGCAGCCTGCCGGTAGGCGTGACCTACGAGCCGAACGTGTCGCAGATCCTCGGCATGGGCGACGGTAGCAAGTTCAAGGTGGTGTTCTCGTCGAAGGACGCCCCCGGCCTCATCACCGACGTGCTGGTGTTCGACGAGGCGATGATCGCCAAGAAGCCGGAGGCCATAAAGGCGCTGATCGAGGGCTACCTCGACGGCCTGGCCTACATGCGCGAGCACCCCGAGGAATCGGCGCAGATCATTGGCCAGGTGCTTGGCGTCAGCGCCGCCGAAGCGCAGGCGCAGATGGCCGGCGCGCACAACCTCAGCCTCGAGGAAATGCCGGCCAGCTTCGCACCCTCGCAGGCCACCAGCTCGTTCCACGGCAGCGGCGCGATCATCGCCAAGCTGCTGAAGGCCAACGGCCAGATCCCGACCATTCCGGATTTCACCCAGACCTACGACGCCCGCTTCGTCGAAGCGCTCGTCCAGTGAACCCTGACCGGGCCGGCTGCGGTCGGCCCCTGCGGAGCCCGTCATGACCACTACCGCCAAGCCCAAGTCGCTGTTCCGCTACGCCGACGGCCGGCTGCCCAATACCCTGGCCATCGGCTACACGCTGTTCGGCTATGTCGGCGGCATCGCCCTGTTGTTCGCCGGGAGTGCCTGGCTGAACGCGCTCGGCACCCTGCTGCTGGCGCACGCGATGATCATCGCCGCCTACCTGATCCACGAGTTCGCCCACGGCACCATCTTCAGCGTGCCGCGCCACAACGTCTGGGCCGGCAACCTGTGCAGCTGGATGGCCGGCAGCTGCTACGCCGAGTTCCAGGACCTGCGCAAGAAACACATGCGCCACCACGTCGACCGCGCCGACGTCATCACCTTCGACAGCAAGGCCTTCCTGCTGGCCTGCCCGGGCTGGGTCCGGCGCCTGGTGCTGGCGCTGGAATGGGCCTACATCCCGGCGGTCGAGCTGATCATGCACGGCTACGTCATCGTCTTGCCGTTCATCACCGGCAACGACAAGCATCGCGCCCGTCGTCGGCAGGTGGCGCTGACCCTGGCGGTGCGCGGCCTGCTGTTCACCGTCATGGGGCTGGTCTCGTTGAAGGCGCTCGCGCTGTACCTGCTCGCCTGGCTGATCATGCTCAGCGTGCTGCGCTTCGCCGATGCCTACCAGCACACCTACGATGCCTTCGCCGTGCTGGAGGAGGGCGCCGTGCCCGACGACAAGCCGCGCGACCGCCGCTACGAACAGCAGAACACCTTCAGCAACGTCGTCTCGCTGCGCTGGCCGGCGCTGAATCTGCTGCTGCTCAACTTCAGCTACCACAACGCCCATCACGAAAAGCCGGTGGCGCCCTGGTACCGCCTGCCGCGGCTGCACGAGGAGCTCTACGGCAGCGCTTATGCCCAGGTCATCCCGATGCGCCAGCTGCTCGGGCCGTTTCACCGCTACCGCCTCAAGCGCGTGCTCAGCGATGACTACGGTGTGGTCGGCGAAGGCCCCGGCAAGGCCGAGGGTTTCTACGGCGCCGTGGGCGTCTCCTTTCTGACGGCGGTGTGAGATGAATGCGCTCGATTACCGCGGTCGCACGCTGGTGCTGACCGGCGCGGCCGGTGGCATCGGCCAGGGCCTGGCGCAGGCTTTCGCCGAGGCCGGCGCGCGGCTGGAACTGATCGATCGTGACGGCGCCGCGCTCGACCGCCTCTGCGCCACCCTGCCGGAGGGCGTCCAGGCGCGCGCCGTGGTGCTCGACCTGGGCGATCTGGCCGCCGTGCAGGCCTACGCCGACGACCTGGCGGCGCAGGAGCTGACGGTCGATGTGCTGATCAACAACGCCGGCATGGAATATCCGACCCCGCTGGGCGAGGCGAGCGCACAGGCCGACCGCCGCTGGGCCGAGCTGCTGGACAACAACGTGGCCTCCATGCAGCGCCTGACCCGAGCCTTGCTGCCGCGCCTGGCCGCTGGCGCCAGCGTGATCAACCAGGCGTCGATCTGGGGGCTGAAGGGCGTGCCGGGCTTTTCCGCCTATGTCGCCAGCAAGCACGCGGTGATCGGCCTGACCCGGGCGTTGGCCTGGGAACTCGGCGCGCGGCGCATTCGCGTCAACGCCGTATGCCCCGGCTGGATCGCTACCGAGGCGGCGATGCGTTCGCTGCGCAGCATGGCCGCCGAGCACGGCCGCAGCGAGGCCGCCGAACTGCAGGTGATCCTGGCCGCTCAGGCGATCCCCGAACTGCTGCGACCGGCCGATCTGGCCGGGACCTTTCTGTTTCTCGGCTCGCCGCTGGCCGCTGCCCTGACCGGGCAGGCGCTGTCGGTCAGCCACGGCGAGGTGATGCACTGATGAACCTCCAGCTCAGCGGCCAGATGGCCCTGGTCACCGGCGCGGCGACCGGCATCGGGCGCGCCACCGCGCTGGCCCTGGCGGCGGCCGGCGCAACGGTATGGGCCAACCATCTCGGCCAGCACAGCGCGGCCGGCGAGCTGCAGGCCCACGGCATACGCCCGGTCGAGGCCGATGTCAGCGACCCACAGGCGGTTGCCGCCCTGTTCGAGACGATCGCCGCCGAAGGGCCGCTGGACCTGCTGGTGAACAACGCCGGGGTGATCCTCGAGAAAGCCTTTCTCGACACCGACGAGGACGACTGGGCGCGGGTGCTCGGCGTCGACCTGACCGCGGTCTATCGCTGCTGCCGGCATGCGCTGCCCGGCATGCGCGAGCGCCGTCGCGGGGCCATCGTCAACGTCGCCTCGGACCTCGCTTTTCTCGGGCGCGAGCACTACGCCGCCTACTGCACGGCCAAGGCCGGGGTGCTGGGGCTCACCCGCTCGCTGGCGCGCGAGTTCGCCGCCGACGGCATCCGTGTCAACGCGGTCGCCCCCGGGCCGATCGCCACGGCGATGGTCAGCGCGGAGCACATGAGCGACGAATGGATGGCCAAGGAGCTGGCCATTCCCATGGCGCGCCTGGGCACGCCGGAGGAGGTGGCCGCGGCGATCGTCTTCCTGCTGTCACCGCAGGCGAGCTATTTCACCGGACAGACGCTCGGGCCCAACGGTGGCTCCTGGATGGGCGCATGAGCCGGTTGCTGCCCCAGGCGATGCTGATCGGTGGCGCGGTCATGTGGGGGCTGGGCTGGTTGCCGCTGCAGTATTTCGCCGCGCGCGGCCTGGCCGGCATGCCACTGGTGCTGCTGACCTACGCGCTGCTCAGCCTGCTGGCCCTGCCGGTGCTCTGGCGGCAGCGCCGGCGCTGGGCCACGCAGCCTCGGCAGCTGCTCGTCATCGGCCTGTGCGGCGGCTGGGCAACGGCGGCGCTGATCACGGCACTGGGCGAGGGGCATGTGGTGCGGGTGATGCTGCTGTTCTACCTGGCGCCGGTGTGGGCGATGCTCGGCGGCTGGCTGCTGCTTGGCGAGCGCCTGAGCCTGGCGCGGGTGTTCGCCCTGGGCCTGGCCCTGCTGGGGATCGCCGTCACCCTGGGGGTGAGCCGCGAAACGCTGCGCCCGCTGCAGCCGAACGACTGGCTGGCTCTCTCGGCCGGGCTGGCCTTCAGCCTCAACAACCTGGCGACCCGCGCCGCCGATCGGGTGCCGCTGGCGAGCAAGGCGCTGGTCAGCTTCGTCGGCAGTGCGCTGCTCGGTGCGCTGTTCTGCCTGTTCGGCGAACAGGCCCTGCCGGCGGTCGACTTCACCCTCGCCTGGCAGGTCGGCCTGCTCGCCCTTGGCTGGATCCTCAGCATGTCCGCCGTGCAGTACGGGCTGACCCATCTGGAAGCCGGGCGCGCCGCGCTGCTGGTGGTGTTCGAGTTGATCGCCGCGGTGCTCTCGGCGGCCTGGCTCGGCCAGCAGGGCATCGCCACTCACGAATGGTTCGGCGCCGCGCTGGTGACCGCTGCTGCCCTGATCGCCGGCTGGCCCGAGCGGCCGGCACTACCCGTTGCAAGGAGTCCGCTGACATGAACCCCGTCCATATGGATCAACTGAGCTGGGTCGACTACGAGCGCCGCGTGCGCGACGGCGCCGTGCTGTTCCTGCCCTGCGGCGCCACCGAGCAGCACGGCCCGCACCTGCCGCTGGGCACCGATGCGCTGCTGGCGAGCGCGATCAGCGCCGAGGTGGCCGCGCGCGTCGGTGGGCTGGTCGCGCCGGCGCTTTCCTACGGCTACAAGTCGCAGCCCAGGTGCGGCGGCGGGCAGCACTTCTGCGGCACCACCAGCCTCGACGGCGCCACCCTCAGCGCGCTGGTTCGCGATGCGGTGCGCGAGTTTCACCGGCACGGCGTGCGGCGGCTGGTGCTGGTGCTCGGCCATTACGAGAACACCTGGTTCGTCGCCGAAGGCATCCAGCTGGCGCTGCGCGATCTCGGCCCGGGCGCCGGGCTCGAGGTGATGCGCCTGGAACACTGGGATTTCTGCCGCGAACAGACGCTGGGCGAGATCTTTCCCGACGGCTTTCCCGGCTTTGCCCTGGAGCACGCGGCGGTGATCGAGACCTCGCTGATGCTGCACTTCCACCCGCAGCTGGTGGCGCTGGAGAAGATTCCGGACGACGGCCCGGCCGACTTCCCGCCGTACGACATGTATCCGACACGCACCGCCTGGGTGCCACCCTCCGGCGTGCTGTCCTCGGCCCGGGGCTCGAGCGCCGCCAAGGGCGAGCGCATGGCCGCCGACATCGTCGCGGGCATCGCCGCGGCGGTGTGCCACGAATTCCAGCTGGAGCAGCCGTGATGCTCGATCTACGCCGCACGGCGCTGCTGGTCATCGACATGCAGCGCGACTTCTGCGCCCCCGGCGGCTATGCCGACCAGGCAGGGCTGAACATCGACCGCCTGCGCGCGCCGATCCCGGTGATCGCCCGCCTGTTGGCGCACGCGCGGGCGCTCGGGTTGCTGGTGGTGCATACCCGCGAAGGCCATCGCCCGGACCTGACCGACCTGCCGGCGGCCAAGCGCCACCGCGCCGAGGCCACCGGCGCGCCGATCGGCTCGCCCGGCCCGCTCGGCCGGCTGCTGGTGCGCGGCGAATACGGCCATGACCTGGTCGACGAACTGCAGCCGCTGGCCGGCGAGCCGGTGATCGACAAGCCCGGCTACAGCGCCTTCGCCCATACCGATCTCGACCTGCTGCTGCGCAAGCGTGGCATCGAGACGCTGATCCTCACGGGCGTGACCACCGAAGTCTGCGTGGCCTCGACACTGCGCCAGGCCATCGACCTGGGCTTCGACTGCCTGACCATCAGCGACGCCTGCGCCAGTACCGAGCCGACGCTGCATCGCGCCGCCCTGGCGATGATCGAGGTCGAGGGCGGCATCTTCGGCCGGGTCGCCGACAGCACGGCGCTGCTCGAATGGTTGCGAGGTGCCGCATGAGCGCCGCCATCCACAACGTGGCGACCCCGGCGTCGCCCGGGCCCGCCGGTGCCGTGCCCGAGGCCTATCTGGGTGTCTGGCAGCGTCGCCTGCTGACCACCCGCGCGGGGCTGCGCGACGAGACCAGCGAAGTGTTCTGGTTGCAGACCGCTTGCCTGCATGCCGACCTGCGCCTGCCGCAGCCGGGGGTGCGCGCCGCCTCGCTGGAAACCGCCAGCCATGCCGAACAGCTGGAGCTGGCCGACCAGGCCGGCTTTGCCGGGCTCACCGAGGTGCGCGGCGACCGCTGCCAGTGGCACCGGCTGATCGACTTCCAGCCCGGCGGCGGGCCGGCGGACATCGGTCGCATGCGCTTCGAGCAGCCCGAGCGCCTGCTCGAGGACGGGCTCGACGGTAGCTATCACGAAGTCTGGCAGCGGCTGCCGGAGTCCCGCGGGCACAACTGGGGCCTCTGGCTGCAGGCCGCGACGGGCGGGCGGCAGGGCTGCCTGCTGGTCGCTGGCGACTACTTCCTGTTTGCCGCCGAGCGGGCCTGCGCGCTGCCCGACGGCGGCAGCCTGCGCCAGCGATTGGCCGAGGTCGGTCCGGCGCAACGTCCGGCATTGCTCGGCTTCGAGCTCTCGTTCGGTCGCCAGCGCGGCGGCGCCACGCCCTGGCGCATCAGCCATTCGACGCTGCCGGGGCGAGCCGGCCAGGCGCTGCTGCCGGCCGACTGCCCCTACGTGTCGGCCGCCGCGCTGCCGGCCTCGGCCCTGCTCGCGCTGGGCCAGCACTGCCCGGCCGGTGGCTGGGTCGCGCTGGCGCCGCCCCCTTTGCCCGCTTCGCAGGAGAACCACCCATGACTGCGCAACTCAGCCTGACTCATCCGGACCTGGCATCAAGCCCTGCGCCGTGCGACCCGCCGGCGGCGACGGCCACCGCGCCGACGCCGCGCCGCGCACGTCTGTGGACGCTGCGCGGCGAGCTGCCGCGCCGTACGGTCTGGGCGCTGGCGGCGACCGGCCTGGCCACGCCCTTCCTGCTCTGGTGGGCCTGGACCGCGCTCGGCCTGGCCGATCCGCTGTTCATGCCGAGCCCCGGTGCGGTGTTCGAGCGCATCCTGCGCTGGTGGCGCGAGGAGGGCCTGCTCGGCGATATCGGCATCAGTGTCTGGCGCGTCATGGCCGGGTTTGCCGCCTCGGCGCTGGTGGCCCTGCCGCTGGGGCTGTACATCGGCACCTACCGCCCGGTGCAGGCGCTGCTCGAGCCGCTGACCGACTTCATCCGCTACATGCCGGCGGTGGCCTTCATCCCGCTGGTGATGCTCTGGGTCGGCATCGACGAGGGTTCGAAGGTGCTCATCATCTTCATCGGCACCTTTTTCCAGATGGTGCTGATGGTCGCCGAGGACGTGCGCCGGGTGCCGATGGCGCAGATCGAGGCGGCGCAGACGATGGGCGCGACCCGCGCCGAGATCGTCAAGCTGGTGATCCTGCCGTCGGCGCGCCCGGCGCTGCTCGATACCCTGCGCGTCACCTGCGGCTGGGCCTGGACCTACCTGGTGGTGGCCGAGCTGGTGGCCGCCAACTCGGGCCTGGGTTACGCGATTCTCAAGGCGCAGCGCTACATGCACACCGACAAGATCTTCGCCGGGATCCTGTTGATCGGCCTGATCGGCTTGCTCACCGACCAGGCCTTCCGCTGGCTGTCGCGCCGCGCCTTTCCCTGGAGGAAACAAGCATGACCCCACCGAAGATCGCCATCCGCCAGGTCGGCAAGACCTTTGTCAGCGAGGGCCGCGAGGTCGAGGCGCTGCAGTCGGTCAGCCTCGACGTGCAGCCCAACGAGTTCATCACCTTTGTCGGCGCCTCGGGCTGCGGCAAGTCCACGCTGCTGCGCATCGTCGCCGGGCTGGAGGCACAGAGCCGCGGGCAGATCCTGCTCGACGGCCGGCCGGTGGACGGCCCGGGCGTGGACCGGGCGATGGTCTTTCAGCACTACAGCCTCTACCCCTGGCTGACGGTGATGAAGAACATCAAGTTCTGCCGGCAGCTGAAGGTCATCGCCGACCAGGTGCGCGGCGATGCCGACATCGAGACCGCCAGCGGCCGCGCCGACGCGCTGCTCGCGCTGATGGGCCTGACCAGCTTTGCCGACGCCTACCCCAGCCAGCTCTCCGGCGGCATGCAGCAGCGTGTCGCCATCGCCCGCGCGCTGATGCCCAAGCCGGCCACCTTGCTGATGGACGAACCCTTCGGCGCGCTCGATGCGCAGACCCGCGAGGTGATGCACGACCTCATCCGGCATGTCCACAAGCTGGAAAAGACCACCATCCTGTTCGTCACCCACGATGTCGAGGAGGCGATCTACCTCGGCACGCGTGTGGTGCTGATGGCGCCGCGCCCGGGGCGCATCGACTCGATCTACGAGGTGCCGCTGCCGGCGGTGCGCGACCAGGACATGAAGCTCGCGCCGGCCTTCACCGAGCTCAAGCGCGAGATTCTCGGGCGCATCCGCGAAACCTCCGGCATGCAGACCGACCTCGAGCAGCTGGCCCGGCTCACCGCCGTGGCCCACTAGACCCGCCGCGCCGGCCGGCTCAGCGCAGCAGCTCGGCCATGCCGGCGAACACCTGGGCCATCGCCGCCGGGTTGCGCCCCGGGCCGCCGGCGCAGTGGCCCCAGTCCGACTCCAGTACGCGCAGCTCGGCGCCGGGGATCAGCCCGGCCTCATGGCGGGCGTCGTCTGCGGTGAAATACAGGTCGCTGCTACCCGGCATCAGTAGCGTGCGCGCGCGGACCCGGCCGAGCGCCTCGGCGAGGCTCGCGACGGCAAAGTCGCGGGCCGGGTCCGCGCTTTGCCAGGTATCGAGCACGCAGAGCAGGTCGTTGGCGTCCTGCGCCAGGTGATCGGCTTCCCACCAGGCGAGCAGTGCTTCGAGCGAATCGAAGCCAAGCTCGCGCCAGCCTTCGCGGCGGTAGAACGCCTGTGAATAGGCCCAGCCGGCGTAGACCCGGCCAAAGGCGCGCAGCCCGCGCTGCGGCGGCGCCTGGTAGCGGCCGTCGTGCCAGGCGGCATCGGCGCACAGCGCCGCCTTCACGCCGTCGAGAAACACCCGGTTGTGCGGCCAGCAGCGCGCCGTGCAGCAGAACGGCAGGATCGCGCGCACCCGCTCGGGGTAGGCCATCGCCCAGTACAGGGCCTGCATGCCGCCCATCGACCAACCGGTGACCAGGCGCAGCGTCCAGTCCGCGCCGAACAGCGCATCGAGCAGCTGCTTCTGGGCCCGCACGTTGTCCAGCAGGCCGATGCGCGGGAAGTCGGCGCCACGCTGCGTGGCATGTGCCTGGCTCGGCGAGCTGGACCAGCCGGCGCCGAACAGGTTGGTCAGCACCACGCAGTGCTCGCCATCGGCCAGCGGACTGCCTGCACCGATCAGGGGCAGGCTGCCCCAATGTGTTCCACCGTAGTAGCTCGGGACCAGCACCAGGTTGTCCCGCGCGGCGTTCGGCTGGCCGACTAGTTGATAGCAGAGCCGCGCCTGTCGCAGGGTCGCGCCGCTTTCCAGGGCCAGTTCGCCGAGTTCCAGGAAGTGTTTTTCTTTATGTATTTCAATCATTTGGCCATCTCCGTCCGGGTCTGCGTACAGCGCTGCTGCGCCGCCGCTCTGCCTTTTCTATACACGCTGGCATGTATATTGGATGAAGGATTCGTGCCACGGCCGAGAGGCTGGCCCGAATTCAGCTAGGAGCGCCACATGACCACCTTCCCGCAATCGATCGTCGACGAACTCAAACAGCAGCTGCAGGCCAAGGGCGTGAAGTACGCCATGGCCAGCTACGTGGATATCCACGGCGTCATCAAGGGCAAGTTCGTGCCCCTGCCGCACCTGGGGCAGATGCTCAAGGGGTCGGAGCTCTACACCGGGGCTGCACTCGACGGTGTGCCGCAGGACATCAGCGACAACGAGGTCGCCGCCATGCCCGACCCGGCGAGCGCCACCCAGTGCAGCTGGAACCGCGAGCTGGCCTGGTTCGCCAGCGACCTGTACCTCGACGGCCAGCCCTTCGAGGCGTGTTCGCGCAATATCCTCAAGCGCCAGACCGAGGCCGCCGCCGCGCTCGGCTACCGCTTCAACCTCGGCATCGAGACCGAATTCTTTCTCCTCAAGGACACGCCCGAGGGCGGCTTCGCACCGTTGTCGGCGCGCGACACCGCGGCCAAGCCCTGCTACGACCCGCGCGGGCTGATGGACAACCTGCCGATCATCGACGAGCTGGTCGAAGCGATGAACGAGATGGGCTGGGGCGTCTATTCCTTCGACCACGAGGACGCCAACGGACAGTTCGAGACCGACTTCAAGTATGCCGACGCGCTGACCATGGCCGATCGCTTCGTGTTCTTCCGCTTGATGGCCGGGGAGATCGCCCGCAAGCACGGCGCCTTCGCCAGCTTCATGCCCAAGCCCTCGGCCAACCGCACCGGCTCGGGCGCGCACTACAACATGTCGCTGGCCGACCTCGGCAGCGGTCAGAACCTCTTCGAGGTCACAGGCGAGGACCCGCACGGCTGCGGCGTCACGCCGCTGGCCTATCACTTCATCGCCGGGGTGCTCAAGCATGCCAAGGCGATCTGCGCGGTGATCGCGCCGACCGTCAACAGCTACAAGCGCCTGGTGCGCAAAGGCGCCATGTCCGGCTCGACCTGGGCTCCGGTGTTCTGCTGCTACGGCAACAACAACCGCACCAACATGCTGCGCATCCCCTCGCAGGGCGGGCGGGTGGAATGCCGCGCGGCGGACATCGCCTGCAACCCCTATCTGGGCGCCGCGATGATCCTCGCCGCAGGCCTGGAAGGCATTCGCGAGCGGCTCGACCCTGGCCTGCCGCACCGCGAGAACATGTACCACTACAGCGAAAAGGAGGTCCGCGAGCTGGGCATCGAGACCCTGCCGCGCACCCTCGACGAAGCCATCGACGCCTTCGAGGCCGACCCGCTGTCGCGGCAGGTGTTCGGCGACGCCCTGTTCGAAACCTTCGTGCAGTTCAAGCGTGACGAGTGGAGCGCCTACCACACGCACGTCTCCGACTGGGAAATCCAGCGTTATCTGAAGTTCTTCTAAGGAGCGACACCATGCAGATCACGATGCTCAAAGGCTGGCTGTGCGCCGGCGCCCTGGCACTGGCCAGCCTCTCGCCGCTGGCACAGGCCGAGAAGAAGGACAGCTTCGACCTCGCCTGGACCATCTACGCCGGCTGGATGCCGTGGCAGTACGCCGACGAGTCGGGAATCATGAAGAAGTGGGCCGACAAGTACGGCATCACCGTGAACATCACCCAGGTCAACGACTACGTCGAATCGATCAACCAGTACACCGCCGGCCAGTTCGACGGCGTGGTCGCCACCAGCATGGATGCCCTGTCGATCCCCGCCGCCGGCGGGCTCGACACCACCGCGCTGATCGTCGGCGACTACTCCAACGGCAACGACGGCATGGTGATGAAGGGCAGCAGCGACCTGAAGACGCTCAAGGGCCAGCCGGTGCACCTGGTCGAGCTGTCGGTCTCGCACTACCTGCTGGCGCACGCGCTGGAAAGCGTCGGCCTCTCCGAACGCGACGTGCAGGTGGTCAACACCTCCGACGCCGACCTGGTCGCCGCCTTCGGCACGCCCGATGTGCGCAACGTGGTGACCTGGAACCCGCTGCTCGCCGAGGTGCAGGCCATGCCCGACGCTCATCTGGTGTTCGACTCCAGCCGGATACCCGGCCACATCAAGGACCTGACCATCGTCAACAGCCAGACCCTGGCCGACAACCCGGCGCTGGGCAAGGCCCTGGTCGGCGCCTGGTACGAGGTGATGGCGATTCTTGAGAGCGACAGCGAAGAAGGTGCCAAGGCCCGTGCCGCGCTGGGCCGTGCCTCGGGCACCGACCAGGCCGGCTATGAGGCGCAGCTCGAGGGCATGAAGATGTTCTGGAAACCGGCCGACTCGCTGGCCTTCATCACCAGCGACGAGGCCCGCCAGGCGATGGATAGCGTGCGCCGCTTCTCCTTCGATCACGGCCTGCTCGGCGAAGGCGCCGACTCGGTGGACTTCGTCGGCATCGCCATGCCCGGCGATCAGGTGCTGGGCGACACCGGCAACATCAAGCTGCGCTTCGACACCCGCTACATGCAGATGGCCGCCGACGGCTCGCTGTAAACGGCTGCGCGGGGCCGGCACCCGCTGCAACCCGGCGTCACCCGGTCGGCTCCCCGAGCCGGCCGGCTGCGCTACCATCGCTTCCCTCGCAACCGACCGACATCGCCATGCGCCGCACCAAAGAAGACGCCGAACAGACTCGCCTGAAGGTCATCGAAGCCGCGCTCGAGCTGTTCAGCCGCAACGGCTACTCCAACACCACCCTGGCGATGATCGCCGAAGCCGCCGGCTTCAGCCGCGGCCCCATCTACTGGCACTTCAAGAACAAGGACGAACTCTACGAAGCCGTGCTGACCTACTCCCAGCAACCGCTGGAACAACTGGTCGAACGCACTCGCGCGCTGGCCGGCGAACCGCTGCTCGCGCTCGCCCACTTCGTCGAACACTGGTTTCGCCTGCTGCTGGAAAACCGCTGGCACCGGCAGTCGTTCGAGATCCTGCTGAACAAGACCGAGCTGACCGCCCAGCTCGCCGGCACGCTGCAGCGCGAACGCCAGCTGACCCGGCAGATGACCCGCCTGTTAGGCGACCTGATCGAACAGGCCCAACGCGCACGGCTGATCCCCGCCACGCAGGACCCGACCTCGCTCGGCCTGCTGCTCTATTCCTCGCTAATGGGCATCACCCATACCTGGCTGTTCTCGCCGCGGCTGTTCTCCCTCAAGGACCGCGCACCGCACTTCAGCGCCGCGCTGCTGGCCCTGCTGCACACCGACCCAGGCACGCCCGCGACCTGACCCACCGCCCCTGTCGCCCGCGCCGCCACCCGTGCTAGCCTTCGGCTCCACGCGTGTGTCGCAGCGCATCGACACTCCCGCGTCTGATCCTCAGCTGACGCAGGAAAATCCCTTGTAAATCAAAGAGGAAGGCAATCGCACCCGGTGGTGCGGCCGGGCTTCAAACCCGGTTGGGGACGGCAGCCGTTCCCGGGTGAGTTCGACTCTCACTGCCTTCCGCCAACTCCCCTACTTCCACTGCAGCGCCTGTACCTCGCCGCGTGCCGGGTCGAAGTTGTCCAGGCGCATGCGTTCGGCGATGGCGGCCAGGGCGGGTTCGCCGGTGAGGAAGCGTTCGCGGGTTTCGGGCCAGTCGTCTGGCTGCAGGCGCACCATCCAGCCGCTATCGTAAGGGTCGCGGTTGATCAGGTTGGGGCGCTTTTCCAGGGCCTCGTTCACGGCCAACAGCTCGCCGGCCAGGGGGCTGCGGGCGGAGGAGGCGGCCTTGGCGAATTCCACCACGCCGAAACTGCGGCCCGCCTCGATGCGTGCGCCGATGCGCTTGGGGGTGAAGGCGAAGATTTCACCGTACAGCGCGCAGCCGTAGGCGGTGAGGCCGAGGGTCACGCTGCCGTCGGCTTCCTCGCGCAGCCAAAGCGCGTGTTCGGGGGCGTAGAGCAGGCTGTCGGGGAAGGGCAGGCCGTGGAGATTCATAGGGTCAGCACCCGGTCGTATTCGAGGATCATCTGCGCCAGCTCGCCGCCGCTGGAGATGTCGTCGAGTTCGTCGATCAGCGCCTCCGCGACGATCACCACGCCTGGCTGGCGACACATCAGCAGGCGCGCCCCGGCGCTTTTCGCCTGGCCGATGAAGTGCCGCAGCGGCTCGCCGCCTTCGATTGCGCGCAGCCTGTCGGCCACCTCGCGGCGAGCCAGTTGAGTGGCTTCGCCGGTGAGAAACAGCGTGACCTCGGCGTCCATGCAGGCGAGCAGGGTGGCGATGTGGAAGGGCGCCGCGCAGCGCGCCGGGGTGCTCGGCCCGCTGGCGACCAGGATCAGCACGCGTTGCGTCGCTTGGGCCATGGCATGTTCTCCGCAGATTTCGTCGTTGGGCTCGATAGGGCGGGGCTATCGGCTCCATAGCCTACAATTTTTCAAAGTTGGTCTAGGATTTTCTTTCATGGACCGAATGGAGAACGACGCATGCTGGCTTCAATGCTCCCCGCCCTGCGCGAACTCGGCCTGCCGCTGCGCCTGCGCCTGTGGGACGGCACCGAGATGGACATCACCGCGCAGCCATTGGTGACGCTCGAGATCCGCGACCCTGCCCTGGTGCAGCAGCTGGCACGCCCAAGCCTGGATTTGCTCGGCACGGCCTTTGTGGAAGGGCGGATCGACCTGCTCGGGCCGATGGGCGAGGTGATCCGCATCGGTGACGAGATCACCCGCGCCCTCGGCGACGATAACTTCCCGCTGCCGCTGCGCCAGGCGCATGACAAGGACACCGACGCGCAGGCCATCTCCTATCACTACGACCTGTCCAATGCCTTCTATCAGTTGTGGCTCGACCGCGACATGGTCTACTCCTGCGCCTACTTCGAGACCGGCACCGAGGACCTCGACACCGCGCAACAGGCCAAGCTGCGCCATCTGTGCCGCAAGCTGCGGCTCAAGCCCGGCGAGCGGCTGCTGGACGTCGGCTGCGGCTGGGGCGGGTTGGCGCGTTTTGCCGCGAGAGAATTCGGTGTCGAGGTGTTTGGCATCACCCTGAGCCGTGAGCAGCTGCAGCTGGCGCGCGAGCGGGTCGTGGCCGAAGGGCTGCAGGATCGGGTGACGCTGGAGTTGATGGATTACCGCGACCTGCCGGGGGACGGGCGCTTCGACAAGGTGGTCAGCGTCGGCATGTTCGAGCATGTCGGCCACGCCAACCTGCCGCTGTATTGCCAGAAGCTCTACGACGTGGTGCGCCCGGGTGGCCTGGTGATGAACCACGGCATCACCGCGCGGCATACCGATGGCCGGCCGGTCGGCCATGGCGCCGGCGAATTCATCGACCGCTACGTGTTCCCGCACGGCGAGCTGCCGCATGTGGCCGGCATCACCGGCTGGATCAGCGATGCCGGGCTGGAGGTGGTCGACGTGGAGAGCCTGCGCCTGCACTACGCGCGCACGCTGGAGTTCTGGAGCCAGCGCCTGGAGGACCGCCTGGACGAGGCCGCCCGGCTGGTGCCCGAGCGGGCGCTGCGGATCTGGCGCGTCTACCTGGCCGGGTGCGCCTACGGCTTCCGCCGCAACTGGATCAACCTGCACCAGATCCTGGCGAGCAAGCCGCTGGCCGACGGCTCGCATGAGCTGCCCTGGAGCCGCGCCGACCTCTATCGCTGAACCGGGGCCGCGGGGCTGCCCTCAGCGCAGCAGGAGCAGCGCCGTGGTGCTGGTGCGCAGCAGGCTGCTGGTGGTGCTGCCGACGAAGAACTGGCGGATGCGCGAGTGACCGTAGGCGCCCATCACCAGCAGGTCGAGGCCGTGTTCGGCCTGGTAGGCATGCAGTTCGGGCTCGACCTCGCCGGGGCGAATCGCCGCCTGCACGGCGAACCCGGCCGCCTCCAGGCTGGCGCGAGCGGCCTCCAGCGCGGCACAGGCATCGCCGCTATCGGCGCCGACCATCACCAGATGCAGTGGCAGGCCCTTGAACAGCGGGCTGTCGACGAGCATCTCGACACCCTTGCGCGCGGTGTCGCTGGCGTCGAAGGCGAACAGCACCGAGCGCGGCGCCTCGAACTGCGGCGGCACCACCAGGATCGGCCGATGCAGGATGCGGATGACGCTTTCGAGCTGGCTGCCGACCTGCTGCTCCGGCGCGCTTTCGCCCTGGCGGCCGATGACCAGCAGGCGGGTTTCCGGCTCCAGCTCGCGCAGGCTTTGCGGCAGGTCGCCGTGACGCTGGCGCAGCTCGGCGGCCTCGACGCCGGCGGCGCTGACGCGCTCCTTCGCCGCTTCGAGCATCAGCCGGCCCTGCTCGAGCGCCAGGCGGTTGCGCTGTTCGTCGAGCGTGGCCAGCTCATGCAGCAGGAACTCGCGGCTGCCGAGGCCGATGATGCCGCTGAGGTCGGCGGCGGCGGTCGGGTATTCGCGCTGGTCGAGCACGTGCAGCAGGGTCAGCGGCGCGCCGAGGCGCCGGCTGGCCCAGGCCGCGCAATCGCAGACCGCGGCGGAGACGGCCGAGCCGTCGATGCAAGCCATCACGTGGGTCATTCTCGCTCTCCTGCTCAGTGACTCATCAACTGGTCGGCCGTGGCGGCGTCGGTCTTATCGTGCACGCCGAAACGGTCGACGATGGTGGCGCTGGCCTCGTTCAGCCCGAGCACCCGGACCTCGGTGCCCTCGCGGCGGAACTTGAGCACTACCTTGTCCAGCGCGGCGACCGCGGTGATGTCCCAGAAATGCGCCCGCGACAGGTCGATGGTGACCTGCTCGATCGCCTCGCGGAAATCGAACGCCGAGGTGAACTTGTCCGATGAGCTGAAGAATACCTGGCCGGTCACCTTGTAAGTGCGATGCTGGCCGCCGCCGTCGAGTTCCGAACCGATGTGCAGGTAATGGCCGACCTTGTTGGCAAAGAACAGCGCGGCGAGCAGCACGCCGGCCAGCACGCCAAAGGCGAGGTTGTGGGTGAACACCACCACGATCACCGTGGCGAGCATGACGATGTTGGTCGACAGCGGGTAGCGCCTGAGGTTACGCAGCGAGTCCCAGCTGAAGGTGCCGATCGAGACCATGATCATCACCGCCACCAGCGCGGCCATGGGGATCTGCCCGACCCAGTCGCTGAGAAACACCACCATCAGCAGCAGGACGACGCCGGCGACCAGCGTCGACAGGCGGGTGCGGCCGCCGGATTTCACGTTGATCACCGACTGGCCGATCATCGCGCAGCCGGCCATGCCGCCGAACAGCCCGGCGACGATGTTGGCCACGCCCTGGCCCTTGCACTCGCGGTTCTTGTCGCTGCCGGTGTCGGTCAGCTCGTCGACGATGGTCGCGGTCATCAGCGACTCGAGCAGGCCGACCACCGCCAGCGCGGCCGAGTAGGGCAGGATGATCGCCAGCGTCTCCAGGGTCAGCGGGACCTCGGGCCAGAGGAATACCGGCAGGGTGTCGGGCAGTTCGCCCATGTCGCCGACGGTGCGGATGTCCAGGCCGAAATACACCGCGACCGCGGTCATCGAGAGGATGCACACCAGCGGCGAAGGGATCACCTTGCCCAGCTTCGGCACGTGGGGGAACAGGTAGATGATGCCCAGGCCCGCCGCGGTCATCGCATAGACGTGCCAGGTCACGCCGGTGAGTTCCGGCAGCTGCGCCATGAAGATCAGGATCGCCAGCGCATTGACGAAGCCGGTGACCACCGAGCGCGAAACGAAGCGCATCAGCGAGCCGAGCCGCAGGTAGCCCGCGACGATCTGCAACAGGCCGCACAGCAGCGTGGCCGCCAGCAGATATTGCAGGCCGTGCTCGCGCACCAGGGTGACCATCAGCAGCGCCATGGCGCCGGTCGCGGCGGAAATCATGCCTGGCCGGCCACCCACGAAGGCGATCACCACGGCGATGCAGAAGGAGGCATAGAGGCCGACCCGCGGGTCGACCCCGGCGATGATGGAAAAGGCGATCGCTTCGGGAATCAGCGCCAGGGCGACGACCAGGCCGGACAGCAGGTCGCCGCGCAGGTTGGAAAGCCAGTTGTGTTTGATCGTGTGCAGCATCGTTATATCCAGGCAATGGCACGTGCAGACCCGAGGTGGCCGGCAGCGATACAAGGCGAGTTTTCAGGCTGAGGCTTGAACTGTCCAACGGCGGTGCGCGGACAGCGGCGAACGACCGGCCCCTGACGGGCAGCCGCAAGATGACGCGAGGGGCGGAGCGCTATGGCGGACCAGGCAGCCAGGTCATGGGCAATACGGGCTCGTTGCCGAGCGATTCGCCGGGGCGGATCGCGTTCGGGGGGCGACAGTCTAGCCGCCGGCCCCTGCTTTGACGACCCTTGCCGCTAGGTCCAGAGCTCGTCGAGGTTGCCGAAGCCCCAGGCCGCCGGGTCTTCGCGGGCGACGATGCGGTCGTCGCAACGCGCATCGGACAGGTCCAGCTCCTGCTGGGGAATCGCCGCTCGGGTGCGGCTGCTGTAGAACAGCTTCAGCCGCGGGGCAGTCAGTTGCTGCGGATTCTGCTCGATGACCACGCCCAGCCGCCCGGATTGCAGGCGCACCAGAGTCCCGAGCGGATAGATGCCGACGGCGCGCACGAAGGCGTGCAGCAGTTGCGTGTCGAAGTGGCCCTGCCATTGCGCCATCTTGGCCAGCGAGCCCGAGGCGTCCCAGGCCGTCTTGTAGGGGCGGTTCGAGGTGATGGCGTCGTAGACATCGCAGATCGCGCCCATGCGCGCCAGCAGGCTGATCTGCTCGCCCGCCAGTCGGTGCGGGTAGCCGGTGCCGTCGACCTTCTCGTGGTGATGCAGGCAGACATCGAGTACCGCCTCGGACACCGATGACTGCGCGTTCAGCAAAATGGCATGCCCGCGCTCGGGATGGCTGCGCATGATGGCGAATTCGTCGTCATCCAGCTTGCCGGGCTTGTTCAGTACTTCCAGCGGCATGGCCATCTTGCCGATGTCATGCAACAGCCCGGCCATGCCCGCCTCGCGAACCTGATCCGCGGCCATGCCGAGCTGGCGGGCGAGCGCCACCATCAGCGCGCAGACCGCCACCGAATGCATGTAGGTGTACTCGTCCTTGGTCTTGAGCCGCGCCAGCCCGAGCAAGGCCGAGCCGTTGCGCGCCAGCGACGCGGAGATCTCCTCGACCAGCGGCAGACACTGGGCAGGGTCGACCGCCTTGCCCAGCCGCGCCTCGTTGAACAGGCCGGTCATCTGCTGCTTGGAGCGCTTGAGCAGCCGGCTGGCACGCTGCAGCTCCTCGCTCAGGTCGCTCGACGGGGCGGGGCTTGCGGGTGCGGCAGCTGCCTGCGGGGGCGGCGTCGGCGCATCGGCCGGGCGCGCAGGCTGTTCTGCTGCCGTGGTCGGGGCCTGCACGTCCAGGCCTTTCTGCACGTCGATCCACAGCGCCTTGATGCCACTGGCGCGCAGTGTCTGCAGGTCGGCGGGATCGGTCAGCAGAAACCTGGTTCGCCAGAACGGGTGGTTGAACCAGTTGCCGTCCAGCGCATGGATGTACATGCCGGCACGCAGCTGGCTGATGGCGATTTTCTTGAGCAAAGCGGGACCTCGCTTGATCGTGCTGGTCAGCGGTCCCTGCTTGTCCGACAGTCGCATCCATGATGCAAGTGATATCACAATGACATTACTGCCATGGGTCAAGACTTTTCCGCTTCGCCCAGGCAGCACCGGCCTGCGCGGGCCGCGGCTTTCGCTTACCATCCTCGCGTCTTGATCCTTTACCTCGAGCCTGCGCTTTTTGCCCATGTCCAGCCGCCTGCGCTTCATCCTGATCGTCGCATCGATCCTGCTTGGCCTGGCGCTCAGCCTGTTCTGGGCCGGGCGCATCGCCGAGCAGCGCGTCTGGGCCGAGCGCAGCCAGGAGGCGCGTGGCCAGCTCGATCTCTATGCCCAGGCGATCCACACCCAGGTCGAACGCTTTCGCTCGGTGCCGGCGTTGCTGGCGCTCGACAGCGATATCCGGCGCCTGCTCGAGGCTCCCGACGACCGCCAGCTGCGCAAGGTGCTGAACCTGCGCCTGGAGCAGCAGAACCAGGCGGCCGGCTCCTCGGTGCTCTACCTGCTGAACCGTTACGGCGAAACCATCGCGGCGAGCAACTGGCGTGACTGGTCGAGCTTTGTCGGCAACAACTATGCCTTTCGCCCCTATTTCAGCGATGCCGTGGCCCACGACAGCGGGCGCTACTTCGCCGTCGGCGTGACCACCGGCATTCCCGGCTACTTTCTTTCCCACGCGGTGCATGGCGAGAACGGCGAGATACTCGGCGTACTGGTGGTCAAGCTCGAACTCGAGGACATGCAGCGCGAATGGGCCGGGCAGTCGGGCATCCTGCTGATTGCCGATTCGCTGGACATCGTCATCCTGACCAACCGGCCGGCCTGGCGCTTTCGGCATTTGCGTCCGCTCGACGAAGCGGTGCGCGAACGCCTGGTCGCGGCGCGGCGCTATGCCGAGCAGACCCTGCAGCCGCTGCCGAGCTCGCGCATCGAGCGCCTCGGCGAAGGCGCCGAGCGGCGGCGTGTGGAAGGCCCCGACGGCAGCCGCGACTACCTCTGGCAGAGCCTCGACCTGCCCAAGGAGGACTGGACCCTGCACCTGCTGCTCGAACCGCAGGCGGTGAGCGAAACCGTGCGCAGCTATCGCCTGGCCGCCGCCGGGGTTTGGATGACCCTGGCCTTTCTGCTGCTCTACCTGGCGCAGCGGCGCAAGACGCGGCGTGTCGAGCAGCGCAGCCGCAACGAGCTGGAGCGGCTGGTCGAGGAGCGCACCGGCGAGCTGCGCACCGCCCAGGACGAACTGGTGCATGCCGCGCGCATGGCCGCGCTGGGGCAGATGTCCGCGGCGCTGGCACACGAGATCAATCAGCCGCTGACCGCCTTGCGCATGCAGCTCGGCAGCCTGCGCCTGCTGCTCGACAATGGCCGCGAACAGGAGGTGCGCGACGGTCTCGGCCAGGTCGAGGGCCTGCTCGAGCGCATGGCGGCGCTGACCGGCCATCTCAAGACCTTCGCGCGCAAGAGCCCGGCCGGGCTGGCGCAGCGCCTGGTGCTGCACGAGGTGCTCGAACAGGCGCTGCAACTGCTCGGCCCGCGCCTGCGCAGCGAGGCGGTGCAGGTGCATTGCCAGGTGCCGGCCGAGGCCTGCATCAGCGGGGATGCGATCCGCCTGGAGCAGGTGCTGATCAACCTCCTGAACAATGCGCTGGACGCCATGCGCGAGAGCGAGCGGCGCGTGCTCGGCATCGATTGCCGGCGCGACGGCGACAGCTGGCGGCTGGCGGTCAGCGACAGCGGTGGCGGCATCGCCGAAGCGGACCTGGACAAGATCTTCGAACCGTTCTACACCACCAAGCCGGTCGGCCAGGGCCTCGGCCTCGGGCTCGCGGTGTCCTACGGCATCGTCCGCGACCTGGGCGGCAGCCTCGAGGCGCACAATGGCGAGCAGGGCGCGGTATTCGAGGTCAGGCTGCCGGCGGTCGAGCCGACCGCGGCGCAGCAGCGGCAGGAGAGCGAGAGATGAGCGGGCAGGTGTTTTTCATCGACGACGAAGCGGCGATACGCCAGGCGGTGCAGCAGTGGCTGGAGCTGTCCGGCTTCCAGGTGCGCACCTTCGCCCGCGCGCGCGAGGCCCTGGCGCTGCTCGACCGGGGCTTTGCCGGCGTGCTGGTCAGCGATGTGCGCATGCCCGATCTCGATGGCCTCGGCCTGCTCGAGCAGGTCGTGGCGCTCGACGCGGAGCTGCCGGTGATCATGGTCACCGGGCACGGCGACGTGCCGATGGCGGTGCAGGCGCTGCGCCAGGGCGCCTACGACTTCATCGAGAAACCATTCACCCCCGAGCGCCTGCTCGACTCGGTGCGTCGCGCGATGGACAAGCGCCGGCTGGTCTGCGAGAACCGCCAGCTGCGCGAGCAATACGCGCGCAAGGGGCGCATCGAGTCGCAGCTGCTCGGCGTGTCGCGGGCAATGGAGGCGCTGCGCCGGCAGGTGCTGGACCTGGCCGGCACCGACGTCAATGTGCTGATTCGCGGCGAAACCGGCAGCGGCAAGGAGCAGGTCGCCCGTTGCCTGCACGACTTCAGTCGCCGCGCCGAGCGCGCCTACGTCGCGCTCAACTGCGCGGCCATCCCGGAAACCATCTTCGAGAGCGAGCTGTTCGGCCACGAGAGTGGCGCCTTCACCGGCGCCCAGGGCCGGCGTATCGGCCGCATCGAGCATGCCCATGGCGGCACCCTGTTTCTCGACGAGATCGAGAGCATGCCGCTGGCGCAGCAGGTCAAGCTGCTGCGCGTGCTGCAGGAGCACACGCTCGAGCGCCTGGGCTCGAACCGCAGCATCGAAGTCGACCTGCGGGTGATCAGTGCGGCCAAGCCGGACCTGCTCGAGGAGGTGCGCGCCGGGCGCTTTCGTGAGGATCTCCTGTACCGCCTGAACGTGGCCGAGCTGCGCATACCGCCGCTGCGCGAGCGGCGCGAGGACATCCCGCTGCTGTTCGAACATTTCGCCCGCCAGGCCGCCGAGCGCAACGGGCGCGAACCGCCGAGCCTGGCGCCTGCCGAGCTGGCACGGCTGTTGGCGCACGACTGGCCGGGCAACGTCCGCGAGCTGATCAACGCCGCCGAACGCCACGCCCTGGGCCTCGGCGCGCCGGTGCCGGCGGCCGCGGCGGCGGTGGCGACCGGGCAATCACTGGCCGAACAGCTGGAGGCCTTCGAGGCGCAGTGCCTGCACAACGCGCTGCAACAGTGCCGCGGCAATATCGGCGAGGTGATGAGCCTGCTGCAGCTGCCGCGGCGCACGCTCAACGAAAAGATGCAGCGCCACGGCCTGAGCCGCGGCGATTACCTGCCGGCCGGCGCCGGCGAGGGCTGACCACGGCGCGCAACGCGCTGGCGTTGCGCCTAAGCTGAGCGAGACCTGGCCAAGGAGTGCGAGCATGCGAGCGATGCAACTGGAGCGGATCGGCCAACCCCTGGCGCTGCGCGAGGTGCCCCTGCCACAGCCCGGCGCGGGCGAGGTGCGGGTGAAGGTCAGCGCCTGCGGCGTCTGCCGCACCGACCTGCATGTGGTCGACGGCGAACTCCCGGCTGCGCCGCTGCCGATCATTCCCGGACACGAGGTGGTCGGGCGAATCGATGCGCTGGGGCCGGGGGTGACCGATCTGACGCTCGGCCAGCGGGTGGGCGTGCCCTGGCTCGGGCATACCTGCGGACATTGCAGCCACTGCCAGCATGCCGAAGAAAATCTCTGCGAGGCGCCACAGTTCACCGGTTACACCCGCCCCGGTGGCTACGCCGAATACGTGGTGGCCGATGCCCGCTTTACCTTTGCGCTGGGCGAGGACGGCGACGATGTCGCCACCGCGCCGCTGCTCTGCGCCGGGTTGATCGGCTGGCGCTCGCTGGTCAAGGCCGGCGACGGCAGGCGGCTGGGGCTCTACGGTTTCGGTGCGGCGGCGCACATCGTGCTGCAGGTCGCGCGCTGGCAGGGGCGCGAAGTCTACGCCTTCAGCCGGCCGGGCGACCTCGCCGCCCAGGCCTTCGCCCGCTCGCTCGGTGCCGCCTGGGCCGGCGACTCGGGCATGCCGCCACCCGTGCCGCTGGACGCCGCGATCATCTACGCGCCGGCCGGCGAGCTGGTACCGATCGCGCTGCGCGCGGTACGTAAGGGTGGCCGGGTGGTCTGCGCCGGGATCCACATGAGCGACATCCCGAGCTTCCCTTACGACATCCTCTGGCACGAGCGCGAGCTGCTCTCGGTCGCCAACCTCACCCGTCAGGATGGCCTGGACTTCTTTCCCATCGCCGCGCAGGTCGGCATTCGCACCGAGACCCATGCCTATCCGCTGGAGCAGGCCAACCAGGCGCTGGACGATCTGCGTCACGGCCGCTTTCAGGGCGCCGCCGTGCTGGTGCCCTGACGCTCGCCGGCCAGACGAACGACGAACCAGTTCGATGGCTTCCCGCTTGAATTCGGAGCTGTATTTCTTGCGCTTGGACATAAACACTCCTTCAGCTCCTGTGTGAGCTTACTCGAAAGTGTCCCGGCTAACGGGATAGAGCCCCTCTACCCCGGCAGCAGCACATCCCAATCTTTGCTTGGAGCAAAAGTTTCGCTGTTGCTACAGCGCAACTTGAACATCCAGTCAGGCAGTTAAAGACCCGGGTTGAAGAATTGCTTTACTATTCGGACGCGAACCAGAGCACATTTTTCTCCTGCCTGCAAATGGGCAAGAGGGAGGCCGGGAGTACAGGGACAGTGGTAAAGAAGCAGCGCGTATTGGCCAGCTGGGTTGGCGGGAATGATCTCAAAGCAGTTGCAGGTGATGAGGCAGGCCCGATCTTGTCGACCCTGGACAAGGTGGCCTTTGATAGCGTCGAGCTGCTTTGTTCATACCCCGCCGAGATCGTTGAACCCTATTTGGCCTGGCTGCGCCAGCAGGTCAATGTATCAATCACCGCGCATTACGTTTGCCTGTCCTCCCCCGTTCATTTCGGGGAGATCTACCAAGCCGCCAGCCAGCATTTAAAACGTCTGTGCACTTCCGGCAATCAGCTTTCCATTCTGCTCAGTCCCGGCACACCGGCCATGCAAGCAGTGTGGATTCTTCTCGGCAAGACCCGCTACCCGGCAACCTTTTACCAGTCCTCATTAGAGCAAGGCGTTCAGCAGGTCGAAGTGCCTTTCGAGATCGCTGCCGAGTATGTGCCGGCTGCCAATACCATCAGCACCGACAAGTTGGTTCAGCTTGCGGGGCTGAATGTCCCGGTGAATGCAGCCTTCGACAGCATCGTGACGCAGAGCGAGCGCATGCTGGCACTCAAGGCGCAGGCGCAGATACTCGCGACGAAGCAGGTCCCAGTACAGATTTACGGTGAAACCGGCACCGGCAAAGAGCTGTTTGCCCGTGCCATTCACAACGCCAGCCCACGTTCTGCAGCGCCCTTTGTTGCGGTGAACTGCGGTGCTATCGCGCCGGAGCTGATCGATTCCACCTTGTTTGGTCACAAGAAGGGCGCATTCACCGGCGCTATTGCGGATCGCCCCGGCGTCGTCCAACAGGCCCATGGCGGCACGCTGTTTTTGGATGAATTTGGTGAGCTAACGCCGGATGTGCAAGTGCGCCTCCTGCGCGTATTGCAGGAAGGCACGTTTACCCCGGTTGGCTCCAGCCAGGAACTCAAGGCCGATGTGCGGCTGATCTCCGCCACTCACCGCAACCTGATGCAGGAAGTTGCTCACGGGCGCTTCCGTGAAGACCTGTTCTATCGCGTCGCTGTGGGGGTGCTGCACCTCCCGCCGCTCAGAGAGCGCGAAGGTGACCTGCTGTTACTGTCGGAAAGGCTGCTGGCAGGCATTGCCAGTCAGGACGCCAGTCTGGGCGATAAGAAAATTTCCGCAGAAGCAAAAAATCTTATTCTTCAAAACCCCTGGCGTGGCAACGTCCGCGAACTGCAATCCACCTTGTTGCGCGCAGCGCTCTGGTGTCAGGGGGATTTGATTGCTGCTCATGATATCGAGCAAGCACTGTTCAAGCTGCCGCAAGCGCAGGCTGATGTATTGGCTATGGATGTTACGCAAGGCATTGATCTGCAACAGGTAATCGCCGATGTGGCAGGGCATTATCTGCGCAAGGCGCTGACGCTCACCGGCAATAACAAGACCCGTGCGGCCAGCCTGCTAGGCCTAAGAAGCCAGCAGACGCTGAGCAATTGGATGGACAAGTACGGCATCGAATAAAACTTGGCACGGTCCTCGCTCTAGGACCGTCATGGACAGAATCGCCTTTATGAAATCAGTCAACTTCGAATTTCTCCGTCCCGGCAACGAACTGCTGGCGAACTTGGCCGGCCTCGCCGAGGCGGTACTGCACATCGATCCGGGCAGTGCACTTACTCGCCTGCGTAGCTTTGCCGAAGAGCTGACCAAAGCCATCTACAAGGAAGAGCTGCTGCCGCGCCTGCCGCAGTCGAGCTTCTATGAGTTGGTAAAAAACCCGGTGTTTGTCGATTGCGTCAGCAAGCCCTTGGTTCACCAGATCAACTTTCTGCGCATCCAGGGAAACGATACCGCCCACGGTGCCGAAGGCGAGCTGCGCAACGCACAGGCGGCGCTCAAGACTGCCTACCAGCTGGCCATGTACATGGCCATCAAGTACTACGGCACAGCGCAAGCGACAATTCCCGAGTTTTCCGAAGTGCAGGATCCGACTGCCGCGCTGCTCAACCTGCAGAAAACCGTTTCCAGCTATGAGAAGGAGCTCAACCAGCAGCAGGAAGAGCTGCAGCGCGTCATGGACAAGCTGGAGCAGGAGCGCACCCGCAACCTGGACAAGCTTGAACCTCCGGCCAAGCCCGATCAGCAGAAGCGCCAACAGCAGAGCCAACAGGTTGCAGACAGCCTGCAATGGAACGAGGCCAAGACCCGCGCGCTACTGATCGACGCAATGCTGCTGCAGGCCGGGTGGGATGTCAGCAATCCAGCGCAGGTTGGCCTGGAAGTGGATGTGGACTTCCCCGATAACGTCTCAGGCAAAGGCCGTGCTGACTATGTGCTGTGGGGCGACAACGGCCAGCCGCTAGCCGTTATCGAAGCCAAAAAATCGGGAAATGTGAGCCTGCAGGCTGGCCGGGAACAGGCCCGCATGTACGCCGATGGTTTCGAACGGATGGGCAAGCAGCGCCCGGTCATTTTCTACAGCAACGGCTATGAAACCTTCATTTGGGATGACAAACAGTACAACACTTATCGTCCGGTATACGGTCTCTATAGCAAGGACAGCCTGGAATATCTCACCTACCAGCGGCAGTACCGCGAACCTGAACCCGAGAGATTCAATCCTGATCTGAGCATCGCAGACCGGGATTATCAGATCGAAGCCATCAAGACCGTAGCCAAGCATTTCCAGGATCAACGCCGCAAGGCATTGATCATCCAGGCCACCGGCACCGGCAAGACTCGTGTTGCAATCGGTCTGGCCGAACTGCTGCTGCGTACCGGCTGGGCGAAGCGCGTGCTGTTCCTTTGCGACCGAAAGGAATTGCGCGTCCAAGCCGATGATGCGTTCAAGCAGAATCTACCGAGCGAGCCCCGCTGCGTGATTGGCGAAACTGGCAAGGTGGACCAGACCGCGCGTATCTACATCGCCACCTACCCGGGCATGATGAACCGCTTCGCCCAGCTCGATGTTGGCTTCTTCGATTTGATCATCGCCGACGAAAGCCACCGCAGCATCTATAACAAGTACCGCGACCTGTTCGATTACTTCGATGCGCTGCAGGTGGGCCTGACAGCCACGCCGGTCAAGTTCGTTAGCCGAAACACCTTCGATTTGTTCGACTGTGACACCACGGACCCAACCTTCGAGTACGGCCTGGATAAGGCGATCAACAACGATCCGCCTTACTTGGTTCCGCCGAGGGTAAAAGACCTGACCACCGACTTCCTGCGCGACGGCATCCACTACAACGACCTGAGCGAAGACCAAAAGCGACAGCTTGAAGAGGATCTGGGCGAGGAAGAGGCCAAGCGCACCACCATTGCTGGCAAGGACATCGGGCGCAAGATCTTCAGCGAAGACACCGACCGCATCATTCTGGAAAACCTGATCAACAACGGCATCAAGGATGAGACCGGTTCACTGGTGGGCAAGACAATCGTCTTTGCCCAGCGGCAGGACCATGCCGAGCATCTGGAAAAGCTGTTCTGCAAGCTCTACCCGCAGTACGGCACCAAGGTCTGCAAGGTCATCCACAACGAAATTCCGCATGTGGATACGCTGATCAAGGAGTTCAAGAAGCCTGATAACGACTTCCGTATCGCCATCTCGGTGGACATGCTCGACACCGGTATCGACGTGCCTGAAGTGGTCAATCTGGTCTTCGCCAAGCCGGTCAAATCCTGGGTCAAGTTCTGGCAGATGATCGGCCGTGGCACTCGTCTGCGCCCGAACCTGTTCGGCCCGGGCAAGGACAAGACCGAGTTCCTCATATTCGACCACTACGGAAACTTCGATTTTTTCGAGGAGGAATATCAGGAGCCAGAAGACACGGGTGGCAAGTCTCTACTCCAAACCACCTTCGAGGCACGTTTGGAGTTGGCCCAGGCCGCACTGAAAAAGAATCATGCTGCGGCCTTCGATGCGGCTATCGCATTGCTGCGTGCAGATATCAACGATCTGCCAGACGACAGCGTTGCAGTGAAGCGCGAGCTGCGCCTGGTTCACCAGCTGCAGCAGACCGATCTGCTGATGAGCTTCAACGCGAAAACCCAACACCTTTTGACTGGCACCATCGCGCCACTGATGTCTGCCCGGGTCCTGAGCGATAAGCATGCCACCGCTTTTGACAAGCTTATGGCGGGTATCCAGCGCTGTATGGTTGACCAAGCCAGCTGCTTTGAGGACGGCAAGAATGCCTTGCTCGCTGAGCTGGACAAGCTGGCGGTCAACATCCAGGCGGTACGTCAGAAGGATTCGATCATCGCCGAGGTTCGCAGCGCAGATTTCTGGCTTCAGCCGACAATAGAAAAGCTGGAGAACGCCCGTAAGGAGCTGCGCGGCATCATGAAGTACCGCCAGACAACAGGCGGTGGCGGATACGCCATGCCCAGCACCACGACCGGCGATGGTGGCGTACAGGTCGGCGTACGCGAAGTGAAAATTGCCGGTGCCAACGAGGCAATGATCTACCGCCGTCGCCTCAAGGACATCCTCGACGGCATGCTGGCTGCCAACCCGACTCTGCAGAAGATCCATAAAGGCGAGCCCATCGCGGAGGCAGAGCTGAAAACGCTCACCTCAACCATTCTCACCAGCCATCCGGGGGTGAGCCTGGAGGTGCTCAACGAGTTCTACGGTCGCACGGCAGATCAGCTCCACCTCACCGTGCGCGAGATTGTCGGCCTGGATGCGCAGGCAATCGAGCAGCATTTCAAAAGCTTCCTTCATAGCCATCCAGCCCTTACAGCCCAGCAGGTGCGCTTTATGAACCTGCTTAAAACCTACATTGCCCAGCACGGCAGCATCGTGATCGAAAAGCTCTACGACGCGCCTTTTTCCAGCATCGCTCACGACGGTATCGACGGTGTATTTACGCCCGAGGATGTCACCGAGCTGGTCGCCGTGCTCAAGCCCTTTTTGCGCGGGGATAACCCGCCAGCCAGTCACTAGGAGTGATCATGCAAGCCAGCCAATGGACGACTGAAATCATCGCGATCAGCGCGGTACTCGCCTTAGCCAGTCTTGTGATCGGCTACTTCATCGCCACCCTTCGGCAGGGCCGACAGATCGGCACGCTGACCGCACAGCTTGAGCAGGCGCAACAGGGGCAGGCCTCAGCAATAGCCGCCAGCACGGCGCTGAGTGAGCAACTCAAGGCTGCAGAAGCACGCAGTCAGGAGCTTCAAGTCGCAGAAAGCACACTGAAGGCCAAACTGCAGGCGGCTTTCGATAATGTGACGCGACTGAACCACGAGCTGCAGGAGAGCAAGGATGAAAAGGCAGCCCAAAATCTAAAACTTGAGGACGTCAATCGGCAGCATCACGAAACCGCCAAGCGCCTCGAAACCGCGCAAGCCGATAGCCGATCGCTGCACGAGCAAGTCACCGACCTGCGCGATCGCCTGAGCACCGCGCAAGCCGCTATCACCTCGCTGCAAGGCGAGCGCGACAACCTCAAAAACGAGCTGGCAAGCCTGGATGCCAGCGCCAAGGTGGCGGCAACAGGCGAGCGCGAGGCACGCGAACAACTCGCTGAGATTCGTCAGCAATTGGCCAGCCGAGCCCAGCAATACAATGAGCTGCTTGGGCGTTATCAGCCGCTCAGCAATCAACATGCGGAGCTCAATACGTCGCTGCAAAAACGTGAAGAGCTTGTGGCCGAATTGCGTGATCGACTAAATGCTGCCGAGACTGTTAATGCACAACTGCAGACTGATCGGGATCAGCTGAAGGATTCGCTAGCAAACGAAAGCAAACGCAGCCAATCCTTGGCGACATCCGAGCGTGAAGTCCGCGAGCAGCTGCAAGACATTAAAGCCCAGCAAGTGGCTGCCGCTGAACGCTACGAAGCGCTCCATGCCCGCTTTACCGCACAGAGCAGCGAGTACACCAAGCTCAAAACCGAGCTGGATGAGCGCGAAGCCAGCCATGCCCGGGAGCTGGCCAACTTCGAGCAACAGAAAGCCAGCCTGAGCGAGCAGTTCAAGCTGCTCTCCAACGAGATTCTAGAAGCGAAAACCCAGGCCCTGCAGGAAAGCAGCAAGCTCAGTCTGAGTGCCGTGATGACGCCGTTCCAGCAGTCGATCGACACCTTCAAACGTGAAGTGCAAGAGATCCACCACCGCGAAACCACCCAGCAAGGTGAGCTGCGCAAGGAGCTGGAGTCTCTCAAGGCGCTGAACCAGCAGATCACCACTGAAGCTCACGAGCTTTCCACTGCACTGCGCGGCCAGAAAAAGCTTCAGGGCAACTGGGGTGAGCTCGTGCTTGAGAACGTGCTGGATCGCTCCGGCCTGCAGAAGGGCAAGGATTACGATCGCGAAGTCAGTTTTACTACTGAAGCGGGCCGCCAGCGTCCTGATGCCGTGGTGTACCTGCCGCAGGGCAAGCACCTGATTATCGACGCCAAGGTATCGCTCAATGCCTATACCCGCTTCGTGAATGCCGAAGACGAGGGCGAGCGCGCTATTGCCCTTAAGGAGCATGTGCAGGCTGTCGGTAATCGGATCAAGGAACTGGCGGATCGTGATTACTACAAGCTGCCAGGGCTGAATTCGCCGGACATGGTGTTCATGTTCATTCCCATTGAATCTGCGTTTGTTGAGGCCCTCAAGGCTGATGAAACTCTGTTCCAGAGGGCCATCGAGAACAATGTGTTGGTGGCCACACCCACCACCTTGCTGACCAGCCTCAACATTGTCCGCCAGCTCTGGCGCTACGAAGACCAGAACAAGCACACCGCCGCCCTGGCCAGCCGGGCAGAGGCGGTCTTTAAAAAGCTCAACACCTTCCTCGCCAGCTTCGAGAAGATCAAGAAGGGCCTGGAAACGGCCACCGAAGCCTACGTCAAGGCCGAAGGCCAACTGGTCAGCGGCAAGGGCAACCTGGTCAAACAGGTGGGCGAATTCAAGAACCTGGCACCCGCCATCAAGGCGCAGCTACCAGCCTACTTCGCCGACAAGGCTGCGCTGGAAATCGACTTCATCCCTGCCGAGCAGAATATCGAGGTGCTGACCGACAGCGCCGACGATGAAGAGCTGCTCGCCGAAGCCGACACTGAAACCGACTACGAGACCGCCTGATGCTCACCGGCAAAATCCGCAACGATATCGATAAGCTCTGGGAAAAGTTCTGGACGGGTGGCATAACCAACCCGCTGACCGTGATCGAGCAGATCAGCTACCTGATGTTCGCCCGCATGCTCGACATGCAGGAAGACGTGGCCGAGCGCAAGGCCAACCGCACCGGCAAGCCCTTCGACCGACTGTTTCCTAACACGCCGGATGGCCAGCTACTGCGCTGGAAGAACTTCCGCAACATGAGCGGCCGGGAGCTGCACAAGCACCTCAAGCAGAACGTTTACCCCTACTTCGCCAAGCTGGGCCGAAAGTCCGATGCGGTCGATGGCCTGGGTGAGGACGGCAGTGCGCTGGAAGCGCTCGGCCACATCGGCGAATACATGCAGGACGCCGACCTGGAGATCAAGAACGAGTCCGTGCTCACCTCCGCCGTGGAGATGGTCAACGACCTGCCGCTGACCCAGAGCGACGTGAAGGGCGATATCTACGAATACCTGCTGAGCAAGCTCACCACTGCCGGCATCAACGGCCAGTTCCGCACGCCGCGCCACATCATCGACGCCATGATCGAGCTGATCGCCCCGCAGCCAAGCGAAGTGATCTGCGACCCCTCCTGCGGCACGGCGGGCTTTCTTGCCCGCACCATGGAATACCTCAATCGCGTGCACTCCAGCCCGGAGGGCACCTTCACCGACGAAGACGGCAACCTGCATTACTCGGGCGACCTACTGGAGCCCTATCGCGATCACATCAACAAGCACATGTTCTGGGGCTTCGATTTCGACACCACCATGCTTCGTGTCTCCAGCATGAACATGATGCTGCACGGGGTGAATGGCGCGAACATCCGCTATCAGGACTCCCTGAGCAAATCCATCAAGGAGCACTACCCGCGCCAGGAGGAAAACTTCTTCGACGTGGTGCTGGCCAACCCGCCGTTCAAAGGCAGCCTGGACGAAAGCAACACCAACCCGGATGTGCTCGGCCTGGTGAAAACCAAGAAAACCGAGCTGCTGTTCGTCGCCCACATTCTGCGCTCGCTCAAGCTCGGGGGTCGTGCCGCCGTGATCGTGCCGGACGGCGTGTTGTTCGGCTCCAGCAAGGCGCACCAGCAACTGCGCCAGGAGCTGCTCGACAACAACCAGCTGGAAGGCATCGTCAGCCTGCCCAGCGGGGTGTTCAAACCCTACGCCGGCGTCAGCACTGCCATCCTGATCTTCACCAAGGGCGGCAGCACCGAGCGTGTGTGGTTCTACGACCTGCAGGCCGACGGCTACTCGCTGGACGACAAACGCACCGAGCTGAAAGGCGAGGGCAGCAATGACCTACCTGACGCCATCGCCCAGTGGCACAAATACCGGCAGATGGTCGAAGGCAATGTCAGCGCCAGCACCATCAACACCCTGTTCGGCGACAAGCGCAAAAAGGCCTTTGTTGTGCCCGCCGAAGATATCGCCGCCAACAAGTACGACCTCTCCATCAACCGTTACAAGGAAGTGGAGTACCAGCAGGAGCAGTACGAAGATCCGAAAGTGATACTGCAACGGCTCAAAGGTCTGGAGCAGGAGATTCTGGCGGATCTGGATGAACTGGAGGGGATGCTGTGAAGAATGTCCCTCTCGGTGATATTGCTACATTGGTCCGTGGGGTTAGCTTTTCCAAAGAGGAAGGGAGCCTTCTTCCTCTAGAGGGGCATTTACCTGTTATCAGAGCTGGAAGTATTCAGGAGTCACTATTGCTCCGTGAGGGGCAAATCTGGGTGCCAGCTGACAAGATAAAGAGCAGTCAGAAGATTCGAATTGATGACATTGTGATGTGTACTTCTTCTGGAAGTTCTGATCTGGTTGGCAAGTGTGCACGGTCAACGGAAGATTTTGATGGGTCTTTTGGCGCCTTTTGTGCTGGGATAAGAGCTGATCAGGAAAAAGCATCACCTTCATATTTGTATCACTTCTTATGCTCTCCAGTATTTAAGAATTGGACTAGTGCTTCTTCTGGTGCGAATATTAAAAATATAAGAGTTTCTGAGCTGGCCGAATTCCAAGTCCCTCTCCCATCCCTGCCCGAACAAAAGCGCATCGCCGCCATCCTCGACAAGGCTGACGCCATCCGCCGCAAACGCCAGCAAGCCATCCAGCTCGCCGACGATTTCTTAAGTGCACAGTTTTTGCAAAAATTTGGTGATCCCAAGGATTCGCCCTTCGGCTCTAGGTCACTAAAGGATGTTGCCTTAAAAGTTACAGATGGTGCTCATTTTACGCCTACTTATGTTGACTCGGGCATACCTTTTCTGAGGGTGACTGATATTAATAGGGGTGAAGTTGACTGGTCGAAAGTGAAATATATTCCACTTGAAGAGCATCAAGAGTTAATTAAGCGCTGCAAACCTGAAAAAGGTGATGTTCTTTATTCAAAGAATGGAACCATTGGTGTGCCTAGATTGATTGACTGGGATCAGGAGTTTAGTATTTTTGTCAGTTTGTGTTTGATTAAACCGAATCCGAATTATCTGAGGGGGCGATATTTGTATTCGTTCTTGCAAACGCCGTTTGCATTGAAACAGGCCACTCAAAAAGCAAAATCCGCAACAGTAACAAACTTGCACTTGGTGGAGATCAAGGAGATAAAGCTGCCTGTGCCATCATTAGCCATTCAGGATGAATGGATTGATTTTGTAGATAATTTTGGCTGTATGAGAGCACGGCTAATAGAGTCGCTAAATACATCAAATGACGCTTTTAATTCGCTAAGCCAAAAAGCCTTTTCCGGCATGCTGTAGATAAGGAAATCCACATGCGCCTCAAGTCCGTCAAGCTCAGCCATTTTCGCGGCTACCGCACTACCACGGTTATTCCCATCGACGAAGCCATGGCCGGCTTCGTCGGGCCGTACCAAGCAGCGCAGACTGCCCACTAGAGAAAACACCAACACGCCAGGTGCCTGACGCCCAACCGACACGCACCCACACAACCGACAAGGAATAGGTAAATTTTATGCTCGACACGCAAAAGGCTCTTATTAGTTATCTAAATTCTTTAGCTCAGGTCATCGAAAACGTTCGTACGGCTGAGCTGGATATCAAAGGCGAGCCCACACAAACTCAGGCGTTTGCGCAGGCGGTTGCAGAACGTGAACTGCTGGTACCTGTGGTGGGTGCGTTCAGCGCCGGTAAATCTTCGCTTCTCAATGCCATCATCGGCAGCAGCATCCTGCCGATGGATATCAAGCCGGAAACCGCTATCCCAACCGAGTTGCGCCACGATACGCAGGAGCGGCTGGAGGCTTTGTTTGCCGATGGCCGTACCGAGCGATTCGGCATTGAGCAGTTGCCTGCCCTGCAGGAGCGGGCGGAAGAGCTTCAGCTATTGCGGCTATACATCAACCGTCCGGCGTTGAAGGGGCTGGCGCCGCTGGTGCTGGTGGATATGCCCGGTTTCAATTCGCCGCTCGATGCCCATAACAAAGCCATCGCCCACTACATCGGCGAAGGGGCGCACTATCTGTTTGTGGTCAGTGTTGAAGAAGGATCGTTGCACAAGCAGATCCTGCGCAATATGGATGAAGTCACTCTCATGGGCCGCAACTTCAGCGTTTGCGTGAACAAGGCAGACCTCAAGCCCGCTGCCGATGTGCAGGGCATTTGCGACTACATCAGCGAGCAACTCGAGGATGAGGGCTTTCCGGCCACGGTATGCGCTGTCAGCAAAAACGATATCTCCTCCGTCAACGCCATGCTGGGCAGCTTCAATCCAGAGGAGCTGTTCGGCTCAATTTTCCAGCCTGAACTGCTCCAGCAAAATTTCGCCATCGAAAGCACCCTGAGTACGGCGCTGGCTGGGCTGAACAGCGACAAGGAAAGTAACGAGCAGAAAATTGCTGAGATAGAAGATGCCTTGCGCGCCTTGGAGCAAGAGCGTGAGCAGCAAACCCAGGCAAACAGTGCCGGGAATCTGGAGCGCATTGTCGATGAGGTATTGCGCAGCGTGCACACACGCCTTGCCGGCTCTATAGATGAGATGGCCCGCGCGGCCTTGCGCAGCCAGGATGAGATGACTCGGATCATTTCCGATGAAGTGCGCAGCGGTCTGACTGTAGGGCTTAAGCGAGCTACGGACAGTATGTCTGCCCATATGGTGAATGAGTTCAGCCAGCACGTCAGCGGCTCCCTGCGGCCGGAGCTGCATCTGACGCAGAACAACTGGACAGACAGCTTGCTGCAAACGCTGCAAGCGCAGCTGCTGCCAGGCCTGCTTTCGGCTATTGGCGGCCAAGCCGGCGGCGCAGCCAGTGGACTGTTGACCACTGCGATGTCAAGCATGGCAGCCGCGCGTCTTATCCCCAATCCCATCCTCCAGGTCGTGGTTACCGTCCTGCCCAGTCTGCTCGGCGCGCTTTTCAGTCGCATTAGCGAGGGGCAAAAGCTGGAGCAGGCCAAGGACGCTATTCGCACACAGGTACTGCCGGATGTGGAGCGCGGCCTGCGCCCAGAGATCAGCAGCTTCCTGCTCCAGGCGCAGGAAGAAATCGTGCGAGCTGTCTCTGATGCTTTTGACCAGCAGATCAAAGCGCAAAAAGACATTTTGGAAAAAATCAATCAGCAAGCCGAGAGCGGCAATCTCGAGGCGCGGATCCGGGTATTGGAAGAAGCCCTTGCCGAGGTGCGTGCGCTGGCTCATGCGCATTTGCAGACCGCTAAGCGGTAATGCAGCGAGTACCACCGCAAGTAGCTGTTTATACATTTAAGGAAGAGATCATGCTCGTCGAGCAACGCATCGAAAAACTCGTGAATGGCATGCAAAAGCTGAATGCCATTGTCGCCAAATATCCCGGTCCCGGTTTCACTGATGGCGTTTATGGCGACTCAGCGCCGCTTAAGCCGGAAACGGTACAGCGTGATGCGAACGCAATGGCGCAGGAAGGGCGCAATCTGCGCGTGGGCGTCATTGGCAGGGTCAAGGCAGGCAAGTCTTCACTGCTCAATGCGCTGATGTTCGACGGTAAGGATGTACTGCCCCAGGCCGCTACGCCGATGACCGCTTCGCTGACGGTTCTGCGCTACAGCGAGCAGGCCAACCCCTATGCTGAGGTGGAGTATTTCCTCCCGGAAGACGTGAACGATATGCGCCTGCTGGCAGAGGAGTATGACGAGCGCTTCCGAATTGCCTTGGCAGAAAGGCAGAAAGCCGCCGAAGAAAAGGCGGCCCGCCCAGGTGCCCGCGCTGTGCCAAAACCAGACCCGGAGCGCCTCAAGGCCTCGGTAAAACGTGAGCTCGATGCCGACCCAAGATTGGGCGGTGCTAAGGATATGTATGAACGTATCCGCGTTGCCGGTGGCTTGCCAGCCAATGAGACTCAGCGCATTGAAGGGCGTGATCTTGCGGACCTGCAAACCAAGCTGGCTGATTATGTCGGTGCAGGAGGGCGCTTTACGCCCTTCACCAAGTGTCTGTCGCTGTATTTACCGCTACCGGCGCTAGAAGGCGTGGATGTAGTCGATACCCCCGGCGTGAATGACCCTATTCGTTCCCGTGAAGAGCGCACCATGGAGGAACTGCACAATTGTGATGTGGTTTTCGTGGTCAGCCCTTCGGGGCAGTTCCTGAACCAACAGGATCTGGACCTGATGGGCCGTCTGACCTACAAGGATGGCGTGCGCGAGGTCTTTCTTGTCGCCAGCCAAATTGACGGTCAGTTGTTTGGCAGCGAGCGTGATAAACACGAAGGTCGCCTTCCCGACGTGCTGCAAGGGCTGCGGCACACCTTGGCAAGCCAGGCCGGGGGCTCCCTCGGGGCTGTACCAGGCGGCAATCAGGGCCTGGACACGCTTAAAAGCCAACTGGCGGAGCGCCTCGTTGTTACCTCCAGCGTTGCCTATGCCCTGTTGACCCAACCCGAATCCGATTGGGATGACAACGCACGCCATACCTGGTCGCTGCTGAGTACAGGTTATCCGGCGGAGTGCGCTCAAGTGGCCAGCGCCAAGAGCCACCTCGAGGCTATGGCCGGCATTGCGCAAACCGAGCTCATGCTTGAGCAGGTGCGTGGGCGTAAGCAGGCCATCACTGACGAAAAGATCAACGCTTTTCTGGATGACCAAGCCAAGGCCTTGCGTGGATACCTGGACGGTGCACCAGAGGCTGTGCGGCGTAACCGTGAAGAGATCGTCAATGCCAAGGCCGGCGACTTGGAAGAAAAGCTCAGCGCCATGCAAAGCTTCCGTGAAGCGGCTGTCCGGGCAACCAATGTTGCCGTGGGGGATATTGCAGAGGACGCCGGGGAGAGCTTACGCAGGCAAATAAACAGTAAGATCCAAGAACTTTTCAGCGGTGCTCAAAATACGGCTGAGCAGTCGAAAGACTATGAGGTCGAATACACAGATCCAAGTACCTTACGCAAGGTCGCTAGCTTCCTTACTTTGGGGTTAGTCAGTGCCGAGCGAACATCAAAAACAGTCCAGACCGTTGATTCCACTAAAATTCGCAGTGCGCTCGAGGGTTTTCAGGCTTCATTCAGCACTCAAATAACCACTCTTGTCGATAACACTCGCCAAGGGCTTCGCAAGAAAATCGAAGCAGGGATTCTGGCGGCTCTGCGAGAGCACAAGGTTGTCAGCGATCGGGATATCGATACTACCCGTCTCGCGCAAGCGTGCAGGTCCGCCTTGGCCATGGTCCGGGACTTCGATGATCCTGAGCTGCCTTCACTGCCATCCAACCTGATGCAAAACGGCACATTGAAAGGCAGTGACGCCAGCAGTTACGAAAGCGCTGCCCTGGAATATCTAGCACAACTGAAAAAGTTGGCTGCCAAAGAAGCGCGTGTTCTGACAAAGAGTTTCGAAGAACGCTTAAATGCTGCCGATGTGGGTAATGCGCTTTTTGTGCATTACGAAGAGCATCTCAATGGGGTCAGAGCGCAGATACAAGACAGGGATAAAACCTTGCAGCGCTACGACGAGCTGTTGGTCGAACTCCAGGAGCTGCAAAGTTATGTCTGACTTATTGCTCACGCCTCAGTTGGAGCCTGCACTTACGCGCCTGAAAAGCATTTGGCCGTGGGGCCGCAAGGGGCTGATCGAGCAGCTTCAGCAGCACATCACAGCCGCCGATGAGCGTACGGTGCGCATGCAGGCCTTGCGCCAGCGCATCGAGGCTGAGCTAACCAGGGTCAAAGCCGAGCTAGTCAGAACTGAAACCGATCTCGAACAGTGGCAGTCGCAGCATCAGCAGTTAGAGGCGGCGCACGCTGTGCAAACGCAGCAGCTACTGGAGCGATCAATCGCCTATGACGCGTTGAAAGAGTCGCAAGAGCAGCTTCAGCTTGAGTATGAAACGCTCGGCAAAACGGCGGCTTTGATCGAGAGCCGCTACACCCTGGTCTGCAATATCCTCAACAGCAAGCCGGCCGAGAACGCTGCCCTGAGCGAGCTAAAGGGTTGGTTGGCAGGCGAATTCGCCCGAGACGTGCAGAGGCTCGAACTGTCCGCCGATGTTACCAGTCCGGCTTTGGAGCAGGCGAACGCTATCGGGTTGCACGTAGAGCTTCTCAGCGACTCGCCTGCACTGCGTACCAAGTTCCTGGTAGCAGTGGCTGGTGGCTTCAGCAGTGGCAAATCATCCTTCGTTACCAGCTTCATGCGTAAGGAATATTCGCAGCTGCTGGCAAAGGGTATCCAGCCGGTAACAGCGATTCCAACCTATGTGATGCCTGGCAATGAACTCTCAATCTATGGGCACACCAGCAAAGGCGCACACGTCCAGCTATCGAAGGATGAGTACGCTCAACTGACACATGACTTCATTGCGAACATGGGTTTCAGCGTTAAAGAGATCATGCCGCATGTGGTGATCGAATCCCCCATGCCCGGGCTGAAGCACCTTGCCTTCATCGATATGCCGGGTTACGACCCGGCAGCTTCTGATACAGCTGATACTGCCGCTGATCATGGAATCGCCAGCGCCGCCTTGAGCGAAGCGGATGCTGTGATCTGGCTGGTTGCGCTGGACAGTAACGGCACCTTACCCGCCAATGATCTCGAGTTTTTGCTGCAGCACGCCGATGACAGACCGTTATACGTCGTGCTCAACAAGGCAGATCTGCGGCCTCTCGCCAACCTGGAAGCAGTTATTGAGGAGATCAAAGAGCACTTGGAAGACAGCGGCATTCAATTCGAGGGTATTTGTGCTTACAGCTCAACGCTCGCAAAAGAACTGCTGCATGAAGGCAAAAGCCTCAGCGAAGTCATGAATGAGTGGGATCACTTGTCTGACGCAGCGCTTGTTCTCCATAAAGAATTCGACACGTTAGTTACAAACTTGGCGAAACACTCCAGCCAACAGCTCCATAAAGTCGAAATGGTCGGCGAGCTGGCTCACTCGCTTGAACTAGATATCTTAGAGATAGCAGGCTCTGAATCGGCAGTTTTCCAGACGGCTCAAAGTAGAATTAGACAGTTGAAAGAGCTGGCAGAGAGTATTTTTGGCGTCGAGCGAAGCGAAATATCTCAGACGCTTGAGAATATGCGTTTGTGTGGTCACAAACTTCTGCAGGAAAATTTCGGACCGTATCTCGTTCATCCGTTAAAGCATGAAGTGTCCTTGGAGTAAGGTCTTTCACAGATTCGGCTGCTATAGGACGGTGCGCGGCACGGTTTAGCTGAAAGCCGATGGGAGTGCTGGCACTGCATTCCTGCAAGGGCTTCGGCAACATCGTCAAAGCCCTTCATCGCTCAGCTATTGCTGTTCGATGAGCACTGAGCAGCAAGCCGGGTGCAGAGCTGGCCAGTGATGGCATTTTGATGCATCTTATATCGATCCATTCAGCAAGGACGTTTACGAAATGCTCTCTTCCCGCTATGTCGGCAGCGCCAAGGAGCTCAAAAAAGCTCTGAACGACAAGGCCGACTACATTGTAATCACTGACAAGAAACTCGCTTTCGCTGTACGTGTGATTAAGTCGGTCACTTACGCCAAACTAGCAATTGTCGCAACCGGCGCGGGAGTTGCCGCTGTTGGTTTCTGGAACCCTGCCGGCTGGGGAGCTGGCGCAGCTACTGCAGTTACAGCCTCGGGGCTTGTCGCCTCGGGTATCACTGCGGTCGGAGGCGCTGCGGCTATTTCTGCGGCAGGCATCTCTGGCGGTACGGCCGCGGTGATAGTTGCATGCATCTCTGTCTTGGGTGTGCTGGGACTTGCGGCACTGGCGATGCATAAGGATTACGCTTTGGACATCGATGCCAGTACAAGCGGACAGGTAGGTGCCTCGGGCGAAAAGCCAGAGATGGGGGGCGGCGGCGCTTTCAAGATGTCGCTCAAGCGCAATGCTAAGTAGCTTCTGGCCGGGCCCGCTGTACTTCTTTTTGTGCAAGAGGTGCGATCACCGCTTCACGTCAAAACGGCGCTTTGGGCTCAAATGTCCCGTGTGCGGCAGTATTAATGTGAGGCGAGATAAGGTCATGGATAAGACCATCTCCAAGTGAGGCTCTAGCCTCCTTAACCACTACCCCCGAGGCTGCAGTGCAGTGTCGGGTGCAATTCGGGCGGTTACCCCATCGACTGCCGAGAGGACTAGTCATTCAACATTGCAGGAACCGTCTCGCAGAAAGCTGATTATCTTCAGCTGTCGAAGTTACTTGATGCGTTTGTCCAAAGTCTGAATCGGAAGCTACTTCGCGAGAAGGGCTGAACTTCTGAGTTCGGCTGACTAAGCGCCGTTTTTTGAGTGTATGTGGCGACGCGCGCTGAGCTAGTGCTCATGTAGCTGGCTAGGGATGGCACTCGATCATGGGCTGCGGCACGGTACAGGCACAGCCCGACAATAGCCAAAAAGAATGGTGGTGAAGCCAGTGCTCGTCGCGGTCTGACGAGCGACATGGAAGATTGTGCAGGAGCGAGCCGGCCTAGGAGTTGAATAGCTTAAAGCCTAGAAAAAGCTAACAAGCAGAGAAATGGCGCATCCGGCGGGATTCGAACCCACGACCCCTGCCTTCGGAGGGCAGTACTCTATCCAGCTGAGCTACGGATGCGTTGCGGGGCGCAATCATACGCATCTCGCCTGCGGGCGTCCATGCCGGCGGGCGGTCCGCTTTGGCGTCCGAAATACCCGGCTACAGATCGCCGGGCTGCCGCCAGCGGGCCGGCCTGCTAGGCTCGGGGGCTCGTTCCAGAGCGGTTGCGGTTAAGGAGAGGCAATGAGCGAAACGATCCGGCTGTGGGATCTGCCCCTGCGTGCGTTCCACTGGTTATTCGCCACGGCGGTGACGGCGGCGATCGTCACCGGTTGGCTCGGCGGCGGTCTGATGGTCTGGCATGGCCGGCTCGGCCTGCTGGTGCTGGGCCTGCTGGTGTTCCGGCTGGTCTGGGGATTGTGCGGTTCGACCTATGCGCGCTGGCCGCGCATCCTCGCGGCGGCGTTTGGCATTCGTGCCTATCTTCGCGGCAGTTGGCAGGAGGCGGGGCACAACCCGCTGGGCTCGCTGTCGGTGCTGGCGATGCTGTTGCTGGTGGGCTTCCAGGTCGGCAGCGGATTGGTGGCGACCGATGACATCGCCTTTCAGGGGCCGCTGAATGCGCTGGTCGGTGCGGCGAGCGCGGACCTCTTAAGCGGCCTGCATCGCCAGGCCAAGTGGCTGCTGCTGGCGCTGATCGGCCTGCACCTGCTGGCGATCCTCTATTACACGCTGGTGCGCCGGTTGCCGCTGGTAGGTGCGATGCTCAACGGGCGCGGGCGCCGCGAGCACCCGGCGCAGCGCGATGCCGAGGGCGGCTCCTGGGTCGCGGCCATTGCCGCCGTGCTGCTGGCGGTGACCGTGGTCTGGACGGTGCAGTCCGCCGCCGGCTGGATGGCGCCGCCACCGGCGGCGCCTGCGCCCGCGCTGGACTGGTAGGGGCGGGGTCAGTCGGCGCGGAACTTGTCGTGGCACGACTTGCAGGACGCGCCGACATCGCCGAAGGCCTTCTTGATCGCAGCCTGGTCGCCGCTCTTGGCGACGCTGGCCAGCTGGTTGGCCGCGGTGTTGAACTGCTTGCCGATGCGCCCGGCTTCGTCGAGGTTCTGGAAGAACTCCGGCTTCAGGCGGGTCTTGTCGCCCAACTGCTCGGTGGTGGTGTCGGGGCTGAACAGCGAGCCCATGCCCGAGTTGGCGATGGCGGCGATGACATCGGCGGCCGCGGCGACCTTGGCCTGGTCGAACGGCTCCTTGCCGTCGATGACCTGGGCCTTGATCTTGCCCATGTTCCAGGACATGAACTGGTAGCCCGCCTGGCGGGTTTCGACCATCTCTTCCGGCTTCATCTGCGCCTGGACGGCGGTGCTTGCCAGCAGCGCTGCGGCAGCGCCCAACATCAGTGCTTTCACGTTCACTCCTCAGATTCCGGTGGTTGGCGGCCAAGACCGCCGGGAGGCCAGACTATACCGCTGCGATTGCCGGCTTAGAGCGGTTTGTGACATGCCGTAACAGAGCCGTGCAAATCAGCCCGGGCTATGGCGTGACCATGTCCTGCCCGATGAACTTGCCGCTCGGCCGACAGCGGTCCTAGCATGGTCCGTTCCTGGCTGGCTGGAACCGGGGGCTGCCCGGGCGGCTCAGATGAACGCCGCACAAGCCGAGGCTCATTTTCAAGCGGGCCGCTGATGCCGCCCATAAGGAGACTGCCATGCAACTCAACGATCCCTCGCTGTTTCGCCAGCAGGCCTATATCGACGGCACCTGGCAGGATGCCGACGGCGGCCAGACCATCGAGGTGAACAACCCGGCCAGCAACGAGATCCTTGGCAGCGTGCCGAAGATGGGCGCGGCCGAGACCCGTCGTGCCATCGAGGCGGCCGAACGTGCGCTGCCGGCCTGGCGCGATCTGACCGCCAAGCAGCGCTCGCAGACGCTGCGCCGCTGGTTCGAGCTGATCATGCAGAACCAGGACGACCTGGCTCGCCTGATGACGCTCGAGCAGGGCAAGCCGCTGGCCGAATCCAAGGGTGAAATCGCCTACGCGGCGTCCTTCATCGAGTGGTTCGCCGAAGAGGCCAAGCGGGTGTACGGCGACACCATCCCCGGGCACCAGGCCGACAAGCGCATCATCGTGATCAAGCAGCCGATCGGCGTGACTGCGGCAATTACGCCGTGGAACTTTCCCGCGGCGATGATCACCCGCAAGGCCGGCCCGGCGCTGGCGGCCGGTTGCACCATGGTGCTCAAGCCGGCTTCGCAGACACCGTTCTCCGCGCTGGCGCTGGCCGCACTGGCCGAGCGCGCCGGGATTCCCAGGGGCGTGTTCAGCGTGGTCACCGGCTCGGCCGGTGATATCGGTGACGAACTCACGCGCAACCCGACGGTACGCAAGATCTCCTTCACCGGCTCCACCGAAGTGGGCGCCAAGCTGATGGCCCAGTGCGCGCCCGGCATCAAGAAGGTTTCGCTGGAGCTGGGCGGTAACGCGCCTTTCATCGTCTTCGACGACGCCGACCTCGACGAGGCGGTCAAGGGCGCGATGCAGTCCAAGTACCGCAACGCCGGGCAGACCTGCGTGTGCGTCAACCGCATCTACGTGCAGGACGGCGTGTACGAGGCCTTCGCCGAAAAATTCCAGGCGGCGGTGGCCAAGCTCCGGGTCGGCGATGGCCTGGCCGAGGGTACCGATGTCGGCCCGTTGATCGACGCCAAGGCCGCCGCCAAGGTGCGCGAGCACATCGAGGACGCGGTTGGCCGTGGCGCCCGAGTGCTCACCGGCGGCAAGGCGCACGACAACGGTGGCAGCTACTTCGAGCCGACGCTGATGGTCGATGTGCCGCACGACGCCAAGGTGGCCAAGGAGGAAACCTTCGGCCCGCTGGCGCCGCTGTTCCGCTTCAAGGACGAGGCCGAGGCGATCGCCCTGGCCAACGACACCGAGTTCGGCCTGGCGGCGTATTTCTACGCCCGCGATCTGGGCCGCGTGTTCCGCGTCGCCGAGGCGTTGGAATCGGGGATGGTCGGCGTGAACACCGGGTTGATCTCCACCGAAGTGGCGCCGTTCGGTGGCGTGAAGTCCTCCGGCCTGGGGCGCGAGGGCTCCAAGTACGGCATCGAGGACTACCTCGAGATCAAATACCTCTGCCTCGGCCTCTGAGGCATGTCGTCGCAGCCGGCCCTTCTTGATCCGGAGGGCTGGCTGTCTTCCGGCTGCTTGAACACAATGACCCGATGGGCTGTGTCGTGGTTGCCGCCTGCTGCGTCAGACCGGCATCGCGAACCGCCCCGTTCGTCCCGTCTGCCGAGTTCGAGCCTTGCCCGCGTCTTCTCATCTCTCCTTTGTCCTGATCGCTTACAGCGAGCCCTGGCGCGCCGACCAGCTGTGCCGGCTGGTCAACGAGCTGCGCCCGGGCATGCAGGTGGCGCTGTTCAGTGACGGCCGCTCGGCGCTGGCGGCCTGCCGGCGGCAGCTGCCGAACCTGATGATCGTCGACGGTGAGCTGGAGGGCCTCGACGGCTTCGCCCTGCTGCGCGAGCTGCGCCGACACGGGCCGAGCCAGCGCCTGCCCTGCATCCTCATCAGCGAACGCACCGATGCGGTGAGCGTGCGCGCTGCGTTGCCGCTGTCGCCGGCCGCCTATCTCGGCAAGCCCTATGACCTGGCTGCGCTGCGGCTGCGGCTCGATCGGCTGTTGCCGCGCTCGGCCGGTGGCATCGGGCGCGTGCAGCCGGCCGACGACAGCCTCGACGGCTTTCTCGAGCGCATGCGTGAGAACAACCGCGGTGCGCCGCTGACCGAGGCGGCCCACGCCTCGATCGCCAGCCTGCTCGGCGGGCAGAGCGAGCTGGCCGAAGAGCACGCCGTGCTGCGCTGCGATCCGCAGGTAACCGCGCGGGTCATCAGTTTTGCCAACAGTCACGGCCCGCAGCAGGACGAGCCCAGCCAGACCCTGACCGAGGCCATCGAGCGCCTCGGGCGCCACCGCAGCCAGGAGCTGCTCGGCCAGCTGGCGATCCAGCACAACGCCAGGCTGAGCGACCCGCACCTGAGCGAGCATGGAGCCAGGGTCGCCGCGCAGGCGCTGCTGGCGGCCGAACTGGCGGCCTGGCTGGCGCGCCGCCTGCAGCTCGATGCGCGGCTGTGCTACACCGCCGGCCTGCTGCAGAACATCGGTGAGCTGGCGGTGCTGCGCTCCACGCAGGACTGGCTCGACGGCGGTGGCGAGCTGGACGAAACCGAACTGCAACGCCAGCTGGCCACCCGCGCCGCCGGCTACGGCTCGGCGTTGCGCACGCGCTGGGGCCTGCCGCTCGGCCTGCGCCAGCTGATCGGCGCCTACTACACGCTGGGGGGCGGTGTGCTCAGCCGTGAAGCGCTGGTGCTCAATCTCGTGCGGCAACTGCTGGAGCTGCCCGCCGAGACGCCAGCGACCAGCCTGGCCGACTGTCGCGCGGCGCGCCTGCTGCGCCTCGATCCGGCTGTACTCGAGCAGGCTCCGCGTAGCGCCTGACCGGTCAATGATCGGCGCGGTATGCACCGCCCCACTGCTATCACTACAAGGCATGACGGCCCATCAACGGGAGCGGGTCGACAGCGTCCGTACGCTTATCTATTCTGCAGTGCGAAACAAGATTCCGTAATTTCAACAACAAGCGGAGGATTGCATGGCAGAGTTCGTGCGACTGCAACGACACGGCGCGATCGCCCTGATCATCGTCGATAACCCTCCCGTGAATGCGCTCAGCCAGCCGGTGCGCCAGGGCCTGCAGCAGGCCTTCCAGGCGGCCGACGCCGATCCCGAGGTGCTGGCCGTAGCGCTGGTCTGTGAGGGCAATACCTTCATCGCCGGCGCGGACATCAAGGAATTCGGGAAACCGCCGCAGGCGCCGAGCCTACCGGACGTCATCGACAGCATCGAGAACAGCCGCAAGCCGAGCGTCGCGGTCATTCACGGCACCGCCCTGGGTGGTGGTCTGGAAGTCGCGCTGGGTTGTCACTACCGCGTTGCGCGCAAAGACGCCAAGGTCGGCCTGCCCGAAGTGAAGCTGGGCCTGCTGCCCGGTGCCGGCGGCACCCAGCGGCTGCCGCGCCTGGCGGGCGTGGCCAAGGCGCTGGACATGATCGTCAGCGGTCAGCCGATCGGCGCCGCGGAGGCCCTCGAGCACCACATCGTCGACGAGCTGTTCGAGGGCGATCTGGTCGAAGCGGGCCTGGCCTATGCGCAGCGCCTGATCGATGAGGGGCGCGGCCCGCGCCGTACCGGCGAGCAGAGCGCAGGGCTGGAAGGCGCCGACAATGCCGAGCTGATCGCCGCCAAGCACGCCGAGGTGGCCAAGCGCATGCGCGGGCTGTTCTCGCCACTGCGCTGCGTCGCCGCAGTCGAGGCGGCGACGAAGTTGCCGCTGGCCGAGGGCCTCAAGCGCGAGCGCGAGCTGTTCGCCGAATGCCTGCAGTCGCCGCAGCGCGCCGCGCTGGTGCACAGCTTTTTCGCCGAGCGCCAGGCCGGCAAGATCGCCGACCTGCCGGCCGACGTGAAGCCGCGCGCAGTCAAGTCGGCCGCGGTGATCGGTGGCGGCACCATGGGCGTCGGTATCGCCCTGTGCTTCGCCAATGCCGGTATCCCGGTCAAGCTGCTGGAAATCAACGAAGAAGCGCTCGGCCGCGCGCTGCAGCGCGCCCGCGACACCTATGGCGCCAGCGTCAAGCGTGGCAGCCTGACCGAGGAGGCAATGGAGCAGCGCCTCAAGCGGGTCGAGGGCGTCACCGACTATGCCGCCCTGGCGGACGTCGACCTGGTGATCGAGGCGGTGTTCGAGGAGATGGACGTCAAGCGCCAGGTCTTCGAGCGGCTCGATGCGGTCTGCAAGCCGGGCGCCATCCTTGCCAGCAATACCTCGTCGCTGGACCTGAACCAGATCGCCGCATTCACCCAGCGACCCGAGGACGTGGTGGGCCTGCATTTCTTCAGCCCGGCCAACGTCATGCGCCTGCTCGAAGTGGTACGCGGCGCGAAGACCAGCGACGAGGTGCTGGCCACTGCGATGGCTGTCGGCAAGCAGCTGAAAAAGGTCTCGGTGGTGGTCGGCGTGTGCGACGGCTTCGTCGGCAACCGCATGGTCTTCCAGTATGGGCGCGAAGCGGAGTTCCTGCTGGAGGAGGGGGCTACGCCGCAGCAGGTCGATGGCGCCTTGCGCAATTTCGGCATGGCCATGGGGCCGTTCGCCATGCGCGACCTCTCGGGGCTCGACATCGGTCAGGCGATCCGCAAGCGTCAGCGCGCCGAGCTGCCGGCCGACCGCGACTTTCCCACGGTGTCGGACAAGCTCTGCGAAGCCGGCATGCTGGGGCAGAAGACCGGCGCCGGCTACTACCGCTACGAGCCCGGTAACCGCACGCCGCTGGAGAACCCCGACCTCGCGCCGATGCTCGACGCTGCCTCGCGTGAGAAGGGCCTCGAGCGGCGCGAACTGGACGAGCAGTACATCATCGAGCGGACGATTTACGCACTGGTGAACGAGGGCGCGAAGATCCTCGAGGAAGGCATCGCCCAGCGCGCCAGCGACATCGACGTCATCTACCTCAACGGCTACGGCTTCCCGGCCTTCCGCGGCGGCCCGATGTTCTATGCCGACAGCGTCGGCCTGGACCAGGTGCTGGCGCGGGTCAAGGCGCTGCACGCGCGCTGCGGCGACTGGTGGAAGCCGGCGCCGCTGCTGGAAAAACTGGCCGCCGAAGGCCGCACCTTTTCGGACTGGCAGCCCGGCCAATGAGCCGCCTGCCAACCCCCTGTCGAACGATCAGAGGATGCATCAATGAACGTCAATTTCACGCCTGAAGAGCTCGCGTTCCGCGACGAGGTGCGGGCCTTCCTCGAGAGCGAACTGCCGGCGGACATCGCCGCCAAGGTCAAGCTCGGCAAGCACCTGTCCAAGGAAGACCACCAGCGCTGGCAGCAGATCCTGGTCAAGCGCGGCTGGTATGCGCCGGGCTGGCCGGTAGAGCTGGGCGGGACCACCTGGGGCCCGGTCGAGAAGCACATCTTCGACGAAGAGTGCGCCGCCTATGGCGCGCCGCGCACCGTGCCCTTCGGCGTCAACATGGTCGCCCCGGTGATCATCAAGTTCGGCACCCAGCAGCAGATCGACCATTACCTGCCGCGCATCCTCTCCGGCGAGGACTGGTGGTGCCAGGGCTACTCCGAGCCGGGCGCCGGCTCGGACCTGGCGAGCCTCAAGACCCGTGCGGTGCGCGAAGGCGATCACTACATCGTCAACGGCCAGAAGACCTGGACCACCCTTGGCCAGCACGCCAACATGATTTTCTGCCTGGTGCGCACCGACCCGGAAGCGCAGCAGCAGCGCGGCATCAGCTTCCTGTTGATCGACATGAGCACACCGGGCATCAGCGTGCGCCCGATCATCACCCTCGACGGCGACCACGAGGTCAACGAAGTCTTCTTCGACAACGTCAAGGTGCCGGTGGAAAACCTGGTCGGCGAAGAGAACAAGGGCTGGACCTGCGCCAAGTACCTCCTGACCCATGAGCGCACGGGCCTGGCCGGCATCGGTGCGTCGAAGGCGGCGCTGGCGCAGCTCAAGCGCATCGCCATGAAGGAAACCGCGGGCGGCCGGCCGATGCTCGACGACCCGCTGTTCCGCGCCCAGGTCGCCGAAGTCGAGATGCAGCTGATGGCCATCGAGATGAGCACCCTGCGCATCCTTGCCGCGGCGAAGGAAGGCGGTGTGCCGGGTGCCGAATCCTCGATCCTCAAGGTCAAGGGCACCGAGATCCGTCAGGCGATCACCCACCTGCTGCGCAAGGTCATCGGCCCTTACGCGCTGCCCTTCCTCGAGGAAGAGCTGGAGCTCGATTACAGCGGTGAGCCGCTGCACGCCGACTACATCCCCGCGCTGGCCGGCCACTACTTCAACTTCCGCAAGCTGTCGATCTTCGGCGGCTCAAACGAAATCCAGAAGAACATCGTCTCGAAGATGATTCTCGAGCTGTAAGGGGGCACTGCAATGGACTTCAAACTGACCGAAGAGCAGCAAATGCTGCAGGACACGGCGGCGCGTCTGGTGCGCGACGCCTACCCGTTCGAGCGGCGCGAGAAATATCGCGAATCCGAGCAGGGCTTCTCCGCCGAGTTCTGGAGCCAGCTCGGCGAGCTGGGCCTGACTGCCGTGCCCTTCGCCGAAGAGTTCGGCGGCTTCGGTGGCAGCGGCGTGGAAACCATGCTGGTGATGACCGAACTGGGCCGCGGGCTGACGCTCGAGCCCTACCTGCACTCGGTGGTGTTCGGCGGCGGGCTGATCGACCAGCTCGGCAGCGACGCGCAAAAGCACGACCTGCTGCCGCAGGTCGCTGCCGCCTCGCTGCAGCTGGCCGTGGCGCTCGAAGAGCCGCAGAGCCACTATCACCTCAACGACGTGCAGACGAAGGCGGAGCCGGCCGGTGATGGCTTCAGGCTGTCCGGCCGCAAGGCGGTGGTCATCGGCGGGCACACCGCCGGCAGGCTCATCGTCTCGGCACGGGTAAGTGGCGAGCGCTTCGACGAACAGGGCATCGGCCTGTTCCTGGTCGACCCGAGCGCACAGGGCGTGACTCGCCGCGTGTACCCGACCATCGACGGACGCAAGGGCTGCGAGCTGTTCCTCGACAACGTCCAGGTCGCTGCCGACGCGGTACTCGGCGCGCCGGGCCAGGCCTTCGCCGCGCTGTGCTACCAGCAGGGCCGCGCCATTGCCGCGCAATGTGCCGAGGCGCTGGGCAACATGGACGAAGCCTGCAAACTGACCCTCGACTACCTGAAGACGCGCAAGCAATTCGGCGTGCCGATCGGCAAGTTCCAGGTGCTGCAGCACCGCATGGTCGACATGCAGACCGAGCTGGAGCAGGCCACCAGCATGGCGATCCTCGCCGCGACCTTTGCCGACGGCGAAGACAACGACGACCGCCGCCGCGTGCTGGCTGCAGCCAAGTACATCTGCACCCGCGCCGGTCGCAAGATCGCCGAGGAAGCCATCCAGCTGCACGGCGGCATCGGCATGACCTGGGAATACAACCTGGCCCACCACGCCAAGCGCCTGGTCATGATCGGCCACGAGTTCGGCGATGACGACCACCACCTCCAGGCGTTCGCCGGGTTGATGCAGGTGGCGTGAGGGCGGCCGGCCGGTGGAAAGCTCGCGCAGCGGTTTTCCACCGGCTCGGCCCAGATCGGTGGAAACGCCTTCGGCGTTTGCCACCCGGCGCCCGCCGGCTCAGGCCGGCGCCAGGGCTGGCAGCAGGTGCTGTTCCCACAGCGCTTCGCGCTGCGCGGGGCGGAAAAAGCCAAAATGGCCGATGCGTGACGCGCCGACATCCTGCGGTGCGAGGCGCTGCATGCGCTTGGGTGCGTTGACGTAGAAGCCGTGCAGCGAAGCGGTGCTGCGTGCGGACATCATTTCGTCGTCGGTGAACGACAGCGATACCAGTGGCGTCCGCACCGCGGCGAAGGCGTCGCGCATCCAGTCGCCTTCGGCGCCGACCAGATATTCCGGATGCAGGCACCAGCGCCGCCACTGGCGAATGACGCCGGCAGGCAGGTCGCCCACCGCACCGAGACGCTTGCCGGGGAAATAGCCGAACAGTGGGGTCAGCGCGGGCGCCAGGGCATGCCAGAGCAGCCATGCCTGCTTGCGAATCTGCGGGCTGTTGTCGCGCCAGTAACCGCTCCCGGCGGCGATGGTGATAACCCGCGCGATGCGTTCATGGCCCTCGACCAAGGGGACGATCTGCGCACCGAGGCTGTGTCCGAGCCAGTACAGCGGGCGGTCGCCGGCAGCTTCGGCGACGGCGTCGAGCACCGCGCTGCAGTCGCCGCGCGCCCAGCCCAGGATGTCCACCTCGAGTGCGCGCAGCGGGCCACAGTGCGATTCGCCAATGCCGCGATAGTCGAAGGTCACCGCCAGGTAGCCGCGCTCGGCCAGCCAGGCGGCGAAGTCGCGGTAGAAGCGTTGGGGGACGCCGATGGCCGGAGCGAGCAGTGCGACCCCACGGGCTTCGCCGCGCGGCGCGTACCAGTAGCTGGCCAATGCCTGGCCCTGACGGTTTTCGAGGCGGCGTGCCTGAGGGTGCAAGGATTTCATTATTGTTCTCCGGTGCAGGGCAGGGCGACGGCGTGGCAACATAGGCCGGCTGGAATATAGTTCTAGAATATTTTTCTAGTCAAGGAGCGCCTATGGCCGGCAATGGCCGCAAGCAGCAGATTCTCCAGGCGGCGCTGGCCTGCTTCAGCGAGCACGGCGTCGACGGCACCACGATCGAGATGATCCGTGACCGCTCGGGCGCCAGCATCGGCAGCCTCTATCATCACTTCGGCAACCGCGAGCGGATCATCGCCGCGCTCTATCTGGAAGGCATTGGCCAGTACGCAGGCCTGCTCGAAGCAGGCCTGATCGACACGCTCGACGCCGAGGCCTGCGTGCGCCTGTTCGTGACCGGCTACATCGATTGGGTGGTCGAGCATCCCGATTGGGCGCGCTTCATCCTGCACAATCGCGGGCGGGTGGAAGCCGGCGAGGCTGGCGAGCGCCTGCGGCAGTTCAACCAGGCCCATGGCGAGCGGATTGCGGGCGTGTTGCGCAAGCACCGCCAGGCCGGCGCGTTTCGTGAGTTGCCCGGCGAGTGCTTCGTTTCGGTGGTCATCGGGCCGAGCCAGGACATGGCGCGCAACTGGCTGGCCGGGCGCAGCAAGCGGCCGCTGGCCGAGTACCGCGAGCTGCTGGCGCAGATCGCCTGGGACAGCGTGCGCGCAGCGGCGGTCTGAACGGCGACGTTAGACGCCGAGGCTTTCGATGTCGCGGGCGAGCATTTCCAGCTGTTGCGCCAGCGAGCTGCGCAGGGTCGCCTCGTCGAGCTGGAACGATGGCGCTCCGCAGGTCAGCGCCATGATGCTGCCGTCGGCCAGGCGCAGCGGCACGCCGGCGGCGCGCACGTTGCGGTCCCAGTCGCCGAGCGACAGGCAGAAGCCGTCGCGCTCGTACTCGGCGAACGAGCCGCGCAGCGAGGCTTCGATGGGCGCCCATTCATCGCCGTACTTGGCGGCCAGCGCGGCCAGCAGATGCTCGCGCTCCTTTTCCGGCGTGGCGGCAAGGAACGCCCGACCTGCAGCGGTGGTCGCCAGCGGCAGGCGCACGCCGGCATCCATGCGCAGGGTAGTGACCTCGGCGGGGCGGCAGTTCTCGACGTAGATCATCGACAGCCGGTCGCGGCAGGTCAGGCCGACCGTGGTGTGCGTGCGCCGGGCAAAGTCGTCCATGTAGGGCTTGGCCAGCTGCCGCACGCGCAGGTTCGAGACATAGGCATAGCCGAGCGCCAGCACGCCGGAATCGAGCTGGTACTTTTCCAGCTGCGGTGAATAGCTGAGGTAGCCGAGGCGGGTCAGGGTGTAGGTCAGGCGCGAGATGGTCGGCTTCGGCAGGCCGGTGAGGCGGGCGATGTCCTGATTGCCGAGCACTACCGAGCCGTGGGTGAAAGCCCGCAGCACCTCGAGCCCGCGGGCCAAGGCCTCGACGAACTTGCGGTCCTTGGGTGGGCTGGAGTCGGGGTGGTCGGTCATGCTCTGGGGTTCCGGCAAAAGGGCAGCGGGGCGAACGATAACAGATCGCCCCGTCAGCGGCAGTGCGGCATGCGGGGATGCGCGAGGCGGGCTTATAAAGGAAGCGGAACGCCGGCGAGACGGCATCGCGCAAGATGCGCGCAGCGGCAACCGTTCGGGTGGAAAAACCACACCGCGCTTGTTGCACCGGGGGGTTTCTGATATAAAGCAGCGCTCTTTTCTAGGGGCACGCTTTGTTCGTTCGCAGCGTAGCCGGTAAGACCCCGATGAAACGCGGCGCCAAGCGCCAGATGACAATTGATTTCAAGCGGCCAACCCATGCCGGGTTGGGCATGTGGTTTAGAGGGCTGAGGCATGTCGAGAGTCTGTCAAGTTACCGGTAAGGGTCCGGTAACCGGGAACAACATTTCCCACGCACACAACAAAACCCGTCGTCGTTTCCTGCCGAACCTGCAGCATCACCGCTTCTGGGTCGAGTCCGAGAAGCGCTTCGTGCGTCTGCGCGTTTCCGCCAAGGGCATGCGCATCATCGACAAGCGTGGCATCGACGCCGTTCTGGCCGAGCTGCGCGCCCGTGGCGAGAAGGTTTAAGGAGAACAATCATGCGTGACCTGATCCGTTTGGTGTCCAGCGCCGGTACCGGCCACTTCTACACCACCGACAAGAACAAGCGCACTACGCCCGACAAGATCGAGATCAAGAAATTCGATCCGGTCGTTCGTAAGCACGTGATCTACAAGGAAGCCAAGATCAAGTAATTGATCGGCCCTTGAACGAAGAACCCGCCAATCGGCGGGTTCTTTCGTTTTGGCGGCTTGTGCAGGCAGCCGCTCAGGCGGCTGCACGAATGCCGTCGGCGAAGCGCTCGATCATCGCATCGATGTGCGGTTTGTCGATGATCAATGCCGGCGACAGCGCAATGGTGTCGCCGCTGGCACGCACCATCAGACCCTTTTCGAAGCACTGACGGAACACCTCGTAGCCGCGCTTGCCGACCCCGTCGGGGTGTGCCTCGAACTGCACGCCGGCAACCAGCCCGACGGTGCGGATGTCGATCACGTGGGGCAGGTCGCGCAGGCTGAACAGCGCCTCCTGCCAGTACGGCTCGAGCTCGATGGCTTTTTCGAACAGCCCCTCGCGCGCATAGATCTCCTGGGTCGCCAGGGCCGCGGCACAGGCCACCGGATGCCCGGAATAGGTGTAGCCGTGAAAGAACTCGATGGCACTTTCCGGGCCGGTCATGAACGCCTCGAACAGGTGATCGGCCACGAACACTGCACCCATCGGCACCGAGCCGTTGGTCAGGCCCTTGGCGCAGGTGATCATGTCCGGGGTGACGCCCCAGCGTTCGGCGGCGAAGGCCTTGCCGACACGGCCAAAGCCGGTGATGACCTCATCGAAGATCAGCAGGATGCCGTGCTTGGCGGTGATCTCGCGCAGGCGCTGCAGGTAGCCGACCGGGGGCAGGATCACGCCGGCCGAGCCAGACATCGGTTCGACGATCACAGCGGCGATGTTCTCTGCGCCGTGCAGCGTGACCAGTCGCTCCAGCTCGTCAGCCTTTTCCACGCCATATTGCGGCAAGCCGCGGCTGAAGGCATTGCGCGCCAGGTCCAGCGTGTGTGGCAGGTGGTCGACCCCCGGCAGCAGGGCGCCGAAGGCGCGGCGGTTGTTCGGCATGCCGCCGACCGAGATGCCACCGAAGCCGACGCCGTGATAAGCCAGTTCGCGGCCGATCAGTCGCGTGCGCGTGCCTTGGCCGATGGCGCGCTGGTAGGCCAGCGCGACCTTCAGCGCAGTGTCCACCGACTCCGAACCCGAGTTGGTGAAGAACACCCGGCTGAGCCCGGCGGGGGTGATGTGGCTGAGCTTCTCGGCCAGCTCGAAGGGCAGCGGATGACCCATCTGGAAGGTCGGCGCGAAGTCCATCTGTGCGATCTGCCGGCTGACCGCTTCGCTGATTTCGCGTCGGCCGTGGCCGGCGTTACAGCACCAGAGACCGGCGGTGCCATCGAGGATCTGGCGGCCGTCGCTGGCGGTGTAGTACAGCCCCTCGGCCTTTTCCAGCAAGCGTGGGCTGGCCTTGAACTGGCGGTTGGCGGTAAAGGGCATCCAGAAATGATCGGGCGAGGCGCTGGGGTGGAAATCGTTGGCCATGGCAAGCTCCGGCAGGAATGCGGGTTCGGCGGCTATGCTGTGTGGCGACCGGGCGGTGCTTGCACAGCGATGCCTGGAGTCTATGTTTAATAAAACGAACAAAACAAGCCGATATCCTGGGCTTTCGTAAAAAATATTGATAGCCCAGGGCCGCTCATTTAGGGTGCCTGTCTGACGAGGCGCAAACCGCCTGGCGGGTCCTGCGGGATCCCGCCGCTCGGCTGGTTGGCGCAGCTCATTCGACTCCATCCACAAGAGGACGCTCCATGACCACTCTGACCCTCGCCGACTGGCAACAGCGTGCGCGCGATCTGCACATCGAAGGTCGCGCCTTCATCCAGGGGCGCTACACGCCGGCGGCGAAGGGCGAGGTGTTCGACTGCATCAGTCCGGTGGATGGGCGGCTGCTGACCCAGGTAGCCAGTTGCGACGAGGCCGACGCCGAACAGGCCGTGGCCAGCGCCCGGGCGGCCTTCGACAGCGGTGTCTGGTCGCGCATGGCGCCGGCACGGCGCAAGGCCGTGCTGGTGCGCTTCGCCGAACTCATCGAGGCGAACGCCGAAGAGCTGGCGCTGCTGGAAACCCTGGACATGGGCAAACCGATCGCCGACGCCCTGGCGGTGGACATGCCGGCCGCCGCGCGCGCGATCCGCTGGAATGGCGAAGCGATCGACAAGGTCTACGACGAGGTGGCCGCAACACCGGAGGACCAGCTGGGGCTGGTCACCCGCGAGCCGGTGGGCGTGGTCGCCGCCATCGTGCCGTGGAACTTCCCGCTGCTGATGGCCTGCTGGAAGCTAGGCCCGGCGCTGGCGACCGGCAACTCGGTGATCCTCAAGCCGTCGGAGAAATCCCCGCTGACCGCGCTGCGTGTCGCCCAGCTGGCGATCGAGGCCGGTATTCCGGCCGGTGTGCTGAACGTGCTGCCCGGCTACGGGCACACGGTGGGCAAGGCGCTGGCATTGCACATGGATGTCGATACGCTGGTGTTCACCGGTTCCACCCGCGTGGCCAAGCAGCTGATGATCTACGCCGGCGAATCGAACATGAAGCGGGTCTGGCTGGAGGCCGGCGGCAAGAGCCCGAACATCGTCTTTGCCGATGCGCCTGATCTGGCTGCGGCGGCCCAGGCAGCGGCCGGCGCCATCGCCTTCAACCAGGGCGAGGTATGCACTGCAGGGTCGCGCCTGCTGGTGGAGCGCTCGATCAAGGAGCGCTTTCTGCCGATGGTCGTCGAGGCCCTCAAGGGCTGGAAGCCGGGCAATCCGCTCGATCCGGCGACCAACGTCGGCGCACTGGTCGACAACGGGCAGCTGAATACCGTGCTCGGTTACATCGAGGCCGGCCGCGAAGCCGGGGCCAAGGTGCTGCTGGGCGGCGCGCGCACCCTGGAGGAAACCGGTGGCGTCTATGTCGAGCCGACGCTGTTCGACGGGGTCGACAATGCGATGAAGATCGCCCGCGAGGAGATCTTCGGCCCGGTGCTCTCGGTCATTACCTTCGACAGCGCCGAAGAGGCGGTGGCGATCGCCAACGACACCCCCTACGGGCTGGCCGCTGCCTTGTGGACCGCCGATCTGTCCAAGGCGCACCGCACGGCGCGCGCCCTGCGCGCCGGCAGCGTGTGGGTCAACCAGTATGACGGCGGCGACATGACGGCGCCCTTCGGGGGGTTCAAGCAGTCGGGCAACGGCCGCGACAAGTCGCTGCATGCGTTCGACAAGTACACCGAGCTCAAGGCGACCTGGATCAAGCTGTAGCAGCCGACACGGCGCTGGCACGGATCACCGCCCGATCCGTGCCGGCAGCGCCACAGAGCGGCCGAGTCACTGGCCCCAGCTGCCACTGCGGCGCATCACACCCCAGTGATGCTTGCGCCGTGAAAACCACTGCCACAGGCCGCGCACGCGCCACAGGGTGTTGAGCTGGCGGTAGCCAAAGTTCTCCAGCACCGCCATGAGAAACAGCTGCAGCATGTCGCGGCGGCGGCTGTAGACATGAAACGACAACGTCTCGAGCAGCAGGCCGTTGACCGACAGCAGGATGCCCATGCCGATCGCCACGAGCAGGAACAGGGCCAGGGCCGCCGGCGATACGGCGCTCAGGGCGAAGCCGCCGAGCATGAATCCGTAGCCCGCCAGTTCGATCAGCGGGCCGAGCCATTCGAACAGCGTCATGAACGGCCAGGCCAGCCAGCCGGGCGTGCCGCCGCGCGGGCTGAAGGCCAGGCGCGTATGCCGGCCGAGGCTTTCGGCCAGGCCGCGCTGCCAGCGGCTGCGCTGGCGGCCGAGGGTGCCGAGGTCTTCGGGGCATTCGGTCCAGCAGATCGGGTCGGGCAGGTAACGGATGCGGTAGGGGATGCGCGCCTTGCGATGATGGCGATGCAGGCGCACCACCAGCTCCATGTCCTCGCCCACGGTATCGGTGCGGTAGCCGCCGACGGCCATGACCCGTTCACGGTCGAACAGGCCGAAGGCGCCGGAGATGATCAGCACCGCGTTGAGCGGCGACCAGCCGAGGCGGCCGAAGAGAAAGGCGCGCAGATACTCGACGATCTGAAAGCGCGCCAGCCAGTTGCGTGGCAGCCCGGCGCGGATGAGAAAACCGCCGCGCACCTGCGAGCCGTTGGCGATGCGCACGGTGCCGCCGGCGGCAATGGTGCGCTCGTCTTCCAGGAACGGCTGAACCACCCGCAGCAGGCTGTCGCGCTGCAGGATGGAGTCGGCGTCGACACCGCAGAACAGGCCGTAGCGCGACGCGTTGATGCCGGCGTTCAACGCATCGGCCTTGCCGCCGTTGGCCTTGTCCACCACCCGCAGGTTGGCGTAGCGACGCGAGCGGTAGATGGCAGTGACCGGCTGGTGCGGCACCGCCTGGCGCAGCGGCTCGGGATGCGGCAGCAGCTCGAATTCCTCGATCAGCAAGGCCAGGGTGCGGTCGCTGGAGCCATCGTTGATCACCACCACCTCGAACTCGGGGTACTGCAACTGCAGCATCGAGCGCACCGAAGTACGAATGGTCGCCTCTTCGTTGAAGGCGGGCATGAGCACCGACACCGGTGGCTCCACGCCCAGGTAGGGCGCAGCTTCGCCCGCTTCGGCGCGCCGCCGCATGTAGCCCATCAGGCTGGCCATCGACAGCAGATTGAGCAGCAGATAGGTGCCATTGAGCAGCAGGAAGTAGCCGAGGAAGCCCAGCTGCAGCCACCAGAGCCAGTCAACGCTCATCGCTTCAGCTCCACCATGGCACGGCGCAGGGCGTCCTGGCCGTAGCGGTCGTCGACCTCCTGCAGCAGATGCTGCAGTCGCTCCGGCGTGGCGCCGGGCAGGTGCGCCAGGGCGTCGGCCGCGGCCTGGCGTACCGCCCAGTTGCTGTCGGCGAGCAGGGGCACGAACAGCGGACTGTCGTCGCGGCGCGCCTGGCGCTGCAGCGCTTCGAGGGCGGCCAGACGCACGTCGGCCCCGGCGTGTGCCAGGGCTCGCTGCAGGCGCGTCCGATCACGCGGGTCGGCAAGCTCGCCGAGGCAGCGCAGGGCGATCTGCAAGGCTTCGGCGGCGGCGCCCTCGTCCAGCCGGGCGCGAGCCCAGGGCGCGGCGTGACGTGGGTCGCCGTACACCAGCAGTGCCGCCATGCGCGTGCGCTGCGGCTCGTCGAGCAGGTTCAGCAGGGCCAGCAACGGGCCGGTAACCGCCTCGGCGCCGGCCTGCAGACAGAGTCCGGTGAGCCGTGGCAGCGCCCAGTCCGCGCGCTGCGCGGCGAGCGGCAGGAGGGTCTGCATGGCGCGCGCCGGGTCCATGGCGATGAGCGTCTGCGCCGCGGCCAGGGCAACGCTGGTGTTGCGGTTGCGCAGCAACGGCAACACCGCTTCCCAGTGACGCGGGTCGGCCAGGTGGCGCAGGCAGGTCAGGCCGATCAGCCGGGCACGAACGCGGCCGCGCAACAGGTCCAGCGCCCGGCGCTCCATGCCCAGGGCGACCAGCGCGCGATTCATCCGCTCGTGGGCGGCGCCGCGCAACTGCAGCTGGGTGCGGTTCCATTGCAAGAGAAACCACAGCCGATGGTTGCGGGCACGCGGTGCCGTCGCTTCAGGCAGTTCGTCGCTCAGGCTGCACAGTGCGAAGTAGGGGCGCCAGTGATCGTTGAAGGCCTGCCGGCGCCGGCCGCGCAGCCGGGTCAGCTCGCCCAGCAGGAGCACCTGCAGCAACACCAGCAGGGTCAGGCCGGCCAGGGCCAGCGCGCAGTAGAACGCCAGCTGCAGGATTGCATCTTCCGGGCGTAGCGCCGCGATGAGGTCTGCCGGCGCTTCGCAGAGCCAGGCCGGGCAGCGCATCGATCCGTCAGAAGGCATGGCGCAGGCCGAGCTGCAGCCACTGGCGGTCGTAATAGTCGCCCTGGCGGTGATGGCCGATTTCCCAGGTCAGCGCCCAGCGCCGGCTGAACCAGTGGCGACCCTGCAGGCTGATGGCGCGCACGTCGCTGGTGATCACCTGGCGCTCCTCGACCGCCTCCTCCTCCCCCGCGGTCAGGCGCAGGCCGGCGTAGCTCAGGCCGTCGTAGTAATAGTCCAGCGCCAGGTCGTGGCCGATCGGCGTACCGGCGTTGGCGACATCGGTGAGGTTGAGCGTGTAGCCGGCGCGCCAGTTGCCCCAGTAGCGTTCGGCCGCCAGCGCCAGGCGGTCGACCCGGGTGGTCGCATACTCGGTACGCCGCAGGCTCAGCGCGCCGAGATAGCCGTGCGGCAGTCGGCGCTGCAGGCGCAGGTCGGCATGCCATTCGGGCAGGAAGTAGGGCGAGGGCTGGTAGCCGATTTCCGGTTGCAGCGCCCAGTTCTCGTCCAGCGGCACCACGGCGCCGAGTTCGGCGCCCTCGTCCCACTCGCCGAAACGCTGCTCGCGCAACAGCGCGGCATACCAGCCAAGCCCCTCGGGCTGCGTCGAGGCGTAATCCAGGCGCTGGCTGCGCCAGTTGTCGAAGCCGTTGTCGAGCCAGTCCTGGCGGGCAGAGATCTCCAGTTCATGCCGGCGGGTCGCTGGCGCGGCGACGGTTGGCGCGGCGCCTGTCACCGGCACGCTGAGGGCGGCGCGCGCCTGCTGGATGACTTGCTGCACTTCGGTATAGCCCGGTGCGAGGCGCTCGGCGCGTTCCAGCGGGACCAGTGCGCGCTGCGGGAAGCCGGCCCAGAGCAGCGCTTGCCCCTGGCCGAGCAGGTAGTCGGCGTTGTCCGGCTGCTCGCTCAGCAGGCGCTGGTACAGGGGCAGCGCCTGCTCGGCGTGGCCCTGCCAGGCGAGCACGCGCGCCAGCAGAAAGCGTGCGTCACGGTCCTGCGGTGCCGTGGCGAGTTGCGTCTCCAGCGTCTGGCGCGCTGCGTCCAGGCGCTGTTCACGTACCTGGCGCTCGGCCTCGGCGACGCCGGCGCAGGCTCCGGTGCCGTACAGCGCGAGCGACAGCCACAGGGCCAGGCGTCTCATCGGCGCGTCCTCAGCAGGCGGCGAATGCGCGCCAGCAGCTCTTCGGGCTGGAATGGCTTGGTCACATAGTCGTCGGCGCCGAGTTCCAGCGCGCGCACCACGTCGACTTCGCGGGCCTTGGCGGTGAGCATCAGGACCGGCAGCGTTTCCCAGCCGGGTTGCGCCCGCAGCCGCTCGATCAGTTCCAGACCGTCGTGATAGGGCAGCATGATGTCCATCAGCGCCAGGTCGGGCGGTGCGTTCGTAGCCAGGCAGTCGAGCGCCTGGCGGCCGTCGGCCGCGTGCTCGACGGCAAAGCCGTGGCGCTCGAGCAGAAAACGGATCAGAAAGGCGATGTCCTCCTCGTCCTCGACCATGAGAATGCGTTGGCTGGCGGATTCGGTCATCGGTGAACCTCGTCAGTGTCGGGTTGTGCGAGTGGCGGCCAGTGTTGCAGCAGGTGCTGGATCAGCCTGGCCAGTTGCTCGCCGTCGTGGCGCGACTTGACCAGCTGGCGCAGGGTCAGCCGGCTGTCATGGACCGGGGCGTCGAGCGCGGAGAACAGGATCACCGGAGGCGGCGGGTCGCTCTGCGCCAGTTGGTCGAACAATTCGCTGCCGCTGCCGTCGGGCAGCATCAGGTCGATGATCGCCAGATCGAAGGATTGCGCGGCGAGCAGCTGGCGCGCCTCGCTCAGCGTCGCTGCGCCGTGCAGCTCGACGTCCAGCGCCTCGAAGCGCCGCGCCAGGAGGGTGCGCAGATCCTCGTCGTTCTCGACATGAAGCAGGCGTGGCCGGCCGTGGCGGGGCGGCAGGCAGGCCTGGATCACGCGCAACACCTGCGTGGGGTCGACGGGCTTGATCAGCCAGTCGATCACGCCGACCGCGCCGCCGCGCAGCGCGCCGTCATCTTCCGCACGGCGCTGTGGCTGCAGCCCGACGATCAGCACCGGCAGCTGCTGATAGCGCGGCTGGCTGCGCAGGTTTTGCAGGAAATCCAGGCTGTCCGCGTCGTCCAGCGCCGGGCTCAGCGTCAGCGCATGGATAACGTATTGCCCGAGCAGTTCGCGGGCCTGCCCGGCGCTGTGTGCGATGACGGACTGATAGCCCTGCGCACTGACCGCCTCGGCCAGTTGCACGGCGGCGGCCGCGTCCGGCTCGAGGATGAGAATCCGTGCCGGTCCGCTGCCTGATGCCCGCGGCTCGGGGGCGACGACCGTGGTATCGGGCGGTGGGTCGGCGTCGGCTGGAAGCGGCAGGCGGAACCAGAAGCGCGTGCCCTCGCCGGCCCGGGTGTCGAAGCCGATTTGCCCGCCCATCTGCTCGATCAAGGCGCGGGTGATCGCCAGCCCCAGGCCGGTGCCGCCGCGCTGGCGGGCGTCGGAGGCGTCCGCCTGGGCGAAGCGCTCGAAGACGCGCGGGCGGAAATCCTCGGCGATGCCAGCGCCGCGGTCGCGCACGCCGATTTCCAGCTGCTGGCCGTGCCGTTGCAGGTCGACCGTTACCGTGGCGCCGCGCGGCGAATGCTTGATGGCGTTGGACAACAGGTTGGCCATCACCTGGGTGAAACGATCCGCATCGAGCCGCGCTTCGCTGGCGAACGGCTCGGCCTGCGGAGCCAGCTCGAGGCTGACGTCGTATTCGCGGGCGTAGGGCGCGAGGTCAAACAGCGCCTGCTCCAGCAGGGGGCATACATCGCAGCGGCGCAGATCGAAGGCCAGCCGGCCGGCCTCGAGCTTCTCGATGTCGAGGATGTCGTTGATCAGCCGCACCAGGCGCTCGGTGTTCTTGTGCGCGATGCCGAGCAGCGGTTTGAGGCCTTCGTCGAGCGGCCCGGCGGTGCCGCTGATGAGCATGCCCAGTGCGCCGCGAATGGCGGTCAGCGGGGTGCGCAGCTCGTGGCTGACGGTCGAAATGAACTCGGTCTTCATCTGCTCCATTCGTCGGCGCAGCGAGATATCCACCGCCACCGTGACCACCCGGGTGCCCCCCGGGGCGATGCGCAGGGGGCGCTTGACCACCTGCAGCCAGCGCTCCTGGCCGTCGGCATCGGTGAGCGCGACCTCGCTGATGCGCAGTTCGCCCTGGCCGAACAGCAGTGGCTGCAACAGGTGCGCGGCCGGCACCTCGGCCGGCGTGCGCCCCTCGATATCGGTCGGTTGCAGCCCCAGCACGGCCGCCAGGGCCGTGTTGCACAGCAGAAAGCGCCCCTGCGCGTCGCGGACGAAGATGAGGTTTTCGTCGCTGTCGACCACGCGGCGGAGGAACAGCTGCTGCTCGCGCAGCGAGTCGCGGCTGTACTCCAGTTCGCTGACGTCGCGGGCGATCGCCAGCTGTTCGCCTGCTCCGGTCGGCATCAGGCGCACCTCGAAGATCCGCCGCGTCTGCGGTTCGCACCACAGGGTCTGGCGCAGCTGGCCGTCCTCGTGGCGCGCCGCCAGGTCGAGCAGCAGCGGCTCGATGATGTCTGGCGGCGGTCCGCGGTGCGGTGCACCCTGCGAAAGCGTGGTGACCCGGCGCTGTACGTCGACCGCATAGAGGTGGTCGGGAATGGCCTGCAGCAGCGCGTCGAGGCGGGCTTCGCCGGCCTGGGCGCCTTCAGCCAGCCGTTGGCGGATGCGCAGGTTGCGCTGCACGGCCCAGAACGCGGCCAGCGACAGCAGTGCCACCAGCAGGCTGCCGATCAGCGCCAGCCGCTGGCTGTGTCGTGTCGCCTGCGCCACGGCCTCGTTGGCAGCGGCCAGACGTCGATGCTCGTGCTGTTCGACGGCATTGAGCATGCCGCGCAAGCGATCCATCAGCTCCTTGCTGCCCGAACGCTGCAGCCGCTCGATGGTGATGGCCAGGCCCTCGCTGCGGCGCGACTGGATGTTTTGCGCGGCGACCTGCAGCCGTGCGGCGATGGTCGAGTCGAGGGTGTCGAACCAGTGCCAGCTGGGGTATTCGCGCCCGCGCAGCTGTTCGAACAGTGCGCGTCGCCGCCATTCCAGCTGTTCGAGGCCGCGTTCGTAGGGTTCGAGGTAGCGCGAGTCGGCGGTCAGCATGAAGCCGCGCGCGCCGGTCTCGATGTCCTGCAGCGACGACAGCATGGCCTGGATCGAGGTGATGATTTCCAGGCTGTCGCTGACCGAGCGATTGGTTTCAAGCAGCGCTTCCTGGGTGCGCTTGCCCTGCCAGCCGAGGGCGACGAGCAGGATCGACGCGAACAGAAACGCCAGCCAATGCCAAGCTTTCGCGGGGCGTGCCGGCAAACCAGGACTCCTCTGGCCGGGATCTATACCTCGCTATAGACCCGGCGGAGCCGGCACGTTCGCCTCAGCGGCTGGCCGAGGCCTGTGCGGCGGCGATGCGCACCCGATTGCGGCCGTCGTGCTTGGCCCGGTACAGCGCCTGGTCCGCGCGCTCGAGCAGGGCGCTGGCCGCGGCATCGCCTTCGGTTTCGCAGATGCCGGCGCTGAAGGTGACGCGAAACGGCCGGTCGCCGCTGCCGTTGAAGGTCAGTTCGGCGAAGCGCTCGCGGATTTCGTCGAAGATGCGTGCCGCCTCGGCGGCGGGGCATTCGGGCAGCACCACGACGAACTCCTCGCCGCCGTAGCGCCCCAGGCTGTCGATACGGCGCAGGCGCTGGCGCAGCAGGTTGGCCAGCGCCCGGATCACGCTGTCCCCGGCGGCGTGACCGTGGGTGTCGTTGATCGCCTTGAAGTGGTCGAGGTCGAGCATCACCACGCTGGTCGGCTTGTTCGCCCGCGAGGCGCGGTAGGCCTCCAGCGCCAGTTGCTCCTTGATGTCGGCATGCTTGAGCAGGCCGGTCAGGCTGTCGCGCGCCAGCGCGTTGCTGAGCGCCCGCGCCCGCTGAGCATGGGAGAACACCGAGGCGATCAGCTGGCTGTCGCTGATCGGCTTGGTGATGAAGTCGTCGCCGGCCTTCAGCAGCGCAGCCATTTGCCGGGCGATGTCGGTTTCGGCGGAGAGGTAGATGATCGGCACGCGCAGCCATTCGTCGTGCAGGCGGATCATCTGCGCCAGTTCCGGGCCGCTGCAGCCGGGCATGTTGACGTCCAGCAGCAGCACCTCGGGATTGAAGGCCTGCATCATGTCCAGCACCTGCTCCGGCGCGGAGGTCAGCCTGACCTGCATCTGCGAGTCCTGCAGCACCAGGCTGTAGTGCTCGGCGAGGACCGCATCGTCGTCGACGATCATTACCCGGTAGGGCTCGTGTTGCGGGCGGTTCAGGCAGCGCTCCAGGCCGGTCTCCAGCTGGGTGATGTTCAGCGGCCGGGCGAAATAGCCCTGGGCGCCGGCGCGCACGGCGGCGAGCTGGCTGGCGAAGTCGAAGCGTTCATGGATGACCAGCAGCGGAATCGGCGCCTCGAGCCCCTGTTGCAGTGCGGCGACTTCCGCCAGGTCGGCGTCGTCGCGCACGCTGACCACCAGCGCATCGGGGGCCTGCCGGGCGATCGCCTGGCGCAGCGCCGGGCGGTCCTGGCACAGCAGCACCTCGTAACCGAAATTGCGCAGCGCCTGGGCGGTGGCCTGCGCGGCCAGGGCGAGGCTGTCGAGCAGGTAGATGCGGCAACCCGACGACAGCTCTTCATCCGTTTCCGGGTGCAGCGGCAATGCCAGCTCGCTGTCGATGACGAACGCTTCGCCAGCGAACTGGCCGATGCTGCTGGCCAGCGCTGCCAGGGCCTGGCCGCTGGGCTTCTGGCTGTCGAGCCAGCGGTCGATGCGTTGCTCGAGGGCGCGCGCGCGATTGCCCACCTGGGTAAAGCCGAAGGTGCCTGCGGCCCCCGCCATGCGGTGCAGGCGGTCGCGCAGGTTCTGCACCTGCTGGCGGCGCGACTCCAGCGCCCCGGGCTGCTGCAGCCGGCTGGCCAGCGCGGCCAGTTCCGGCAGCTCGCTTTCCAGGTGTGCGGCGTACTGTTCACGTTGCGCCTGTAGCTGCTGTTGCAGCAGCAGGCGTGCCTGCTCACCCATGCGCGGCATCCCAGATGTCGCGCAGCTGCCTGGCCAGCTGCAAGGGGTCGAAGGGCTTCTTGATCACGGCGCGCAAACCTTGCTCCTGCAGTTGCTCGAGATTGTCCAATTGAGTCTGGCCGGTGAGAAACACCACCGGCACCTGCGTCAGGTCGAGCCGCTCGCCAAGGGCGTGCAGCAACTCGACGCCATCCATCTGCGGCAGCATCACGTCGAGCAGGATGAGGTCGGGCGCGAAGTCGGCCGCCTCGTCGAGCGCCTGCTGGGCCGACGAGCAGGTACGCACTTCGAAGCCACCGAGCTTTTCCAGGGCGATGCGGGTGATGACCTGGATCGACGGCACGTCTTCGACGTGCAGGATGCGCCGGAGCGAATTCATGCCGATGCGACGCCGTTGACCGGCGCCTCCTGGCAGGGCAGCTCGAACCAGAAACAGGCGCCCTGGCCCGGCTCGGAGTGAAAGCCGATATGTCCACCCATTCGTTCGATCAACTCCTTGCTGATGGCCAGTCCCAGGCCTGTGCCACCCTGCTGGCGGCTGTCCGATGAATCGGCCTGGGCGAACTTCTGGAAGACCCGCTCGCGAAAGCTGTCGGCAATGCCGGGCCCGTGGTCTCGGACGCTGACGCGGACGCAGGCGTCACGTCGGTCGGCGCGCACGTCGATGTGCTCGCCGGCCGGGGAAAACTTCGCGGCGTTGGACAGCAGGTTGCTCAGCACCTGCTGCAAGCGCATCGCGTCGACCTCGACCAGCACCGGGTCGCAGTGCTCGAGGCGGAACTCGACGCCGCGGCGCTCGGCGTAACTGTAATTGGCGCGCAGGGCGCTGCGCAGCAGCGGTGCCAACGCTTGCTGGCGCATGTCGAAGCGCATCTTGCCGGCGTGCAGCTTGTCCATGTCCAGCAGGTCGTCGATCAGGGCGCTCAGGCGCTGGCTGTTCTGGTGCGCGATCTCCAGCAGCTCGCGCAGCGGCTCCGGCACCTGGCCCAGAACGTTGGCGCTGATCAGCGCCAGCGCCCCGGTGATCGACGTCAGCGGGGTGCGCAGCTCGTGGCTGACGGTGGAGATGAATTCGCGCTGCAGGCGCTCGATGCGCTTGCGCTCGGTGATGTCGTAGAGCACCGTCACCGCGCCCATCAGCTGGCCGCCCGTGCCGTACAGCGGGTTGGCGTTGCAGATCACGTAGCGCGGCGCGCCGTTGCAGACGATCGCCATTTCCAGGTCGGCGATGTGCTCGCCGGCCAAGGCACGCAGCAGCGGAATCTGCTCGGTCGGCATCGGCGTCACGCCGTCGGCGAGGTAGAGGTGGTAGCGCCTGGCCCACTGCATCGGCGAAATCGCCTCGGCATCGCCGCCATGCCACTGCTTGGCCTTTTCGTTGAAGACCGTCAGGTTGCCTTCGGCATCACAGGCGATCACCGCTTCGGACAGGGCCTCGAGCAGGCGGCGGTTCATCTCCTGCTGCTTGTCGAGTTCGAGCTGTTCGGCCTTGCGTTCGGTGATGTCGGTGACCAGGCCGTTCCAGAGCACCGTGCCGTCGGCCTGGGGCAGCGGGGTGGCGCGTGCCTCGACCCAGCGCAGCCCGCGCTCGGGATGCTCGACGCGGTATTCGGCCTGCCAGGGCACCAGCTGCCTGGCCGCCTGACGCAGGCTGCGCTGCACCTCGCGCAGGTCGGCCGGGTGCACCCGCTTGTAGATGGTGCGGATGTCGTTGCTGATCTGCCCGGCGCTGAGCCCGAAAATGTCCTGCACGCCCTGGCTGATGTAGGGGAACTCGCCACCGCCGCGCGGGCGCCAGTGGAACTGGTAGAGCATGCCCGGCACCTGCGCGGCGATCTGCTGCAGGCGCAGCTGCAGCTGCTCCTGGTAGGCCAGGTCGAAGGCGCTGAGCAGGTAGCCATGCAGGCGCTCGTCCTCGTCGCGGATGGCCATCACGTGCAGCAGCACCGGGACATCGCTGCCGTTGCGGTGGCGCAGGCGCCACTGCGCCATTTCCGGCAGGCCGCGCTCGAGCGGCAGGGTGAGCACGTCGAAGCAGGCCTGCACCGGGTGGCCGAACTCTTCGGCCAGCAGGCGCGCACGGTGCTCGAGCATGATCGGGTCGAACAGGGTGTTGCAGATGCCGCGGCCGACCAGCTCCGCTGCGCTGTAGCCGAGCAGTCGCTCGGCAGTCGGGTTGAGGCTCTCCAGCCGGCCGAGGATGTCGGTGGTCATCACCGCGGTGGCGGCGCTGCTGAGGATGGCCTGCTGCAGCGCGGCCTGCTCGGCGTGCCGGCGCGCCAACAGGCGCTGCTCGAACAGGCGCATCACCTGGCGGCCGAGGCGACCAAGCGCGTCGCGCTGATCGGCGCTCAGCCTGCGCGGCTTGCGGTCGATCACGCAGAGCGTGCCGAGGTTGTGACCGTCCGGGGTGCGCAGCAGGGTGCCGGCATAGAAGCGGATGCCGGGCTCGCCGGTCACCAGCGGGTTGTCGCGAAAGCGCGGGTCAGCCAGGGCGTCCGGCACCTCGAAGATTTCGCTGCTGCGGATCGCATGGCTGCAGAAGGAGATGTCGCGCGGCGTTTCACTGACCGCAAGGCCCACCCGGCTCTTGAACCACTGGCGGCGGTCGTCGACCAGCGAGATCAGCGCGATCGGCGTATCGCACAGGCGCGAAGCCAGCTGGGTGAAATCGTCGAAGGCCGCCTCTTCGGCCGAGTCGAGGATTTCGTAGCGCAGCAGCGCCGCCAGCCGGGACAGCTCGTTGTGGTGCGCATCGGCATCCGTGCCTGCTTTGGGTGGTTGCATGAATGGCCTGTACGGGGTCGGTAAGAAGGCGCGGGGCCTGGGGCTACCCTAGTATCGGCCAGCACTCCAGATCGAGCGAATCTGCTCGGCCAGACGCATCGGGTCGAAGGGTTTGATGATCACGTCGCGCGCACCGAGCTTGCGCAGGTGATCGATCTCGCTGCTCTGCACCTTGGCCGTCATGAAGGCTACCGGAATTTTCTCCAGATCGATGCACTCGCGCAGCCGGGCGAGGGTTTCCGGGCCATCCATGCCGGGCATCATCACATCCAGCAGGACGAAATCGGGGGCGAAGCCGGGTGCTTCGCGCAGGGCCTCGGCGCCGGACGAGCAGCTCAGCACCTCGAACCCGCCAACCGCTTCCAGGGCCAGCTTGGTGACCGACTGGATGGAAGGGTCATCCTCGATGTGCAGGATCCGTCTCAGCTCGCTCATCCTCGTTCTCCGCTGTTCGTTCAAAGGTTGTGTCGGTTGAAGCCTGTGCCGGCGGCCGGGCGACCGGCAGTTCGAACCAGAAGCAGGTGCCACGGCCGGGCTCGGACTCGAAGCCGATGCGCCCGCCCATGCGTTCGACCAGCTCCTTGCAGATCGCCAGCCCCAGCCCGGTGCCGCCCTTCTGGCGCGTATCGGACGAGTCGGCCTGGGAAAACTTCTGGAAGATCCGGGCGCGAAACTCGTCGGGGATGCCCGGCCCCTGGTCGCTCACGCTGATCCGTGCCCAACCGGCCCGGGCACCCGCCGAGAGTTCGACGGTGCCACCGGCCGGCGAGAATTTGACCGCGTTGGAGAGGAAATTCGCCAAGACCTGCTGCAAGCGATTCTCGTCGACGTTCAGCTGCACGGCCGGCACCGCCGTCAGACGCAGCCGGACCTGCTGCTGCTGGGCATGGCCCTGGCTGCTGTCGAGCGCCTGGGCGAGGATCGGTGCCAGCGGCTGGACCTTCAGTTCGAACTTCATCTTGCCGGCGACCAGCTTGTCCATGTCGAGCAGGTCGTCGATCAGCCGCGCCAGGCGCTGGCTGTTCTGGTGGGCGACCTGCAGCATGCGCCGCAGCTGCTCGGGCTGGGTGTCGAGCGCGCCGCCGGCGATCAGCCCGAGGGCGCCATTGATCGAAGTCAGCGGCGTGCGCAGCTCGTGGCTGACGATCGAGACCAGCTCGCTCTTCATCCGCTCGACACGCTTGCGTTCGCTGATGTCGCGCACCAGGCCGATGAACTTGCGCTGGCCGTGGTGGCTGAATTGCGAGACGCGCAGCTCGATGCTGAACACCTGACCGTCACGGCGCTGGGCCTGCAGCTCGCGGGTCCGCTCCAGCACGCGCGGCTGCGCGCCGCTGACATATTCGCCCAGGTAATGGTCGTGCGCCGAGCGCACCGGCTCGGGCATCAGCAGCGAGAGGTTGCGCCCGACGATCTCGTCACTGCGGTAGCCGAAAATCCGCTCGGCGGCATGGTTGAAGGATTCGACCAGGCCGTGCTCGTCGATGATCACGATGGCATCGATCACATTGTCGATGAGCATGCGCAGGTAGCGCTCGCGCTCCAGCATCTCGGCCTCGGCGCGTGCCTGCGCGGTAACGTCCCAGATGAAGCCGTCGCACCAGCCCAGCGGTTCGTCTCGGTCATGCAGCAGGCGGGCTCGCTCGCGAACCCACACGGTGCTGCCGTCGGCGTGGCGCAGGCGATAGGTCAGCTCGTGGCTGCCGCGCTCGGGCGCCAGCCGGGCCCAGTCGCGGTCGTCCGGGTGGATCAGGGCGCAGTAGCGCTGTGCGCCGTCGCCGGTGAAGTGCTCGGCGGGGTAGCCGGTCAGGCGCTCGATGCCTTCGCTGACATAGCGCATGCGCCGCTCGCCGTCGTTGCGGCAGCGGTACACCGCGCCGGGAAGGTTGCCGACCATCGCGCGGAAGCGGCTTTCGCTCTTCTGCAGCGCACGGGTGGCTTCCATCACTTCGGTGATCTCCGTGACGAAGCCTTGCCAGACTACCGAGCCGTCGCGCCGGCGCTCGGCACTGGCGCGGCATTCGACCCAGATCAGCCCGCGCTCGGGGTGGCGGATGCGGCATTCGGTCGAGGCGCTGCCACCCTGCAGCGCCAGGCGCAGCAACGTCCCCCTGAGTCGCGGCAGGTCTTCGGTGTGCACCGCCGCCAGCGCGCAGCCGGCGTCGCGGATCAGGCTCGAAGGCGGCAAACCGTAAACCGCGCGTGCACCCTCGCTGACATAGAGAAACGCATAACGACCGTCGGCGAAGCGCTTGAGTTGAAAGACCATGCCCGGCAGCAGGCGGGCGATCTTGCGCGCCCGGTCGAGCAGGCGCCGGCGGTTGCGTTCCTGTTGGCGCCGGCTCAGCTGGTGGCGTAGCTGTGCGCGGATGCGCCGGTACAGCAGGACCGCAAGCAGCAGCAGCAGCGCTTCGGCAATCAGCCAGGCGAGCGCCCATTTGAGCAGCAGTTGGCGGCTCTCGCGGGCATGCTCGGCGACCAGTTCGGTGACGTCGCGCCAGACCAGCGCGGCGGCGAGCGGGCCGGTAGCGTTGCCGGCCTCGCCTGCACGGGTCGGGAGCGGAATCTGGTTGAGCAGAAAGGTCCGCTCGTCGGCATCGAGCAGGCGCCAGACCCGTCCCTCGGCGGGACTGGGCAGCGTGCCCATCTGCGCCCAGTGCAGGGCCTGGGTCGCCGAGTGCCCGCCCGACAGCCAGTCCGGCCCCAGCTGCACGCCGCTTGGCGGGTAGCCGAGCGCCTCGGTCAGCGCGACCCGATTGATCATCAGCGCCAGCCCGGCGTCGAGCCGTTCGCCGAGGTCGACCAGCTCGGGCAGCAAGCCGAGGCTGACTTCGAGCGCGCCGATCGGCTTGCCGGCGGCATCCTGGATCGGGGCGACGGCGCGAATGCTGGCACCGTAGCCGTCGATCTCGGCGTCCGAGCGCGGCTGGCCGTTGCGCATCACCTCGCGCAGCAGCGGCCGGCTCTCGGTCATGGTGCTGCCGAAGCGCCCGGGGTCCTGCAGGCGCAGCAGGGCGAAACCGTTATTGCCCAGGTAGAGGTGCAGTTGCACCGGCTGGTGCTGCTGCATGGCCCGCCAAGGCGGCTCGAGCACCTCGATCGCCCTTCGCCGCAAGGCATACAGCTGGGTGTCCTGGCCTGCGGCGGGGGTGTCGAGGCGCCGTGCGGCTTCGCGGACCAGGCCCACCAGCAGCGGATTGTTCGCCAGCCCGTCGGCGAGCATCTCGGCCTGGGTGCGTTGGCCATGCTGGGCGTTCTGTAGCGCCAGGTGCTGCAGCTCGCCCTGCTTGGCGATGGCCAGCCGATGCGCCGCCTGGCGCGTCTGGAAATCGTACAGCGCAAGCGCTCCGAACAGCACGGCGAGCAGCAGGCTGCCGATGCCGAAGACCCGTTGGGGTTGCATGGTTTTCATCGGCGTCGGGATTCGCCGCGGGGCATCGAGCTGGCGCTGATGGCGGGACGGCGGCTTCGGTAGGAGCGCAAGGGCAACCTCGGGCGGCCGAATGACGGCGCAGGTGAAATAGGTGGTGGCTTATTGATATCAGACACCGGCGCGAATTGTAGAGCATCCGGAATTTTGTCGCAGGGTCTTTCAGAGCCGGCCGTCGGCATCGCCTCGCGCGCCGCGAAAAACTGCAACGGGGCTGGCGAGTTAGCCGCGGCATAGCCTCCATCGGCCGGATGGGAGGCGCAACGCGTACGTCGGGGCGACGAGCTGCAGGCTGGATTGGCCGCGGATGCACGACATAATGCGCTGAGCCCGGCCTGCTGCCGGGCGTCGTTTTTCTCCGTTGCGAGGCACCTGCTGCATATGTGGTACACCGGTTTTCTCGATCTGTCGGCCTGGCAGCTCATCGTCGCCACGCTGGCCCTGACCCACGTCACCATCGTCAGCGTGACCGTTTATCTGCACCGTTATTCGGCGCACCGCTCGCTGGAGCTGCACCCGGCGCTCAAGCACTTCTTCCGCTTCTGGCTGTGGCTGACCACGGCGATGAACACCCGCGAGTGGACCGCCATTCACCGCAAGCACCACGCCAAGTGCGAAACCCCGGACGACCCGCACAGCCCGGTGCACAAGGGGCTGGGCACCGTCCTGCGCAAAGGGGCCGAGCTGTACATGGCCGAGGCGAAGAACGAGGAGACCCTGCGCATCTATGGCAAGAACTGCCCGGACGACTGGATCGAACGCAACCTCTACAGTCGCTTCCCGAACCTGGGCATCGTCCTGATGCTGGCGCTGGATCTCGCGCTGTTCGGCATCATCGGCCTGACCGTCTGGGCGGTGCAGATGATCTGGATCCCGTTCTGGGCCGCCGGCGTGGTCAACGGGCTCGGCCATGCGGTGGGCTACCGCAACTTCGAATGCCGCGATGCTGCGACCAATCTGGTGCCCTGGGGCATCCTCATCGGCGGCGAGGAGCTGCACAACAACCACCACACCTACCCCAACTCGGCCAAGCTCTCGGTGCGCAAATGGGAGCTCGACATGGGCTGGGCGTGGATTCGCCTGTTCAGCCTGCTCGGCCTGGCCAAGGTCACCCGCGTCGCGCCGATCGCCCATCGCATCGAGGGCAAGGGGCATCTGGACATGGACAGCGCCATGGCGATTCTCAACAACCGTTTCCAGATCATGGCGCAGTACCGCCGGCTGGTGATCGTGCCGCTGGTGCGGCAGGAACTCGGCCGTGTGGATGCCTCGGTGCGGCATCAGCTCCGTCGTGCCAAGCGCCTGCTGGCGCGCGAGCCGAGCCTGTTGCAGGACGAGCAGCAGGCGCACATCAGCGCCATGCTCGAGCAGAGTCAGCCGCTGCAGGTGATCTACGAAAAGCGCCTGGCGCTGCAGCAGATCTGGACGCGGACCAGCAGCAACGGGCACGAGATGCTGGCCGCGATCCGTCAGTGGGTGCAGGAGGCCGAGGCCAGCGGTATCCAGTCGCTGCGCGAGTTCGCCGAGCACCTCAAGACCTACTCGCTGCGTCCGGCCCCGGCAAGCGCCTGAGCCGCTTTTCCGGTCAGTCGTCCGCTGCCTGACAAATTCCCGGGGCGCTCCGGAACTTTGCATATCGGCGACTCTCTGAAAGGCATTCTCAACCCGCCGTAGGCGCCGAACTAGAGCGCCTGCGGTAATTCTGGAATGCCTTTATGCAGTTGCTTGGCAATCGCACCAGCGCGGGCGGCCTGTTGCCCGGCGCCGATCCCCAGATGCTCGTGGCGCTGATGCATGCGCGTGCCGAAGTGGCACGCCTGCGCGAGCGCGACCATCTGTTCAGCACCCTGCTCGGCGGGGTCAATGCCGTCCTCTGGGCCTTCGACTGGCAGGCGCAGCGGATGATCTACGTCAGCCCGGCGTACGAGCGCATCTTCGGGCGCTCCGCCGCGCTGCTGCTCGCCGACTACAGCGAGTGGCGCAACAGTATCTATCCGGACGACCTGGAATACGCCCAGAAGAGCATGCTCGACGTACTTGACGAGGGCGCGGTGGAAACCCGCGAGTACCGCATCATTCGTGGCGATGGCCAGCTGCGCTGGTTGAGCGACAAGTGCTTTCTCGGGCGGCCGGCGCAGAACGGCCAGGGGCCGATTCTGGTCGGCATCGCCGAAGACATCACCGAGAAGAAGCAGCTCGAGGGTGAGCTGCAGCGGTTGGCTACTACCGATGTGCTGACCCAGAGCAGCAACCGCCGGCACTTCTTCGAGTGCGCCGGACGCGAGTTCGAGCATGCCCGGCAGTTCGCCACGCCGCTGGCCTTCCTGCTGCTCGACATCGACGACTTCAAACGCATCAACGATTGCCACGGCCACCAGGTCGGCGATCAGGTGCTGCAGCGGGTGGCTGAGTGCGGCAGCCGTGTGCTGCGGCGCGGCGACCTGTTCGGCCGGATCGGCGGCGAAGAATTCGCCTCGCTGCTGCCCGGCTGCCAACCGGACCTGGCCGAGCAGATCGCCGAACGCCTGCAAGGCGAGATCCAGCGGCTGAGCTTCACCACGCCGCGCGGCGAGCGCTTCCGGGTGACCGCGAGCTTCGGCCTGACCTATCTCAAGGCCAGCGATCTCGAGCTCTCGGCGCTGTTCGCCCGCGCCGACGCGGCCATGTACCGGGCCAAGCGCCTGGGCAAGAATCAGGTGATCGTTGCCTGAGCCGGCCGCCACGGCCGGCGGGGCTGATGTGTAGCCATCGGCTCAGAGGTTGCTGGTACTGACTCCCAGCCGCTCCATCCGGTAGAGCAGGGTGCGGCGCGGCAGGCCGAGTTCGCGTGCGGCCTGGCTCTGGTTGCCGCCGTTCTTGCGCAGGCTGTCGACCAGCAGGTTGCGCTCGACGCGTTCGAGCCGTTCGCGCAGATTCAGCGTGCTGTCCAGCGCGTCGTCCACCGCGCGCAGGCTGAAATGCTCCGGCAACAGCTCACCGCCGTCGCAGAGCAGGACGGCGCGCTCGACCAAGCCCTTGAGTTCGCGCACGTTGCCGGGAAAGGCGTAGGCGGCCAGCTGCTCCAGCGCCGCGTCCGACCAGCGTACGGTGTCGCGTTGCAGGAAGCCGCAGGCCTTGTCGGCGAAATGCCGGGCCAGGCGCAGGATGTCCTGATCGCGCTCGCGCAAGGGCGGCAGCTCGATGGGAAACAATGAGAGGCGGTAGTACAGGTCCTCGCGAAAGCGCCCTTCCTCGACACGTTTGTGCAGGTCCTGATGGGTCGCGGCGACGATACGCACGTCGACCTTGTGGGTGCGGGTGCTGCCCAGCGGTCGCACCTCGCCTTCCTGTAGCACACGCAACAGCTTGGCCTGCAGGGTCAGCGGCATGTCGCCGACCTCGTCGAGAAACAGCGTGCCGCCATTGGCCGCATCGAACAGGCCTTCGTGGTCGCGCTCGGCACCGGTGAACGCCCCCTTGCGATAGCCGAATAGTTCGCTTTCGAGCAGGTGTTCTGGCAGCGCCGCGCAGTTCTGCACGACGAAGGCCTGGCTGCGCCGCGAGCCGCAGTCATGGATGGCGCGGGCGACCAGCTCCTTGCCGGTGCCGGTCTCTCCGGTCAGCAACACGCTGACCGGGTTGTGCAGCACCTTGCCGATCAGGCTGTACACGGCGCGCATGCGCGGGCTGTCGCCGATCAGGCCATAGCCGCTGGCGCAGCGCGGAGTATGGGTTTGCTCGGACGGCGCCGGGTGTGCCGTGCCGCGCAGGCGGTTGAGCAGTTGCACCTGGCCAAGGGCAAAGCGACCGAGGCTGGCCAGCGGCTCGACGGCTTCGGCGAGGTCCTGCCCGGCTCGGCTTGCGACCACCAGCAGCCCGACCGCGTGGCCCTCGGCATCCGGCAACGGCAGGCACAGCAGGCTGCGCCAGGGGCGTGCCGCTTCGGGCAGAAAACCCGTCGCGTGCAGGCTTGCGTCGAGCGAGGCGATGCTCAGCAGCCGGTTCTGGCTCAGGCAGTACTGCAGCAGTTGCTCGCCGTCATAGTCGCTCGGCAGGCTGGCGGCGTCGTGGCGCCGTTCGCCGTCGAACCATTCGGCCGACAGCGTCAGCCGTGTATGGGTCGCATCGAGCAGGTAGAGCTGCGCCAGCGGGCATCCGGCCAGTTGCGCAGCGACTTCCATCAACCCGCCCAGCCAGGCGCTGGTGTCGGTACTCCAGGCGAGTTCGGCGAGTTGTGCGAGCAGGCGGCTCGCCGCGCCGGGCATGGCCGCATCGGGGATCACCGCCGAGACCTTAAGCGAACTCACAGACAACCGCTCCATCACCGTCGAGTGTGGCATGCACCTGCTGCAGGGCTTCGCCGTTGGCCATGGCAGCGAGCAGGCGGTCGACCACCTGCGGCTGCAAGGTCTGGTCGATCAGGTGGTCGATCAGCCGCGCGCCGCTCTCGCTGTGCGTGCAGCGTTCGGCGAGGTGATCGACCAGCGCCTCGCAATGGCTGAAGCGCAGATTGCGGCGGGCCAGCCGTTCGCCGAAGCGCGCCAGCTTGACGCCCACCAGTTCGGCCAGCACCTTGCCGGCGACCGGGTAGTAGGGCACCACCTTCATGCGCCCGAGCAGCGCCGGCTTGAAGTGACGGCTCAAGGCGGGGCGGATGGCCGTCTCCAGGTCTTCGGCCGCGGGGCGCTGGCCGGCGGCGCACAGGCGTGCGATCTCGTCGCTGGCGAGGTTGCTGGTCATCAGGATCAGGGTGTTGCGGAAGTTGATCTCGCGGCCTTCGCCGTCGTTGGCCACGCCCTTGTCGAAGATCTGATAGAAGACATTCATCACGTCCGGATCGGCCTTCTCGACCTCGTCGAGCAGCACGACGGAATAGGGCTTCTGCCGCACCGCCTCGGTGAGCATGCCGCCTTCGCCGTAGCCGACGTAGCCGGGCGGCGCACCGATCAGCCGTGAGACCGTGTGCTTTTCCTGGAGCTCGGACATGTTGATGGTGGTGAGGAAGCGCTCACCGCCATACAGCAGGTCGGCCAGGGCCAGCGCGGTTTCGGTCTTGCCGACGCCGCTGGGGCCGACCAGCAGGAACACGCCGACGGGCGCGTCGGGGCGGTTCAGGCCGGCGGCGGTGGCGCGCATGGCCCGGTCCAGCGCAGCGACCGCCTGTTCCTGGCCGCGTACACGCTGGCGCAGGTCGTCGGCGAAGCTCAGCACCTTGCTGTTGTGTTCGCGCGCCAGCTGCGACAGCGGCACGCCGGTCCAGTGGCTGATCACTTCGGCCACCAGGCGTGGGCAGACCTCGAAGCTGACCAGCCGCTCGCTGGCCTGGGCTGCCGCCAGCTCGGCCTGCAGCGTACGTAGCTCGGCTTCCAACTGCTCGAGGCTCGGGCGTGGTTCGTCGCTGGCGCCCTCGTCATTGCCCAGGCGCGCGGCGGCGCATTGCTTGCGTTGTTCCAGCAGGCGTTCGGCGAGATCACGCTGCACCGCCCAGCGGGTTTCCACCTGCTCCAGGTCGGCGCGAGCGGCGACCAGGCGGTCCTCCAGAGCATCCAGGGCGTCGTGGTCGACGATCAGGCCGGCGTCCAGGTCGCGGCGCATGGCTTCGCCCTGCCGTTCACCTTCGGCGATCTCGCCACGCAGGCGTTCCAGCGCCTCGGGGGCAGCAGCCAGGCTGATGCGCACGCGGGCGCAGGCGGTGTCGAGCACGTCCACGGCCTTGTCCGGTAGCTGTCGGCCAGCCAGGTAGCGTGCCGACAGTTCGGCCGCGGCGACCACGGCATCGTCGCGCAGGTAAATGCCGTGGCTCTTCTCGTACACCGGCGCCAGGCCACGAAGGATGGTGACCGCCTCGTCGACTGTGGGCTCGTGCAACTGCACCGGCTGGAAGCGCCGCGCCAGCGCCGGGTCCTTCTCGAAGTACTTCTTGTATTCGCTCCAGGTGGTCGCCGCGATGGTGCGCAGCTCGCCGCGCGCCAGGGCCGGTTTGAGCAGGTTGGCCGCATCGCCACTACCAGCCTGGCCGCCGGCGCCGATCAGCGTGTGCGCCTCGTCGATGAACAGGATGGTCGGTTTGGCGGCGCTCTTGACCTCGTCGATCACGCCCTGCAGCCGACGCTCGAACTCACCTTTGACGCTGGCGCCGGCCTGCAGCAGGCCGAGGTCGAGGCAGAGCAGTTCGACGTTCTTCAGCGTCTCCGGTACTTCGCCAGCGGCGATGCGCAGGGCCAGGCCCTCGACAATGGCGCTCTTGCCGACGCCCGCTTCGCCGACCACGATCGGGTTGCTCTTGCGGCGGCGGGCCAGGATGTCGATCAGCTGGCGGATCGCGCCGTCGCGGCACAGCACCGGGTCGAGCTTGCCGTCGCGGGCCTGCTGGGTGAAGTTGTGGGTGAAGCGCGCCAGGTTCGATTCGCCGCTCGCGGCCGGTTTTCCGGGCGCCGTCTGGGGTTGCTGCGCCAGCGCAAAGTCACGCACGCGCTCGATATTCAGCCGCGCCAGCAGCGGCTGGTAGCGGCTGCCGGCATAGCGCATCGGGTTGCGCAGCAGCGCGAGCAACAGCGCGGCCTGATCGATCTGGCTCTGGCCGAGTTCGAGGTTGCCGACCAGCAGGGCGTCCTGCAGCCACTGCACCAGCTCGGCGGAAAATACCGGGTTGCGCGATTCGCTGTGCTCGCCGCGGGCCTGCAGGGCCTGGGCCAGCTCGCCAGCGTCCACCCCGGCGTCCTGCAGGGCGCGTAACAGCAGGCCGTCGGCGCGCTCGAGCAAACCGAGCAGCAGGTCTTCGACCAGGATCTTGCTGCCGCCGCGTACCACGCAGCGTTCGGCGGCGCCTTCCAGGTCGCGCTTGGTCGGCGCGTCGAGCGCCTGGACGAGTTGTTGCAGGTCTACGTTGATCATGTCGGTTCCTTAATGAAGCTTGCTGCCGAGGGTGACCATGCCGTCGGCCCGTTCGGTGCCGAGCCAGCTGGTCCAGCCGAGGCGGCAGGGGTTTCCTTCCCCGATGCGCAGCTCGCGGATGTCGTCCTGGCGCAAGGCCAGGCGGATGTCGTAGTCCAGCGGGTCGCGCAGGGTGAAGCGCACCAGCGCGCAGAGCGGCTGGTAGCCCGTGCCGACCGGCAGGAATTCGTGAAAGCGGTCCCAGCTGAGCTGGCGGATGTGGATGCGGAACTTGCCGCCGCGGTCGCGTACCCGTTCGCCCAGCACGAGGTTTTCGCCGAGCTGACTGTTGGCGCGGCCGAGGCGGTTCTGCTGCTCGCCGAGGATGTCGACCTGGCGCTCCAGGCATTGCTCGATGCGCAGGTCGGCATGCTTGAAGTAGTAGCGCAGCACCGACTCGATCAGCGCCGCCGAATGCGCGCGCAGGCTGAGCAGGCCGAGGTAGGGCAACAGGCGCTTCCAGTTCAGCTCGCTCGCCGCGCGGATCTGCTCGCCGCCGAGCCCGATGAGGGCGAACAGCTGTTCGGACAGCGGGTCGCGCGCGCCCGTGGTGAAGCGCGCGTAGTAGCGGTACTTCTGCCAGATCGGCAGCAGCAGGCGCTGCAGGCGGTCGTTGAACAGGTCGAGAAATTCGCGCGTCGGGTTGCCGTCGATGCTGTCGCCCAGCGCCTGGTCGGCATAGAAGGCTGGCAGCGGCGAGCCGGCGCCGAACAGGCTGACGAGGTTCAGCCGCAGCCGGGCGCGCCAGCCGCGGTCGTCCTCGTAGAACTCGACGGCGTCGATATCGGTGCCGGGAAAACCAAGGCTCGGGTTGGCCTGGAAGTCCAGGCGCTCATATAGGGCCTGCTCGTCGAGCTCCGGATGCACCGCGCGCAGGCGATCCAGCGCCAGCAACACGCCCTGGAACAGGCTGTACTCGCGAATGCCCTGGCTCAGCCGGCCGAGCCCGGCGCCGTGCGGCCCGCTGCTCAGAGCAGGGGCTGTTGCGCTCAAAGTAGTTGTTGCACTCAAAGTAGGGGCTGCTGCCCCATGCGCGGCGTCCATTGGTACACCTCTCCCTGTGTACTGCTCACGCGCAGCTCGTGGTACGAGTTGAGGCTGGCGTAGAGTGCGAAGAATTCGTTGAGCACCGAGGCGAACAGGAACAGGTCGCCTTCGCCCAGGTAACCGTCCGGGTCCATGGTCAGTTCGGTCCGCACGCCGCGCACCGGCAGGCCGCGGTGCAGGCGGTCTACATGCTGATGGGCGATGGCTTTCAGCCCGCCGAGCAGGCGCTTGCTGACCTTCTCGGCGTGCTGGTCGTAGTAGCGCGGCAGGTCGTAGGTCTCGAGGATCACCTTGAGCGCCTCGACGTTGGCCAGCGACAGGTAGTTGAGCGACATGTTGCTGATCAGCTTCCACAGGAAGTCGCGGTGCAGCGGCGGCGCATAGCTCGGCGTGACCGGGCTGATGTTGCGAAAGGTGAGGAATTCGGGCGTGTCCTCGCTGGGCAGGCAGATGTCGCCCAGGCGCAGCTCGCGCGGCAGGTTCTGGTTGGTGCAGGTCAGCTCGATCGACAGCGTTTCGTGGCCGTCCAGATCACGCAGGCCGAACGCCAGGTAGGTTTCCAGGCCATCGCCGAGCAGCGACGGTTGCTGGCGGACGCTGTAGTGCGGGCGCGCCAGGGGTACGTCAAAGCTGGGGTCGTGCTCGAAGGATTCGAACGGCACGTACTCCTCGTAGCCCTTGCCGCCCGGCTTCCAGCCAGTGACCCGGTTGACCGAGAAGATGCCGCAGCCGCTGCTGTCCAGCTCGGCGGGGCGCACCAGGTACTGGTCCTGCTTGCCGTCCAGGCGCACCGGGATGGCATCGTGCTCGAACAGGTTGACCACCGGCGTGCAGTACAGCCGCACGTTGTCGCGCGTCGGCCGGATGCGCTGCGCGCCGGCCTTGCGGATGTCGAAGCGCAGCTCGAAGCCGCGCGCCTGCTCCAGGCGCTCCTTTGGCAGGCGTTGCAGCGCGTCGAGGCCGCCGAGGTCGACAAAGAGAAATTTCTCCTGGAAGGCGAAGTATTCCTGCAGATGCCGGTAGCCGCGAAAGGTGTTGAGTGGGTAGGGGATCAGCGCCTCGTCCTCGGCGAAACCGACCGGCTCCACCTTGCCGGCCTCCAGCGTCAGGGGCGGCAACGGCAGGCCCTGGGCGTCGGTGAATGGCTTGCCCTGGGCATCCAATGCGATCAGCTGAATACCATCGAGATGGCGCAGCAGGCTGAGGTAGAGCATCTGGCTGACGTAACGCTCGCCGGCCAGGTGCAGCCGCAGCCGGCGCACGTCGACCTCGCCCAGGTGGCCATCGGCGGTCATGCCCAGACGCAGGCTCAGCAAGGCGCCGTCGCCCTTGACCGAGTAGTTCAGCTCGGTCAGTTCCAGCGGCAGCACCTCGGTGGCATAGGCCGTGCGGAAACGGCAGGTCACTCCGCGTACCGGCTTGGCCTCGACTGGCGTGTGACGCGGCACGCTGAGCGCCTTGCCACTGCGCTTGACTGGATCGAACTGCAGCATGCTGAACGCCGGCAGCGGCCGCATGTAATTCGGCCACAGCAGGTGCATCAGCGAGTGGGTCAGCTCCGGCAGCTCGTCGTCGAGTTTCTGCCGCAACCGCCCGGTGAGGAAGGCGAAGCCTTCGAGCAGGCGCTCGACATCCGGATCGCGTCCAGCCTGCCCGAGGAACGGCGCCAGCGCCGGGCTGCGCTCGGAAAAGCGCTTGCCCAGCTGGCGCAGGGCGGTGAGTTCGCTTTGGTAGTGATGGTTGAAGGACATTGCTAACGGTTCATCCTTGTCGTTACGTATCCGACGCGCTTAAGCGGGGCTCTCCTAGCGTCGGCGGTAGCATCCCGTGCTGGATCCCATGGCCACGAGCAGGCAGTTGCCGCGTGGCGCCAGCCTCATCTTGTGGAAGAAGGCCCTCGGCTCGCCTTCCTGAAGGAGGGTTCGTATAACCGTGAAGTGGCGTTCGTCGGGCAATACGTCTGCCCATACGAAGTGGTCGTCGGCACCGGCGGCGCGTATGCCGAGCATCATCAGCGCGCGACCAGCGCGTATCGGCAGAACTGCGTCCTCGATTTCGCTGGCATTCCAGACCGTCTGTTGCTCGCTATCGTCGTCAAACAACCATCGGACTTCGAGAGGGGTCTGCATGGCATCGAGGGACATCGAGAAACTGCTGAGCCGGTAGTTCTCGTGTTTCTCCGCTGCCGCCGAAGGTTCGGTGAAGTCGGTGGTAGCAATACCTAGCGTCTCTTTGGGCGGGATGGGCTTCGGCCTGACGTCCAGTTCAACCTGTCCGTCGACCATGGACCAGCGGCCCCTCGCATTGATGTCGGTGGAGCCGTAGTAAAGCACCGCCTCGAACGTACCCTGCTCACGAAGCAGCAGCTGTGAGCCCATTTCCATCACGCCGACCAGTTCGTAATGTCCGGCCAGCTCACGCGGTGGCGGGGACGTGCTGCTGCAAGCGGCTAATGTCAGCGCGAGGGCGGCGAGTGCCGTGCGGGCGCAGGACGAAGAGAATTTACCAAGAGCCATAGGGCACTCCATGCTGCTCGATATAGGCCTTGGCTTTGTCGGAAAGCGGACGATGTTCTCCGTTGGACTTCCCGCCGTATGGTCCGACCTTGCTGATAGCCGCTTCGAAGCGACCGATTTCGATGGATTGCAGGCAGGGGCCTCCTACCCAGGCCTTGGCTATGCCTCCGGGAGCCAAGCCAATGGTGATGTCTTTGCGAAATTGCCCATCCAGCCATTTGCCCTGAAAGTGGCAATAGCCTCGCTGAGGCTTGAGCATCTCCTCGCGCACCCACTCGGGAATATTGATTCGTACGTTGTAGGTCTGCGGCTCGACCATCGACTGCCAGCGCACAAACACGATTTCCGGCAGATCGATGCCGGGTAGATCCTTACCGGCTCCTCCCGCTGGATGCTTGGGCCAGCCGTCGACCTTGCCTGTATAGGACGGGACCCCGCCACTGACCCGCTCGTAGGCCAGCCCCCGGCGGTCGATTACATCCACGCTTTCCACCCAGACTTCCATGTGTTCAGGTGCGAATACACCGACATACCAGGCGTTATAGGGGAGTTTCGGTTGAGCCTGGCTACTGGTGCAGCCGCAGAGCAAAAGGATGGTGCAAGCGAGAACAAGAGTTTTCATTCCGGATAGCCCTGCTGTGGCTTGTTGCTATAGACCAGGCGAACATTGGGCGCTGGTTTGCTGATAAGCAGGCCGCTGGTTGGCTTCCAGTGTGCAGACAGATGGATATAGCGCGTACGGAGCAGGCGTTCTTCGTCTTCGTCCAGGTCGTAACGGCCTCCTTTGGAAAAAGCCATCAGCTTCTCGGCAATTCCCTGGAGATCCTCGGGCAGCGCGGTTGCGCTTTCCTTTTCATCAATGAAGTCGAAAGGAACGCCTTGGCGCACTGCCAGTTCCCGCATCACGCGTAAATACACTAGCGCTAGCTCGCCACGTATCGGACGCTCAATGGTTACCAGGCCTAACATCAATTCCTCCGGCGGATGGTTAACACCGCGGGGGTGGATTTTGCGGATGGGGCGAACGTCTTTTTTAAGCTGACTCTCCGGAAACCCGAGAGCCTTCCACTTCTCATATTGCCGCTCGGTTTTGCTCCAGGCGTGTGTACGTTCAACTGGAGCCCCCGCGGGCACCGTGGATGTGACAGGACGACTCAGGATCAGCTTTTCCTGGGCAATCGGGAGATAGCCACCACCGATATCCGAGTGCGCGCCGGGAAGGGCTATCTCCTGATGATGCGGAGCCACGCTATTGAGCGCGAAGTTCCAGCGCATCTCATCTCGAGCCGTGAGCTGGACTACCTTGCGTGCGCAACCCGGAGGAAGGTACAGGTTGACGCCGGGATTAAGGTGGTCAGCAGGGCTGAAGTCCCAGCTGAACGGGTCGGCCACGGCCGCCACCGTATCGAACAGACCGATGAAATTAATCTGAACGTTGGTGGCCCAGTCGAATTTCGCGCTAAACCCAGGTGCCTGCGCATTGAATAAACTCGCCAGGACGCCGCTTTTCGATTTGAGTATTTCGTTGGCGAAGTGACGAGCCGCAGCAGCCCCGCGACTGAATCCAAAGATGTCGAGTTCCAGCCCTTCGATCTCAAGATCGGGGTTATTACCCAGCAGGCGGTCCAGCGACTCTTGGATCTTCTGCGGGCTTTGCATCACGCGGGCCACCACACCGGTATCGCCCATGCCCGTAGCCAGCCCGTATGCCGAGTCTTCTTCGCCGCTGCTGGTGCCGATCCCCTCGAGATAAGCCTTGATACTGGCGCTGCGCTCGCCTCCCGCCAGGCTCCGAGTCGCATCGTCCTGGTACAGGTCGAACAACCGCGCCACGTTGCTCGGCGCGTTGCCGTAGCTATTGTCCGGCGTCTGGGTGAAGAAGCCTTTGCCTTCGCTGTCGCTGAAGCCATGAGCCCGGCAATACTCGACGACTTCGCCGAGGGTGCGCTCGTCCAGCAGGGTCAGGTCGTCCTGGCGACACTTTTCGGTCACCGCCGCATTGGCCAGGTTGTTGCCGGTACCGTCGAAGAACACGCCGATTCGCAGGGTGATGGCCTGGCGCGCCTGTTGCTGCGGCTGCTCGGCCAGCTCCTCTTCTTCGTCTTCCTCTTCAACGCCCAACGGCGCGAGGTCACCCGGCTCTTCCTGCCAGGTGCGGGCTATCGGTTCAGATGAGCGAAAGGCCTCGGCGACAGCGGCCGCCGCAGTAACTGCCTTGGCAATTCTAAGGGCGGCAGGCGCGAGGAAGGGCGCCGCGTTGTGGCTGCTGCCGATGACCACCGTACCCGAACCGGCGGTGACGACATTGCCGTGGTTGCCCACACTGCCCACCACCGCAGCCGGCTTGCCATTGATCAGCACGGTGGGTATCACCGCGCTGGCCATCGCTCCGCCGCAGGCCGAGGCGTCGCCCATGCGTGCGGCCGGCAGGCCGTCGAACAGCACGTCGGGCGAGCCGGCTTCGATCGGGTTGTTGCCATGACCCGGGACGGGACAGGCGGTGGGGTCGCCCAGGCGGGCGGCGGGTTTACCGGACATGGCGCTTCCTTACTCCACGCTGACTTGGCCGCTGCCGTCCAGGCGTGCGGAGAAACTGACCTGTCGCTTGCAGCCTTCGATCTCCAGCAGGCCTTCGATGGCGAAGGCGAGCGTGAGCGGATCGTGATCGCGCGGCAGCGGTACCACACGGACCTGGCGCAGGCGGGGTTCGTACGCTTCGATGAAGCGTTCGATGGCGGCACGCGCCTGCTGCAGCGAGTCGTGCAGCGAGAGGCGCATGTCGTTCAAATCGGGCAACCCGTAGTCGGGCAGCGTCTGCACGCTGCCCGCCCGGGTGCTGAGCATCTTGGTCAGATGGGCAGCCACCGAGGCCATCGCCGCGATCTCGCGGCTCCAGCCGGCGCGCCGATCGGCGTCGCCACCGAGGCGCTCGAAGAGGCTGCCGTATCCGTTCAAGTGCTTATTCCTTGTCCAGCTTGCCGACCAGCGACAGGGTGAAGTCGGCGCCCATGTACTTGAAGTGCGGGCGCACGTTCAGGCTGACGCGGTACCAGCCCGGCTCGCCTTCTACATCGCTGACGACGACCTGGGCGGCGCGCAGCGGCCGGCGGCTGCGGACTTCGGCGCTGGGGTTTTCCTGGTCGGCGACGAACTGGCGGATCCACTTGTTCAGTTCCAGTTCGAGGTCGGTGCGCTCTTTCCAGGCGCCGATCTGCTCGCGCTGCAGCACCTTCAGGTAGTGCGCCAGGCGGTTGACGATGAACAGATACGGCAGCTGGGTGCCGAGCTTGTAGTTCAGCTCAGCGTTCTTGCCTTCCTCGCTGTTGCCGAAGAACTTCGGCTTTTGCGCGGAGTTGGCCGAGAAGAACGCGGCGTTGTCGCTGCCCTTGCGCATGGTCAGGGCGATGAAGCCTTCCTCGGCCAGCTCATATTCGCGGCGGTCGGAGACCAGCACCTCGGTCGGGATCTTGGTCTCGATCTCGCCCATGCTCTCGAAGTGGTGCAGCGGCAGGTCTTCCACCGCGCCGCCGCTCTGCGGGCCGATGATGTTCGGGCACCAGCGGAACTTGGCGAAACTGTCGGTCAGGCGGCTGGCGAAGGTGTAGGCGGTGTTGCCCCACAGGTAGTGCTCGTGGCTGCCGGCGACGTTTTCCTTGTAGACGAAGGATTTGACCGGGTTGTCTTCCGGGTCGTAGGGGTTGCGCAGGAGGAAGCGCGGTACGGTCAGGCCGACGTAGCGGGCGTCTTCCTGCTCGCGGAAGCTTTGCCATTTGGCGAACTGCGGGCCATCGAAATGATCCTTCAGGTCCTTCAGGTCCGGCAGGCCGGTGAAGCTTTCCAGGCCGAAGAATTTCGGGCCAGCGGCGGCGATGAAGGGCGCGTGGGACATGCTGGCGACCGATGCCACGTACTGCATCGTCTTGATGTCGGGGGCGCTCGGGTCGAAGAAGTAGTTCGCGATCAGCGCGCCGACCGGCTGGCCACCGAACTGGCCGTACTCGGCGGTATAGATGTGCTTGTACAGGCCCGACTGGACGACTTCCGGGCTGTCCTCGAAGTCATCCAGCAGGTCCTGCTTGGAGGCGTTGAGGATTTCCAGCTTGATGTTCTCGCGGAAATTGGTGCGGTCGACCAGCAACTTGAGGCCGCGCCAGGAGGATTCGAGCGCCTGGAATTGCGGATGATGGAGGATCTCGTCCATCTGCTGGCTGAGCTTGGCGTCGATCTCCGCGATCATGCGGTCGACCAGCGCCTTCTTCACCGGCTCGTGCTCGTTCTGTGGCTTGAGCAGTTCTTCGATGAAGGCCGATACGCCGCGCTTGGCGATGTCGTAGGCCTCGTCGTCAGGGGTCAGTTTGGTCTCGGCGATGATCCGGTCGAGAATGCCGAGGTCGGCGAGGTTGTTGCCGCTGTCGACGGCTGCTGCGCTAGTGCTCATGGTGTTGGCGTTCCTTGTCCAGGTGATCAGGCGTCCAGGTGTTCTTTCGCGGCCAGGCCCAGCTCGCCGAGCACGCGCTCGCGCGAATCGTCATCGGCCAGCACGCTTTCGATGGCCTTGCGGAAGGCCGGGGCATTGCCCAGCGGGCCCTTGAGGGCGACCAGGGCGTCGCGCAGCTCCATCAGCTTCTTCAGCTCCGGGACCTGCTCAACCAGGTTGGCCGGGTTGAAGTCCTTCATCGAGTTGATGCGCAGCTGCACCGCCAGCTCGTCATCGGTCTGCTCGTCCTGTAGGCGGTTCGGCACGCCGAAGGTGAGGTTCAGCTCCTGCTTGGCCAGGACTTCATCGAAGCTGTTCTTGTCGATGGCGATGGGCTTGCGGTCTTCGATCTTGCGATCGTCGGCGCGCTGGGTGAAATCGCCGAGCACCATGAGTTTCAGCGGCAGTTCGATCTCTTCCTGAGCGCCGCCGGTGGCGGGCTTGAAGGTGACGTTGATGCGTTCCTTGGGGGCTACCGAGCCTTCTTTGGCCATGGGTGTTCTCCTTGAATGGGTGGCCCGGGGGCCTAATCGAGCACCACCTCGAGATCGAGGTGGCACAGCCTGCGATAGATCTCGTCCTTGCTTTCGCGTACCGCGTGGTTCTGCGGCAGCACTTCGCAGCAGTGGTGCAACAGGCGCAGCACTTCCAGGGCGAGATCGGGTTCCCAGTCGCCAAGGCCGGTGGCGCTCAGCGTCTGGTCGAGTGATTCGAGTTGGGTCTTGGCCAGTTCGTGTTTCTTCGCCTGCATGCACAGGCGCGCCAGGGCGAGCTGCCAGTGGAAGCGCTCACGTCCGCCGTGGGCGCCGGCCAGGCCGGCCTTGAGTTGCTGCACAGCGGCTTTCAGGCCGTCCTTGCGTAGCAGGGGCAGGCTCTGTTCGAGTGCGCTTTCCCAGGCCGGCAGCTGGCCTGCTGCAACCGGCGTCGGCTCGCGGTGCGTGTCCGGCGTTTGCAGGTGCGGCAATACCTGGCTGGCGATCCAGGCTCGGGTCTCGGCATCGGCAAAAGGCACGCCGTCGTGGAAGCGCAGCTCGTCGAGGCCGGGCAACCGCTGGAGGAACAGCGCCAGCTGAATCTCCACCTCACGCATGGCCAGCGGTGCATCGAGGGCCTGCAGGCATTCCCAGACCAGCCGCTGGCCGTCGAGCCAGAAGGGTGCGCGGGCGATGCTGGTTTCCAGATCCACGGCCAGTTCGGCGAAGGCGCCCTGGTCAAAGCGCTCCTTGAAGCTGGCCAGCTTGTCGGTGGGCAGGCCGCGCAGCGCAGTGATCTGTTCGGCGTTGCGTTCGGGCAGCGCCTCGATGCCGAGCCACAGCAGGGTGCGCGAGAGGCGCAGCGGCTTGAGGTCGGTGGCCTTTTGCTTGAGCCACCAGGCGGCCAGCGGGCGGGCCTGTTCCTGCAAGGCGCGCAGGGTTTTTTGTGCGTCCTTGTCGCTGTCGATTGGTGTGCTGCCGCTCAGCACTTGCGTGGCGACCTGCTTGACCTGAGCGATGGCGGCGCCGACCGCGCCGGGTTGGGGTTTGTCCTGTGTGGCCCTGCGGATCATGCCGTCGAGCTGGCGGCAGAGCGGCAACAGCAGCGGAGCGTCTTCACCCAGCGCATTGGACAGGCAGGCTTCCAGGCCGTGCAGGCTATCGGCGAGGGCGCGGAACAGGGCGAGCTGCTCACCGACCGGCACCTCGTCGGTCAGGACCTGCTCGAGTCGCGGCACCAGCCAGCTGATCGCGGCGCCGCGGGTGCGCGGCTTGCGGGGATGCAACGTGTGCCAATGTTCGGCACAGAGGCGATGGATGGCCTCGAGTCCGGCATGCAGCCCGCTGAAGGACTCGCGCTGGTACAGACTCCAGGCGAGCCAGGCTGCAATGCGAAGGTCCTTCGACTGGGTCTCGAGCAGAAGCTCGCAGCCGCTGCGAACCTTCTGCCAGTCGATCACCGCGGTTGCATGCACGGCCGTCGCCTTGGCCAGCTCATGCTCGAGCAGCTCGAACTCGCTGCTGTAACGTACGTCGTCGCCCGCGAAGCTCGCCTCGCCGATCGGGCGAGTAACCAGCTGAAGATAATGTTTGCTCAGCGCAGAAGAAAAGGTCATCGTGACTCTAAGTTCATCCGTGAACTCGGCGGCCAATACTTAATATCCGATTAAGCGGGCCATAAAAGGCAGGCGGCGCAGAAAGTTGCGCAGCTGTTTGCGCAACAAATTGCGCAAGCCTTATGGGGCGTGCATCCTAGACGGGCCCTGGCGCCTTCCTCAAGCGTTAAAACGTGACTCGTGTAGCAGCGATTAATATTGTTCTGAAATGAGGTGGAACTTTAAGAACTGTGATTTTCTTCAAATTAAAAAGAAAAGTCGCAGGCCATTGAAGTTGGTCACGCAATAGTCGGCAATTACTTACAGGCAAGGGTGCGCTGGTTCACGGCGGAGATGTGGCAGGCTTGTTAGGCCTGCGAATTAGCCAGAAAGCGAACGCCAAGGGTATGGCACTCGCCGGGCGCGAGTCGGCGGGCATCATCGAGGACGTTGGCGGTTTCGATGCACAGCATGCGCTGCCAGGCATCGGTTGCAAATTGCGACAGGCGCTTGGACTTCTCGATCCAGGGGGTCCAGAGGATTGCCGAGCGAGACCCTGTACTCAGCAGCTGGAGGCTGCGCCTTCCAGCGGTATCGACGAGCGTGAGCGTGTCGGCCAGCGCCAGATAGATGCGGTCCGTTTCGCCATGGAACCTGAGGTCGCCCTGTTGTTCATGGTTCTGCCAGTCGGCCAGCGTATCGACATAGGGGCAGGCGTCGAGGCCGGCCACGCGCGTCTGATGGATGTCAGCCGTGGCCAGGTAGCTGTGCAGGGCCTGGCTGATGCTGACCGGATGATCGTCGAGGTTTCGACTGCTGAGGCTCACTTCCAGCGCTTCGCCGAGGCGGATGCGCAGGGTGACCTCGACCCGGTGTGGCCACCCGGGCAGCTCGCCGGCGGCCGCCGCGGCGCAGGTGAGTTCGATGGTGGCGGCATCCGCTTCGCAGGCGCTGGTCACCACCTGCCAGTCGATGGCCCGCACCAGACCGTGGAACGGTGCGCTCTGGGTCCCCGCATACTGGTTGCGGATCGCTTGTGGATTACGTGCCAGATCGCCGAACCAGGGCCAGCAGACCGGGATGCCGCCACGTACCGGCTGGCCACGCTCGAAGGTCGCCTGCTCGCTGAGCCAGATGACGGGCTCCATGCCGTCCTGGCCGTAGCGGAGTATCTGAGCGCCCTGTTCGGCGACCAGCAGCTCACTGCTGCCGCGGCGCAGGCGCCAGCAGGCGAGTTGACCCATTTCGATGCGCTGGATATCGACGAGCATGGTTTGGCTCCTTGGCAAGATCGGACAGGTGGGTCAGACCGCTGGGACGCTCAGGGATTCGCCCGAGCGCCGGCATGAAACGGTGCGCCCGGCTGCACAGCAGCCGGTGCCGGTCAGCGCCCCTGGCAGGCGTCGACCCGCAGCCAGCGCTCGAGTGCCTTGAAACCCTGCATGAGGATGAAGGCGATCACCAGGTAGATCAGGCCGGCGGTGAGGAACATTTCCTCATGCATGTAGGTGCGCGCGGCGATCTTGCGGGCCATGCCGGTCAGTTCCAGCAGGGTGATGGTGCTGGCCAGGGCGCTGGCCTTGAGCATCAGGATCACCTCGTTGCTGTACGCAGGCAGGCCGATGCGCGTGGCGCGCGGCAGGATGATGTGCAACAGCGCCTGGCTGCGCGACATGCCCAGCGCCCGTGCGGCCTCGATCTCTCCGTGCGGCACGTTCTGGATCGCGCCGCGAATGATCTCGGCGATATAGGCGGCGGTGTGCATGGTCATGGTGATGATCGCGCACCAGTACGGGTCGCGCAGGTACGGCCAGAGCGCGCTCTGGCGCACCGCGTCGAACTGCGCCATGCCGTAGTAGACGAGAAACAGCTGGACCAGTAGCGGCGTGCCACGAAAGAAAAAGATGTAGGCATAGGGCAGGGCGCGCACCGGGAAATGCCGCGAGGCCCGCGCGATGCCCAGGGGTAAGGCGAAGATCAACCCGGCGATCACCGAGATGCCCACCAGCTGTAGCGTCAGCCAGGCGCCTTCGAGAAAGCTCGGCAGCCACTTGATGAAGAGGTCCCAACTCATGTGGCGCTCCTCACGAAGCCGCGGCCGGCGCGTTTTTCCAGGAAATGCATGCCGGTCATCGCCAGGATGGTCAGGCACAGGTAGATGAAGGCGGCGACGAGGAAGAAGGTGAATGGCTCCTTGCTCGCGGTCACGGCGATCTGCGACTGGCGCATGATCTCTTCGAGACCGATTACCGAGACCAGCGCGGTGTCCTTCATCAGGATCATGAACAGGTTGCCCAGGCCGGGCAGCGCCAGGCGCCACATCTGCGGCAGGATCAGGCGCAGGAAAATGCGCCGCTTGCCCAGACCGAGCGCCAGGCCGGCCTCACGATGGCCCTTGGGAATCGCCAGCAACGCGCCGCGAAACACTTCGGTGGCATAGGCGCCGAAGCACAGGCCGAGGGCGATGGTGCCGGCGACGAACGGGCTGAGCGCCAGGTTCTCGATGCCGAACAGCTCGCCAATCGCGCGTACCAGGCCGATGGTACCGAAGTAGATCAGCAGCACCCAGAGCAGCTCGGGTACGCCGCGAACGATCGTCGAATAGGTGCCGCCCAGCCAGCGTAACGCGCTGAGCGGTGAGGTCTTGGCCAAGGCGCCGAGCAGGCCGAGCACCAGCCCGAGTGCAAGGGAGGCCAGGGCCAGTTGAATGGTCATCCAGGTGCCGGCGGCCAGCGCCGGACCGAAGCCGTGAAGGTCGGGAATCATAGTCGCTCAAACACCGAAGCCCGGCATTCCGGCCCCGAGAGAGGTCTGCGCCCGCTTGTGACCGGCGCCGCCTGCCTCGGGGCCTGGCGTCATGCCGGGCCTCGGTTCGGTTGGATCAGTAGATGCTGAACGGGAAGTACTTGTCGTTGATCTGCTTGTAGGTGCCGTCAGCGATGATTTCGGCCAGAGCCTTGTTCAGGCGCTCGCGCAGTTCGTCGTTGCCCTTGCGCACGGCGATGGCGATCTTGTCGTCATCGAATACCGGCTCGCCCTTGAACTCGAAGTCCTTGCCGGCGTCGCTCTTGAGCCATTCCCACTGCACGAAGGTGTCGGCGAGGATGCCATCGACGCGTCCGGCAGCAAGGTCCAGATAGGCGTTTTCCTGGGTGTCGTAGAGCTTGATGTCAACCACGTCGTCGAGGTTGTCTTCCAGCCAGGTGCCGGCGATGGTGGCCCGCTGGGCGCCGATGACCTTGCCGTCCAGGTAGTCCTTGTCGGTCTTGAAGTCCACCGACTTGGGCGCCACGTACTGCAGCTTGTTGGTGTAGTAGTGATCGGTGAAGTCCACCGCCTGCTTGCGCTCTTCGGTGACCGACATGGAGGCGGCGAGGAAGTCGAATTTGCCGGCGTTCAGTGCGGGAATGATGCCGTCCCAGTCGGAGGTGACCACTTCGCACTCGACCTTCATCTTGGCGCACAGCGCGTGGGCGATATCGAGATCGAAGCCGACTACCTTGCCGCTGGCGTCGATCAGGTTGAAGGGTGGGTAGGCCCCTTCGGTGCCGATTCTGAGTTTTTCCGCGGCGAATGCCTGAGCACCGAGGACCAGGGAAACGGCGGCGGTCAGCAGGATCTTCTTATAGCTCTTCATGCAGTTGTTGCTCCGTTAACGATGGCTGGACATGAATTGTTTACAGCGCGCCGATTGCGGGTTGTCAAATACCTGCTCGGGCGTTCCGTGCTCCTCGACCAGCCCCTGATGAAGAAATACCACCTCGCTGGAGACCTGCTTGGCGAAATTCATCTCATGGGTGACCAGCAGCATGGTCCGGCCTTCCTCGGCGAGCGACCGGATTACGCTAAGCACTTCCTGTACCATCTCCGGGTCAAGCGCCGAGGTGGGCTCGTCGAAGAGGATTACCTTCGGCTGCATCGCCAGGGTGCGGGCGATGGCCGCGCGCTGCTGCTGGCCGCCGGAGAGCTGGTTCGGATAGACGTGGCGCTTGTCGGCGATGCCGACCTTGGCCAGCAGCGCCTCGGCCACCTCGGTGGCCTCGGCCTTGCTCTGGCCGAGCACGCGACGCGGCGCCTCGATGATGTTGTCGAGAATCGTCATGTGCGGCCAGAGATTGAAGTTCTGGAAGACGAAGCCCAATTCGCTGCGGATGCGATTGAGCTGCTTGCCATCGGCCGCGACCAGATCGCCTGCCTTGTCGCGCTTGAGCTTGAGCTGCTCGCCAGCGACGTAGATCTCGCCCTCGTTGGGGTTTTCCAGGAGGTTGATACAGCGCAGAAAGGTGGACTTGCCGGAGCCCGAAGAGCCAAGGATGGAAATCACATCGCCATCGCGAGCGGTCAGCGAGATGCCTTTGAGTACTTCCAGATCGCCGTAGCGCTTGTGCAGGTTGCGGATTTCCAGTGCGGGTATGGCCTCGGCCATGCGTGTTCCTCTGTGCAGGCCGGCTCTAGCCCCTGTGGCCTGGTTTTCGAATGTGTGCGCTCCGGCGGGCGGCTCGCCATCCTGGCGAGGCGCAAAGCTAGCATGCGCTCGGGCGGTCGCCAAGCGCGAAGCGCGTCGCTGCGACCGCAGTCAGGCGGCGAAAAGCGCCTATCACGCAGCTTGTACGCCAACCCGCCAAACTGTCCGAACGGTCGAGAAAAACGCCCGGCAACGGTTCAGCGCGCAGGCTGTTGTGCCTCGTTGTTGAGCATCTCGTCGTGCTCTTCCATGCGCCAGGGCAGGCTGCCGGGTGAAATGTGTAGGAAGTGCAGGTACTTCTCGAACTGATCGAGGATGTCGCTGATGATGTCCTGCTGGTCATAGCCATAGATGTCGTAGGACTGGCCGCCACGGCGCAGGAACACCTCGGCGCGATAGTAATGCTCGTCGCCGTCGGCACTGGTCGGCTGCGCAAACGAGGGCGTGGCGTAGCTCATCAGGCGGATTTCGTAGATGAAATCCAGCTGGTCGTCCTTGATCACCTCCAGATACAGCCGCGCATTCTGCTCGTCGACGTGCACTTCGGCGGGCCAGCCCTGTTCGACGAGGCCGCGTTGCACGCGGCGCATGGCCTTGAGCACCGTCGAGCCCATGAACGCCTCGACTTCCTCACGCGCCGGGAAATTCACCAGGCCGGCCAGGCGGCGCTTCCAGACGCCTGGCCCGGTCGCGCTGAGCCGGCCGCCCTGCGCCTGCGATTGCAGGTTGAGCTGGTGGCCTTCGATCACCAGCGCGCGCCACATGCCGAGCGCGATCAGCATCATCAGAACGCAGAACGGCAGGCCGCTGGTGATGGCCATGGTCTGCAATGCGCTGAGCCCGCCGGCGAGCAGCAGCGTTGCGGCGACCAGGCCTTCGATGCTGGCCCAGAACACGCGCTGCCAGACGGGCGTCTGCGCCGCGCCGCCAGCGGCGATCGAGTCGATGACCAGCGAGCCGGAGTCCGAGGACGTCACAAAGAAGGTGACGATCAGGATCACCGCCAGCAGCGAGGCGAAGGCGCTCAGCGGCAGCTGTTCGAACAGCTTGAACAGGGCGATGGCATGGTCGGCCTGGACCTCCTGGATTAACGCCGTATAGCCCTCGACCATGATCAGGTGCAGGGCGGTGTCGCCGAACACCGAGAACCAGAAGAAGGTGAACAGCGTCGGCACGATCATCACGCCGAAGACGAACTGGCGGATCGTGCGGCCGCGGCTGATCTTGGCGATGAACAGGCCGACGAAAGGCGACCAGGAGATCGTCCAGCCGAAGATGAACAGCGTCCAGTTGCCGATCCAGTCGCTGCGGCTGTAGGCCTGCAGGTTGAAGGTGCGCTCGACGATATTGTTCAGGTAGCTGCCGGTGTTCTGCAGGAAGGTTTCGAGAATGAAGATGGTCGGCCCGACCGCGAGCACGAACAGCATCAGCAGGGTAGCGAGCAGGATGTTGAGCAGCGAAAGGTTTTTCACGCCCTTGTCGAGCCCGGCGACCACCGAGGCGATGGCCATCAGCGTGATGATGACGATCGCCACCACCTGTACCCACTCGCTTACCGGAATGCTGGGCCACAGGTAATTCAGGCCGGCGTTGATCTGGGTGACCGACAGGCCCAGCGTGGTGGCGATGCCGAACAGTGTGCCGAGGATCACCAGTACATCGACGAAGTGGCCGATCGGCCCATAGATCCGGTCGCCGATCAGCGGATAGAGCGCCGAGCGCAGCGACAACGGCAAGCCGTGACGAAAGGCGAAATAGGCCAGCGCCAGGCCGACGATGCCGAAGATGCCCCAGATATGGAAACCCCAGTGGAAGAATGCGATCTGCATGGCCTGCTTGGCCGCGTCCACGGTTTCCGGTGCACCGGCCGGCGGTGTCGAGTAATGCAGTACCGGCTCGGCGACGCCGAAGAACAGCAGGGCGATTCCGTAGCCGGCGGAAAACAGCATGGCGAACCAGGCGGGGAAGCTGTACTGCGGCTCGGCATGGTCCGGGCCGAGCTTGATGTTGCCCCATTTGGTGAGCGCAATGCCGACGATGAAGATCAGGAAGAACGCCACCGAAAGCATGTAGAACCAGCCGAACGAGCGGGTGATGTAGGCGAGTACGGCATCGAAGGTCTGCGCGGCGAGGCTCGGGTTGCTGATTGTTCCGATCACCAGCAGCAGAGTGATCGCGACGGCGGGAATGAACACCGGATAGACGATGATGGCCTTGGGTAGTTTTCTATCCATGGGGCTGTCTCCAGGTCGGTCGGCTGAAGTGGCGCTGGCAGAACGCCTCTTCAGATAGACGGTCGCAAGCGGCCAATGATTCAGCTTTTTTGCCTGGTGAGTGCCGAACTAGTCCGCCGGTTCGAGTTGATAGCGCCGCAGAATGGCCGCCACGCTGCCGTCGGCCATGGCGGTGGCCAGCGCATCGGCAAAGCGCTGGAACTCGGCTTGCCCGACGCGTTTGCGCGACAGCCCGATGCCATAGGAAACGGTCGCCAGTACGCCGACTTCGCGCAGATTGTCCAGCTGCAGTTCATCGATCAGGTGCCAGGCGACATCCTGATTGACCGCGGCGAGGCCGTCCGCGCCAAAGCGGCCGGCGGCAAGCATCTGTAACAGCCGGCGGTTGTCGGCGACCAGCTGCAGGTGCACGTCCGGTACGTCGCGCACCTGCTCGCGGAGCACGATGGAGGTGCCCGAGGGGCCGTAGACCCCCAGCGTGCGCCCGGCCAGATCCATCGGCTGGTGATAGACGAAGGCGCTGCCGTTCAAGCCATAGAGGCCATAGTGCGAGGTCACCAGCATGCGCGAGACGTGGAAGGCCTGTTCGCGCTGCGGTGAGCGAATGACCGTGAATATCCCGTCGACCTGGCCGGCCTCGGCCAGCGCCAGAGCGCGGCGCCAAGGGTAGACGGTGATCGAGCAGGGCCGCGCCAGCCTGGCGCAGACAGCCTGGACCACCTCGGCCATCGGACCTGCGCCTGCGGCATCGGCGCTGCCTGGTGCGCTGTGCGTGGCCGGGTAGGTGAACGGCGGGAAATCCTCGGTCACGAATTGCCAGGCTCCCGCGGGCATGGCCAGGATGAGTGCCATCCCGGCCAGAATCGTCGAGGCAACGCTCCGCACGGCATGCTCCTGTTGAAAACCAGGCCTCCTGACCCTCCCCGCAGAGCATAGCGTAAGGCCGCTTGCGCGCCGCCAAGATCGGTTCTCGCGTGTCGCTATAGCACCAGACGAGAACCGGCGGTCGGTCAGAAGCTGACCTGATAGCCGAGCGTGAACGTGCGGCCACGGCCGTTGAACACCCGGCCGTTACGCGTGACGTCCGATCCGCTGTTGGCTGCCTGGGTGTAGTAGGTCAGGTAGTCGCGGTTGAACAGGTTCTCTATGCCCAGGCTGACTTCGCCGATCGGCAGGCGATAGCCGAGCGAGGCATCCACGAGTGTGTAGCCATCGAATTCAAGACCCGGCGTGTCGAAGCTACGGCTGGCATAGTGGTTGGCCTGCAGCAGGCTGTGCAGATTGTCGTTCCAGTTGGCCTGCCAGCTCAGGCCATAGCGATCCGGTGAAATGTTCGCACCATCGAGATCGGTATCGACCTTGCCGTCACCGTCAGTGTCCGACTGGCCGTTGACCTGGGCATAACTGAGCTTCAGGCGATGCGCCTCGTTGACCTGCCAGCCGCCGGTGAATTCGATGCCGTCGATTTCGGTCCGCTCGCGGCGGACCTGATAGACGCCGCCAACGCTGTTCAGGCGCGAGCCCAGATCGGCGTCCGATTCGTAGTAACTGATCTCGGCGTCGAACGGGCCGTGATTCAGACGCAGGCCGACTTCGCGGTTCTCGGTCACGATCGGCTGCAGGTCGAGGAACTCGTCCACGCGGGTGCCTGGTGTGCCGATGCCGCGCAGTACGCGGCCGACGTCGGGCATGCCGAAGCCTTCCGAGTAGTTGGCGAACAGCTGCGCCCAGTCATTCATTTGCCAGACCAGGCCGGCGTTGTAGAGGGTTTCCTCGAAGTTGGGCTGGCCGCCTTCGACCGCGACGCCACCCAGCGGGCGGTTGGTCGAGGCGATGGTGCGGAAACTGTCGACCTCGAGCTCGGCGAACTCATGCCGCACCCCGGCAAAGAGGGTCAGTTGCTCGAGCGCGCGGATCTCTGCCTGAAGGAACGGCGCATAGTTGCGGAACACGGTTTCCGGCACCCATTCGCGGTCGGTCAGGATCAGCTGCTGGCTGGTCGTGTCCTGCAGCACGTCCAGACCGCCAGTGAGTTTGAGGTGGTTGTCCAGCAGGCCGTCGCGGCTCAGCGTCAGCTTGCCGCCGAACTTGTCGGACTCGTTCTGCGACTGATCGAACAAGGTGCCCAGCGGCGCGATGGCGGCGTCCTGGAAGGTGCCGTTGTAGCCGCCGCCGAAGCGGGCGCGGAAGCGCTGGCTGTAAAGCTGTAGGCCCAATTCGTTGCCATGGAAGTCCGCATTCTTGTACGTCAGGCTGGTGGCCAGCACTTCATTCTGCGGCGCCTTGCCGAGCGGTTCGCCCTTGCGCGAAGTGGCCGGAATTCCGGCGTCGGCATCGCCCGGAACGTTCACATAGTCGTGCTCACCCTCGACCTGATAGCGGTTGATCATCAGACCGAGGCTCTGATTGTCGTCCAGCCAATAGCCCAGCTTGAGCAGCAGGTCGTGGCTGGTCGAGTCCATCACGTCGCCCTGCGTATCGTCGACTCCGATGAGGTCGCCATGGGCGTCGTAGAACATGCCCTGGGTCTGCCAGCTGGCCGAGGCGAGGTAGTCGAGGTTGCCCTGGGTACCTTCGACACGGTAATCGAGCTTGTAGCCCAGGCCTTCCGAATCGTAGTCGCCTGGTGCGGTGACGCTCACGCCGGCGTGCTGGCGCAGCGTTCCGCTGGCCGGACGGCGGGTGACGTAGTTGATGATCCCGCCGGTCGCGCCCAGGCCATGCTCGGCGCTGGCGCCATGGATCACTTCGATACGTTCGACCATCGATAGATCGATCACATAGCCGTCGCGCTGGCTGTCGCGCAGCGGCGTGGACTGGGGCACGCCGTCGATCAGAATCAGCGCCGAGCGCCCGCGAAAGGTCTCGCCGGCGCTGGTCATCTTCTGCCGGCTCGGCGAGTAGGAGGGAATCAGGTTGCTCAGCACTGCACCGTGGTCGGAGGTAATCGCCAGCTGCTGCTCGATCTGCTCGCGCGTGATGACCGTAATCTTTTGTGGCGTCTTGCCCGCCTCGCTGCCTGCGCGCGTGGCGCTGATGGTGATCGCCTCGAGCTCCTTGGCGTCTTCGGCGAGGCTTGGCAGAGCATAGAGAGAAAGGACTGCCAGCGAAGCAGACAGGTACAGATTCGATTTACCAGACACGTGGGCGCTCCCTGAATTGGATTTGTGATTTCGGTCGGCGCGGCAATGTAAGGTAAACGTAAAGCAATGTCAGCAGATAATGCGCATATTTCTCATTTAAGAAATGGTGAAGGGTGGCCGCTGCGCAGATCTCTGCGAGCGATGCAAGATGAGGGGTGAGCCAGGGCTGGCTATGGGCGGTCACGGGCAAAAAATGCAGACAACAAAAAACCCGCACTAGGCGGGCTTCTTGTGGGCTTTCGGGTGATGCTGACACCACCTGAAAACGAAAGGTGGTGCCAGGGACGGAACCGAACCATCTGCTACAGGCGGCGCAGTTGCTAGGTTTATTGGGTTCGCTAGTTTGTCGATGCCCCCAAAAATGCCCCCAAAACGAAAAGTGCCCCTATCTCAATCAGAAACGCGCTCGATAAACGGTGTCTTGTGCGAGTGGGCACCTTGTGCCGTGAATCGATGCCAAAAGCTGGCTGGTGTCCCCTTGCCAAGCATATTGAATGCGTCGAGCACGGCTAGTGCGTCCATAGCTCTGGTCTCAGTAAACGTGGGTCCGAGTGCTTCGAGCGCTATCCGTGCGTTGCGGCGATAGCCTATCTCCAATTTGCGTCCCGCTTCGGTTAGCCGGTAAAGCTCCATAGTTCGCCTCTCCATAGACTTTGAATAACTGACTCTGGAATCTGCCAGATAAGGTTGAATGATCCAAGCCGCATGCGACGCGCTGCTCATGGCATACAGTGTCCTTACCATTTCGCCTTGTTGCGATCTCGATGTTCACCTCGCCCCAATATCGCCCTCCGGTGTTTTCGGAGTCCCTAAAAGCCTTTCGGCCTCGCGCGCGTACTGGTCACTTAACTGGCATTCATGGGTCGATTCCCCAAAACGGGGTAGTGCGTGAAAAGTGCGCGTGAAAGTGCGTAGTTTCCGTGCGTACCGGCTTTGCGAACCAGTTGCGCGAAGCGGTTGCGAACCTGTGACCTGCTGTCAGGCGCAAAGGTGGTTCAGGGTCACTTTAAATGCCCCGAATCAGGGGGATTTACAGCGCCATCGCATTGCCCGTTTTTAAATCTGAATTATGACGGCGCGAAAATCTGGCTCCCCCCGTCGTTCGGGCATTGCGCTTGCTCAGACTTTCAACCGGCCCTCCCCGTGGTGTTGGGTCCTCCCAAGGGGGCGCCCCCATTGCGGGTGATTCGTGCCGTGACCGTTCGCTATATACGGCGCTGGCTGGTGGGTTGGTTGTTGTTTCGTTGTCTCGCTCCAGGCTTCGCAGGTCGGGCGCTGGTGCTGGCCAATAGCCAACTGGTGCCGGTCGTTTCCGCGTGGATGGCGGCGTTGGTGGTTGCGCTGGCGGGGCTTCCAGCGGAAAGCGGAACCGGAAGCGGGGGCGGTCTGAAAATGTCCGTATGAAGCGAAAAGGCGGGGCGCGAATCACCCGTGACGGTGCCGGGGCGGGGGAGAACCTAACGGGGGTGGGGGTAGCGCCATCCGTGGCGCCTGCGATCAAACCACGCGCAGCACGGGCGGCAGCTTCGGCCCGAAGGGGGCGCCGGGTGCGAACGGATCGGGTAGCGCTCCCTCTGGTGCGTTGCGGATGAAGTCAGCCATAGCCAGTAGGCAGGCTTGATACAGCGGTCCGCCGTCTCCCCAGGCCGTGCCGTGATCGGTTGCGCTGTCCTCCAGGCAGGCAATAAACACCAGTTCGTGTAGCCCGGTGTCACCGTCGCGGATCGCTTGTGCTCGATGCGTGGGGTTCACGCTCAGCAGATCGCACAGCCGGTCGAAGCCCAACGCCGCCGTGGTGCTGGCGCTTTGCAGGAGGACGGCCCGGCCTATCCCGATCAGCGCCCGGTTCATGCCCTCCAGCGATTCGGCTTCGTGCTCCCTGGCTTGCTGCTCCAGGTCGGCAATGGCTGCGGCAGTGAATGGCAGAAAGGCTCTCAGCTTGGCGGCTTTCCGGCGCAAGGCGCGGCGCTCTTGGTGGATCGTTGCGCGCTCATGACAAAAAAGGCGACATACCCGGCGCATGGCAATTAGCTGCGTGCTCACGCTGGCGCCTGGCTTGTCGGCTATGTTGGCGAGCGCTCGAATCTGGCTGGCTTTCATGGGTTTGGCTCCTTTGGTGCGCCGTCTAGTTCGGCATCAGCCCAGCGCCAGCGAGCGGCGGCCAGGGCTTCGGAATAGGTCATTGGCTGTCCGACCATGTAACCAATCGGCTGGCCTGCTCGGGTGATCCTCCAGGCGGCGCGCTTCGGCTCGCTGGTGGCCTCTGGTGCGGTTGGTCGTGCTGGTGCGCTGGTCGGCTGCTGCGGATCGTTGGCAGCGGGTTGGACGGGTGCGGTAGCTGGTGCTGGTCGCGTATCGCTCGATAGCCCCAGGTGTTCGGCAAGCTGGCGAAGTGCGCTCATTTCGCTTTCCTTTCGTGTTTTGCCGTGGGGACAGAGGGGACAAAGGGGGCAGCCAGTAACGGCGCGGGCTGTAGCTGTCCCCTATGCCTGTCAGTGGGTGGGGACAAAGGGGACAAATTGCCCGGCCTGTCCCCACTGTCCCCTTGCCTTTGCAGCGGGTGGGGACAGCTCTAGCCCTTGCGGCACTAGGGCGCCCCCGCTGTCCCCACTGTCCCCAGCAGAAAATGCAAGGTTCGTTTACTGTTCCGGCTCCAGCCTGGCGGCGTCGATCCAGTACAGTTTTTCCTTGCGCCCGCTGGGCAGTCGCTTGGTGGCTTGAGCGCGGCCCGGTTCACGCTTGGCAATTGCTCCGACCGACTCCAGTGCCAGCACCACGCGCCCCAGGTCGTAACCTTTGGCGGCTTCCTCCAGGCCGGGGCGGTTGAACAGGTACAGGCGCCCGGTGGGGCTGTCCTCCCAATATCCGGCGCGGTCCCTAGCTTCGCCTTCGGGATCGTCGGCGGATGAAAACCGGGTGTCGCCGTGGCGGGCGATGAAGTCAGCGATGGCGCGCAATATCTGCCGGTCCTCGCTTGGGCCTTGCCCCCGGCCTGCTCGCCATACCTCGAACAGCTCCAGCATGGCATTACGGACGGCTCCAGCCGGTACGGGCAAAATGCCAAAGCTGATAGCCAGCTCCCCCGCCATAGCTACCAGGGCGAAGCGTTCGGCAGCGCGGCTCTCCTGTCCGCTGGTGCTGGGGTATTGCGCGCAGAACTGCGCCAGCAGCGCGGGCAGGCCGTCTTGCTCGCCAAGCTCCAGCAGCTTGCGGATGAACTGCGGCCCGGCGTGCCCGTAGTGGGTCACACTGGCGAGCTGGATCGCGTCGGAAAACTCCCGGCCCCCGGTCATGCCGTGCAAGTTGTCCCAGGCTCCGAAAGCGCGTCGGGCGGGTATATCCAGCAGGCGGATTTCCTGCCCGGCCCGGCTGCGCTTGCCACCTTCGGCCATCAGCGCCGATAGCCCCAGCTCACCGGATGAAAACAGCATGACGCGCCAGCGCTTCGCAGCCCGTGCCGAACCGTTGCGGGTGGCTCGGGCCTTGCCGGTGCCGTTCGCCATTGCGTAGACCACGGCGCCTATCTCCCGTGGGTCGGCCTCGCCGATCTCATCCAGCGCCAGCAGCGTGTCATTGCGTTGGCTGGCGATGCCTTCCAGCCCGTTGCCGGTAGCCCGCCAAGTGCGCTTGAAGTCCTCACCGTTCCCCCATACCGAAGCCCCGGCCAGAACGGTGGAACTCTTGCCCGTGCTGGAATCACCGACGATGTGAAAGCCCCCGCCTTGCCGTTGAACGTGGTACAGCAGCGGCCCGGCAAGCGATGCGCAGACGCCGAGCGCCAGCAACGGATTGCCCTCGCACTTGGCGCCGATGCTGTCTTGCCAGCCTTCCAGCGTTCCGCCTTGGCGGTAGTCGTCACCGTTGGCGGCTTCGCTCTGGAATATCGCTTTGCCCTTGCCGATATTCTGGCGCGGCATGATGAAAAGTTCGCGTGTGTGCCAGCCGGTAGATGTGGCCGCTACCACGCGATCCTTTGGGTATTGCGCGGCGATGTACTGGCAGACCTTGGCGCGGCGCTGGTAGTCCACATCCAGGCCCATGCCCAGCAGAACGGACAGGATCGAATCGGGCTTGCCCGCCAATAGCTCGTTGGGCATTGCCCAGGTCAGTTCGCGGCGGTCGGCGTTGCGGAATCGCAGCAGGCGCCCGTAATCGCCGTCCTGGCCTTCGTTGCGGGTGACGGCTTCGACGTGCAAAGGCCCGCACAGCCATTCATCGAACGGCAGATACTCGCCGCTTTGCTTGTCCAGGCTTTGCCCGTGATACCAGACGCCGGGGCGCAGCTTCACGCCGTCCAATGTGATGGTGTGTTCATACACCCGGTAACAGGGGCGCTCGATGGCTGGCGCGGCGGCTTCCGGCACAATCGGGGTAACGATGGCGGCGCTCATTGTGCGGCCCTCCAGTTGGCTAGGTCGTTGAAGTCGGAAAGCTCCAGCGGGGCATCAGCGGGGAAGGGTGGCAGCACCAGTCCGCAGCCCAGGACGGCGGCGGCTTGGGTGGCTGCGGCGCGTCCGGGGTTCCCCTTGCCCTCGGCTTCGGTCTGGCGGTCGTCATCCCCCGCGATAATCAACGGGCTGTCCGGGTGGTGCCGTTGAAGCTGGCGCCCGACTTCCAGCAGGTTGCCCGCATTCATGGCGCAGGCCACGGCGGCGCCGGTTTCGGCATGGATGGTTGCGCCGGTTGCCCAGCCTTCGCAGACGTACAGCGGCTGGCCTGGCTCCAGTGTGCCGATGGGCGAATAGCAGCCCTTCACCCGGCCCCCGGACAGAAACCGCTTGCCGCCGTCCGCTGCGATGCGTTGCAGGTTGACCAGTACGCGCCCCAGGTAGAGCGGCACCAGCAGAACGTCGCCGCGCTGGCGCAGGCCGTGCGGCTGGCAGCCTTTGGCGATCAGGTAAGGGTGATGCGGATCAGCCGTGGCGCTGGTGCTCCACAGCCGTTGTGCCTCGATGGCTGCCGTCTGCTGTCGCTGGTGCTGCTCCGCTTCGCGCTGGTGGCGGGCCTGCTCAACCCGCTGGCGGATCAATTCGGCCTCCATCGGATCGGCTGGTTTGCGGCTGCTCCAGGTGCTCGAACCTCCCGCCTTCCAGCTACCGAACGCACCAGACGCGATGCCGTCCAGGTGCAAGACATACCAGCCGTTGAGCGTGCCGGGCTTGTCGTCTGGCACGCGGAAACGGTGAATGGTGCCGTCTGCTACTGGCAGCCAATCCAGCGGCCCGAACGTGGCTTGCAGCGCGTCGCGGAAGGCCAATTCAGCTTTCTCCAGGCAAGCCGATCCCCTCGGCGCGCAGGCGCCGTTTTGAATGGTCATCGTGTTAGCCCTCTGCGCTCGGGGTCGGTGCGGTGGCCTTGCGGCGCTCCAGCTCGTACTCAGCGCCGTTCGCTACGTCAGCGAGCCTGCCGCTAAGCGTGCCGAGTGAGTTGATAAGCCAGCCGATATTGCGGGCGGTATCGTTGGATAGCTCGCCAGCGTCGGCAGTCCAGGCCAGCAGCTCACCGATTGCGGCGATGCCGTGGGCCACGGTCAGCGCCTCGCATTCAGCGGTGCGCTCGATGGCGTCCAGATCATCAGTGGACAGACGGCCCATGCGCAAAGGGTCGGGTAGCAGGTGACTCCAGCAGACGGCGCTCATTGGGCACCCCCTACGGCGTCGGCCTTCTCTTGCAGCTCACTGGCGCGGCAATCCATGTAGTTAGCCAGATCGTCGGCCAGGTACTGCCCCAAGCTGGCCAAATCCTGCACACGCCTTGCGCGTGCCTTCAGCAGCGCGGGGCTTGGCTCAAGCTCTAGGTGAATCGCAGTCATCAGGGCGGCGAGCCATCGGGCGTGCTCCTGCCCATAGCGGACCTGCTCGATTGCGTCGTCTGCGATGCTGGCCATAGCGGCGATGCGACTGCTCATTGCACACCCCCTACGGTTTCCAGGGAACGGGCGCGGGCCATCGCTTCGTTGTAGCGGCGCAGACGAACGGACAGGGACGAATCGGAACGCAGCGCAGCGAAGGCGCGGGCCTTCCAGGCGGCGGCATGGGTGGACGGATTGCGGGTGGTTTGCATGGTTGCAGCTCCTTTCGTTGGGGAACTGCCACCGGCCTTCCTACGGGCTGGGGTGGCAGCTGTACGCGGGGTAGGAAACCGGCACGAAAGGGCACCGGCCACGCCGAAGCGTGCCCGCGCACAGCCGCCATAAAACACAGGCAACAAAAAAGCGCCCATGTTGGCTTTGGCGCTTGTGCGCCTTTCGTTGTTCGGGTTCCTACGCCCGGCCACGGGATTGACCGTGACGGGCGAACCATAGCGCCGCTGGTGCTGGCTGGCAAGGGTGGGGAAGGTAATCATCATTCGGCCCCCTTCTTGCGCTGCTCCAGCTTCACCAGAACGTCACGGGCGTGGCGGCGGTGGCCTTCGGTGATGCTGTAGCGGGTGACGGGATTGCGAGCGCGCAAAACCTTCTCCGGGGTGCGCTTGATGCTCAGCCCGTACTTGTTCGCCAGATCGGAAATGGTGCTGTGCAAACTCCAGTCGCCCAACTGCTTGGCGGCTTCGTACTTGTTCAGCGATCCATCGAAAATCAGGTATGCCAGCACGGACGCCAGCAAGGTGGGGGAGGTGTTATGCTGGCCGTGCGACAGGCTGCTCAGTTCTTCGGAACGGGTGGCCTTTTTCATTTCAGGCCACCTCGCGCTGTGCGGCCATCTGCTCGCACCAGGCCAAGACTTCCGACTCAACAAAACAGCTCGATTTCGGCCCCAGCTTTACCTGTTTCGGGAAGGTTCCGGCAGCAATGCGCCGGTAAATTTCGGATGTGGAAAGGCTGGTGTACTCCTTCACTTGGGCCAGCTTGATGAAGCGGCGGGGAAGTTGGACGGGGTTGGTATGTGCGGCCATATCGTGTTGCCTCTTGGGCTTTGTTGAACACGATTGGCATTCAATACAGCGAAAGGGCGTAAGTAACCGCAACTGCGGAACAGAAAACCGCAATTGCGGCTCTGTTATTCGGTGGCTTTTCGAGCCTCTTCTGAGGCCCGGTTGGCCGCTGCGAACATGGTTTCTAAGTTGCGTTTGCGCAGCCCGCGCCAGCTGTACTGCTCCAATAACAGGCTCTTGACCCCCTCCTGGTTTAGCGCGGTCGGTCTGGGCTTTTTCAGAAGCTCCAAAAGGGCGGCAATCAGTAACGAATGAGACGGCTTTTCAAGTTCAATGACCTGCTGGCCAGCGGCGCTGCTTGCAATTTTGCTGTCTGCAACTTGGCAGCTCGTACCGTTAGCGAAACTTTCCAAATCTTCCCGCAAGAAGAATAGGCGAGAGCGGTCAAAGGTTACGGGTTTCCCTTCAGGCCACAGCAAATACTCATCACTGACCGGTACTGCAGGATGCATATCTGGAGTACCGAGAGGCCCCGATACAATCACGGCAGATGCATTTCCTTCATCGTCTCGGAAGCAATGCTCAGGATAGAAGTTCAAGGTATAGAGAACGCCTAGAGGAACCCGGACAGTTAGCCCGTGCCATTTCTTGTAATTTCTGGTGAGCGGGTCTGGGGCGCCTCGGGTGTACTCATAAAGAGTGACCGGAGAAAAAACCAGGTGGTAGGCCGGCAGCAAGCCGTCAATTGCAGCTTCCAGCGCCTGACGTGCCGTTACTCCGTAAACCCCTTCTTCGGAAAATTCGTCGTACAGGACCCGCTTCGGTATGTATGCCATTCGCCGCCCTCCCAGGCGCCCCACTTACCAAATAGATCGGCTGACCAGGCGGGTGGGAAGTCCGCTTTTCGCTCCGTCGAGCTAGGCCAGCCAAAACCGTTAAGCCTTGCGCTTGATGCTCACCACATTGGCGCCAGCACATAGCGCGTCTATTGAATCAGCCCAGGCTTGCATCATTTCCCGGCGCTGCTCCAGGTAGGTGGCGTGGTTGTAGGTGTCGCGGATTTCGTCGTTGTCGCCGTGGGCTAGCTGGCGCTCGATCCAGTCGCGGTTGTAGCCGCGTCCGTTGAGTTCGGTACTCAGCAAGTGACGGAAGCCGTGGCCGGTCTGGCGGCCTTCGTAGCCCATCAGGCGCAGCGCCTTGTTAATCGTGTTTTCAGACATTGGCCGGTCTGGGTTCTGCTGCCCGGCAAACACTAGCGGGTAATCGCCCGTGATTTCCTTGAGCTGGCGCAGGATCGCAACGGCTTGGCGGGGCAGGGGCACCACATGCGGGCGGCGGGCTTTCATGCGCGCTTTTGGAATGGTCCAGGTCGCGCCGTCCAGGTCGAACTCAGCCCAAGGCGCCTGGCGCAGCTCCCCAGGGCGAACGGCTGTCAGCACCAGCAAGCGGATGGCGCAGCGGGTCAGCGTGTTGAGCGTGGTCGATTCGATCTTGCCCAGCAGCTCAGGCAGTTCGGCAAACGCAACGTGCGGATGGTGCCGGGTGGCTTTCGGCGGTGCGGCTACCACGTCCAGATCGGTGGCCGGGTTGGCTTCGACTGCGCCTTTCGCTAGGCCGTAGCGGAATATCTGGTGTAGCCATTGGCGAATCTTGCCAGCGGCGTTCAGCGTGCCACGCGCTTCGACCTTACGCACCAGCTCGACCAGCTCCGGGCGGGTGATGGCTTTAACCGGGCGCGCACCGATGCCGGGTATCAGGTCGTTTTCCATGTACAGCTTCGCCTTGTAGGCGGTGCTTTCGGCCCAGCGTGGCGCGTTGTAGGCGTACCACTCCCGCGCCAGCGTCTCGAATGTCACGCCATCGGCCCGTTGCGCTTGTTTGGCGGCTTTTTTCTCTGCGCTAGGGTCAACCCCTTGGGCTAGCAGCTCGCGTGCCTCTGCGCGCCTCTGGCGGGCTTGTTGTAGAGACACGGCAGGATATGCGCCGATGGCGAGCTTCTTTTCTTTCCCGGCAATTCGGTACTTGAGGCGCCACAGCTTAGAGCCGGTGGGCGTGACCTCCAGATACAGCCCGTGCCCGTCGCTCAGCTTGAACGGCTTTTCCTTTGGCTTGGCTGTCTTGATGGCGCTATCAGTCAGCGGCATGGCTGGTGCCCTCCGGTGTGGCCAGCAGGAAGGCGCGCACGGCGGCGGTCTGCTCGGGCGTCAGGCTAAGAATTTGGCGGGGTGTCTCGATGGTCAGCGCGTGATCCAGCGACATGACGAGGCGAAAGGCTTTGGCGCGTGCCCTTTGTTGGCTGCGCTCGGCGCGCTCAGCTTTACGGGCCGCGTTCGGGTTGGTGCCGCTCTTGAGTGCGGCGCGTGCGGCGTCGCTGGCCTTGATAGCTTGAGCGAGGCTAACGGCAGGGAAGGCTCCAATCGAAAGCGTCTGTTCGCGTCGTTCGAAGTAATACTTGAGCCGCCATAGCTTCGAGCCGTTCGGTTTGGTCAGCAAATACAGGCCGTGGCCTATGGCTGTCTTGTACGGCTTGGGCTTCGGTTGCAGGGCATATAGCGCCTTGCTGTCTATTGTCGCTTCCATGGTTGGGGGCCTTTTTTTGACCGAACCGGACAGGCCACCTATTAGGCCCCCAAATGTTGGGGCTTACAAGGGTTTCCACGGGAAGTATAGACAACAAAAAACCCGCACGGGGCGGGCTTCTTGTGGGCTTTCGGGTGATGCTGACACCACCTGAAAACGAAAGGTGGTGCCCAGGGACGGAATCGAACCGCCGACACGGGGATTTTCAATCCCCTGCTCTACCAACTGAGCTACCTGGGCAACGGGGCGCTATTAGACGGATTTGGCCTTTGCCTGTCAAGCGCGAGGAAAAAGATTTTTTCCAGTCGGGACGGGTGCTTAGCGTCGCCCGCTGCGATAAGACGGGCTTCGCTGCGCCGGTCACTCGCTCGGCGGAACGTAGCCCTCGGCCTTGGCGTACTCCTCGCCGGAGAGAAACTTGTCCATTTCAGCCTGCAGGAACTTGCGGTCCTCGGCGTTCATCATGTTCAGGCGCCGCTCGTTGATCAGCATGGTCTGGTGCTTCTGCCAGTCTTCCCAGGCCTTCTTCGAAACGTTGTTGTAGATATCCTCGCCCTTGGGGCCCGGATAGGGCGGGCGGTCGAGGCCCGGCAACTCTTCGTTGTACTTGCGGCAGTGCACGGTGCGGGTCATGGCGTCTCTCCTGCAATCAGTTCGGCGGCGGCGCGCTTGAGCAGCGTTTTCACCGGGGCGGCGAGCCCGAGGCGAGGTGGGGAGGCGAGGTTATACCAGAGCCAGTCGGCCTCGGCCACGACATGGCCGGCGGACTTGACCCTGATCAGCCAGGGTTCGATGGCGAGCTGGAAATGGCTGAACGTGTGGGTCAGCTCGGGTAGCCCATGCGGTTCCTCGAGTTGCAGCCCGTGTCGTTCGACCAGGGGCTGCAGCTCGCCCAGGTCGTCGACCTCCGGCAGGCTCCAGAGGCCGCCCCAAAGCCCGCTGGACGGGCGGCGATAGAGCAGGATGGCGTTGTCTTCATTGGCCAGCAATGGCATCAGGGTGCGCTTCTGCGGCAACGCCTTGCGCGGTTTCGGTTCCGGAAAGGCCGTTTCGCGGCCGAGCAGATGGGCTTTGCAGCCGTCACGTAGCGGGCAGAGCAGGCAGCTCGGCTTGCTGCGTGTGCAGAGCGTGGCGCCAAGATCCATCATCGCCTGGGTGTAGTGGTTGACGCGTCGCATCGGTGTGTAGCGCTCGGCGACCTCCCAGAGCTGCCTGGCGACCCTTGGCTCGCCGGGATAGCCGGCCTGGGCGGTGTAGCGGGCCAGTACGCGTTTGACGTTGCCGTCGAGGATGGGCGCGCGCAGCCCCATGGACAGGCTGGCGATCGCGCCCGCGGTGGAGCGGCCGATGCCGGGCAGCTCGGCGAGCGCCGTGACGTCGCGCGGGAACTCGCCGCCGTGGCGCTCGACGACGAGGTTCGCGGTCTTGTGCAGATTGCGCGCGCGGCTGTAGTAGCCGAGGCCGGTCCACAGGTGCAGTACCTCGTCCTCGGAGGCCGCAGCCAGCGCCTGTACATCCGGCAGCGCGGCCATGAAGCGATCGAAGTAACCGAGCACGGTGCCGACCTGGGTCTGCTGCAGCATGATCTCCGAGACCCATACGCGGTAGGGCGTGATGCCCTGCTGCCAGGGCAGGTCCTTGCGGCCGTGGCGGTCGTACCAGCTGAGCACCGCGTCGCCGAACTGCTCGGGCGTCATCGCTTGAACAGTCCCTTGAGCGCGTCCTTCAGCTCCGGGCTGACCTTGTCGCCGAGCTTTTCCTCGATCTTTTCGCTGAGCTTCTCGCCGGCCAGACGCGCGGCGATCTTGCCCAGGCCATCCTTGTCGAAGCGACAGGCCTTGGCGCCCAGTTCGAGCGGGCCGCGGCAGCGTAGCGGCCACTCGACGCCGACATAGCGCTCGTTGACTTGGCAGGCCGGGTCAGGCATCGCGCCCTTGTCGCCCTCGATGACGATGCCGACGCGGTAGTCCATGCCGAGTACGCGCAGGTCGATATCGCCGTTGCCGTTGACCGTGAGGCCCGGGATGCTGACCTTGAGGTCGGGGTTGTTCGCCACGCCGTCGCGCAGTCGGAGATTGCCCTTCAGCTCGCGGAAGGGAGTGTCCTTGGCGCGCGGTTCGCTGCCGAGTTCCTTGCGATTGAGCGTGGCGATGGCGCGGCACAGTTGCTGCTCGAGGTTCGCATCGACCAGCACGCCGTTGTCGACGATGAAGCCGAGGGTGCCGTTGAGATTGTCCACCCAGTCCTTCTGGCTATTGCCGAGCGTGGTGAGATCACCGTCGAGATTCAGCAGGCCCTTGAGCGTGACCTTTTCTCCCTGGCTTTCGAGCAGGCGTTCGACCGGTATCCGGCTGAGGCTCTTGTGCACCTTGATCGTCGGTTGCGCCGGGCGTGCATCGAGGCTGGCGCTGGACTCCAGGCGCCCGCCAAACAGGCCGCCACGCAAGTGCTCAAGGGTGAGCAGGCCGCCCTTTCCACGCGCCTTGAGGCTGACTCCTTCGAACGGCAGGCGCTCGAGCCTGAGGCTGTCGAGCAGCAGCGTCACGGACGCATCCAGGCTGCGCAGGCGATCGACCGGCAGCACCTTCTCGGCACTCCAGGCCTGCTGGGTGGGCTTGTCCGGCAGAGGAGTGGTACCGCTGCCGATGGCGCTCGCTTCGGTCTGCTCGACTTCGCTCTTGCGCGCCTGGCTGGCGCCCTGTTCGGCCGGCGTTGCCGGCAGGTAGCGATCGAGGTCGAGACGGTCGCCCTTCAGCTCGACGAGCAGGGCCTGGCGCTTGAAGTCGCTGATGCCGAGCCGGCCGGTGAAGTGGCTGTCGTCGACCTGCAGCTTGAGTTCTTCAAGCAGCAGGCTCTCGGGCGTACCGTTCAGATGCGTGACCAGTTCGACTTTGGTCAGGGCGTTGGCGTCGGCCATGGGCGGAAGGCTCTGGCCGAGCCCTTCGAGGAAATCGCCCAGATCGAACTCGGCGATCGATAGCGCGCCGGAAAGCTTTGGCTCGCTTTCCAGGTCGCGGACCTTCAGTTCGCCCAACCCGCGCAACTGATTGGCGGTCAGTTTCAGGCCGGTCCATTCGGCGATCTGCGCGGCCCGATCGACGAGCAACTGGCCCTGCGCGCTGAACGCCAGTGTCTTGCCCTGCAGCGGCTCACCGGAGGCCTCGCCATTTAGACGCAGGTTATCCAGCTGGTAGCGGCGCAGTTCGTTGTCGAAGCGCAGCTCGCCTTGCAGTTCGGTGCGGGCGCGCATCACCGGCTGATTACTGCCGAAGAACGCGCTGAGCTTGACCGGGATGGCGCTGCGCTCGCGGATCGCGCCGGTGCTCAGCTCGATCCCCTCGGCGCTGTACTGCTGGCCGCTGCGCGCGTCGTGGTAGGCCACTCGCGCATCGCTGACGGTCAGGCTGTCGATGTCCAGCTGGATCGGTTTGCCCGGGCGTGCCTCGCTGGCCGGGCGGGCAGGCTCGCTTTGGTTCGGGGATGGCTCAGCGGCTGCGGCGGGGCCGGTCGCTGACTCGCCGAGCCCCTCCCAGTTGCCATGGCCCTGCTCGTCACGTGCGAGCATCAGGTTCAGGCCGTTGACGGTAATGTCGCTCATCTGCACCTCGCGGCGCAGCAACGGCAGCACCCGCACGGACAGACCGAGCATGCGCAGATCGGCGAAGGGCTGCTCGGGCGTGCGTGCGCTGGCCAGCGTAGTGTCGTGCAGTTCCAGGCCTAGCCAGGGAAACAGGCTCCAGCCGATGTCGCCCTTGATGTTGAGCTCCAGCCCGGCCCGTTCGCGAGCCAGTTCGCGGATTTCATCCTTGTAGTCATTGGGATCGAACAGGTGCGTCAGGGCGAAGCCCAGGGCAACGAGGATCAGCAGTAGGCCGAGGGCAAGCAGCCCGAGGATCTTGCCGAGCGATTTCATGGACGGGTCCTTGTGTCGGAATCGTTGTAGAAGCGAGGCCGGAGTATAGCGCTGCGCCATTTGACGTCGGGCCGGCAGGGCTTGGAGCGAGTCACGGCGAGCGGGTTCCGCGCAGGCTCACTGTGGCGCCAGCGGGTCCAGCGGAAGGTGCGTGCGGGCGGCCAGAGCGCTGGCTTCGAGGTGCCCGGCGGGGGCGCTCAGGCGCAGCTCGCAACCGGCTTCGCTGGCCATGCGGCGGGCTTCGTCGAGCAGCCGCCGGCCGACACCGCGCTGGCGGGTGATGCGCCGCACGCACAGGTGCGACAGGTGCCAGGCGCGGTCGCCAGGGGTCAGCAGTGCAGCGCCCAGCAGGCGGTCATTGAAACGACCGGCGATGAGCGTGCCGGCGGCCAATCCGGCTGCGATCAGCGCTTGCGTATCGGCATGCGGCTCGAAGAGCCATTGCGGCGCGTCGGCGTAGATCTTCGCCAGGTCCTGGCGGTCTTGCTCGCTTGGCTGGCGAAGGTTTTCGACGTAGACGGGCATGGCCTTGGCTCTTGCGTGAGGGGCGCCAAGCATAACGTCGCGCTGCGCCAGACGCACCGCCATCAGGCGATCCTCCACCGAGCGCGGCGATACCCCCGTGGCGGGGTTTGCGCCTATAATGCAGCCCTTTTCGCCCCACGATCAGCGGAGCTGTGGATGTCCGAACGTACGGCTTGCGTAGAGCGCAACACCCTGGAAACCCAGGTCAAGGTCACCATCAATCTGGATGGCACCGGCAAGGCGCGCTTCGCCATCGGCGTGCCCTTCCTGGAGCACATGCTCGACCAGATCGCCCGCCACGGGCTGATCGACCTGGATATCGAATGCAACGGCGACCTGCACATCGACGACCACCACACCGTGGAGGACGTGGGTATCACTCTCGGCCAGGCCTTCGCCAAGGCGGTCGGCGACAAGAAGGGCATGACCCGCTACGGGCATTCCTACGTGCCGCTGGACGAGGCGCTGTCGCGCGTGGTGATCGACTTCTCCGGGCGCCCGGGGCTGACCATGAACGTGCCCTACACCCGCGCGGTGGTCGGCAAGTTCGACGTCGACCTGTTCCAGGAATTCTTCCAGGGCTTCGTCAACCACGCCCTGGTGACCCTGCACATCGACAACCTGCGCGGCACCAACACCCACCACCAGATCGAAACCGTGTTCAAGGCCTTCGGCCGCGCGCTGCGCATGGCCATCGAACTCGATCCGCGCATGGCCGGGCAGATGCCCTCGACCAAGGGGTGCTTGTGATGCAGACCGTCGCCGTCATCGACTACGGCATGGGCAACCTGCACTCGGTGGCCAAGGCGCTGGAGCACGTTGGCGCTGGCCGCGTGCTGATCACCAGCGATGCGCAGGTCATCCGTGAGGCCGACCGCGTGGTGTTTCCCGGCGTCGGCGCGATTCGCGACTGCATGGCCGAGATTCGCCGGCTGGGCTTCGATGAGCTGGTTCGCGAAGTCAGCCAGGACCGCCCGTTCCTCGGTATCTGCGTCGGCATGCAGGCGCTCATGGAGCGCAGCGAGGAGAACGACGGCGTCGATTGCATCGGCCTGTTCCCCGGTCAGGTGCGCTTCTTCGGCAAGGACCTGCACGAGGACGGCGAGCACCTGAAGGTGCCGCACATGGGCTGGAACGAGGTCAAGCAGGTGGTCGACCACCCGCTCTGGCACGCGATTCCGGACAACGGGCGCTTCTATTTCGTGCACAGCTACTACATCGAGGCCGGCAATCCGCGCCAGGTGGTCGGTCGCGGCCATTACGGCAACGACTTCGCCGCCGCGCTGGCCGATGGCTCGCGCTTCGCCGTGCAGTTCCACCCGGAGAAGAGCCACACCCATGGCCTGCAGCTGCTGCAGAACTTCGCCGCCTGGGATGGCCGCTGGTAAATGAGCCGGGCCAAGCTCAAGCCGCCGGTCCTGACGCTGGATGCCGCTCAGGAGCAGGCGGCGCAACAGGTCATCAAGCGCTTTCTGCAAGAGCGCTTCGAGCTCGAGCTGGGCTCGTTCGAGGCGCAGGAAGTGCTTGACCTGTTCGCCCGGGAAATCGCGCCGCTGTATTACAACAAGGCGATCTTCGACGTGCAGAGCCACCTGAAGGAGCGGTTCGAGAGCATCGAAAGCGACTTGTGGGCGCTCGAAAAGAGCTGACCCTTAACCGACACTTGATTTGAACAGGTTCAAGCCATGCTGATTATCCCCGCTATCGATCTCAAGGACGGCGCCTGCGTACGTCTGCGCCAGGGCCTGATGGACGACGCCACGGTGTTTTCCGACGACCCGGTGGCCATGGCTGCCAAGTGGGTCCAGGCCGGCTGCCGCCGCCTGCATCTGGTCGACCTCAACGGTGCCTTCGAAGGCCAGCCAGTCAACGGCGAGGTGGTCACCGCCATTGCCAAGCGTTACCCGGACCTGCCGATCCAGATCGGCGGCGGCATCCGTACCCTGGAAACCATCGAGCACTACGTGCGCGCCGGTGTCAGCTACGTGATCATCGGCACCAAGGCGGTGAAAGAGCCGGAGTTCGTCAGTGAAGCCTGCCGCGCCTTCCCGGGCAAGGTGATCATCGGCCTGGACGCCAAGGACGGCTTCGTAGCCACCGATGGCTGGGCGGAAGTTTCCAGTGTTCAGGCCACCGACCTGGCCCGCCGTTTCGAGGCCGATGGCGTCTCGGCGATCGTCTACACCGACATCGCCAAGGACGGCATGATGCAGGGCTGCAACGTCGAGGCGACCGTGGCGCTGGCGAACGCCAGCCGCATCCCGGTGATCGCCTCCGGCGGCATCCATAACATCGGCGACATCCAGAAGCTGCTCGATACCAACACGCCGGGTATCGTCGGCGCCATCACCGGCCGGGCGATCTACGAAGGCACGCTCGACGTCGCCGAGGCGCAGGCGCTCTGCGACCTGAAAGACAAGGACGAGTGATGCGCTGAACTGCGGTGGATCGGTGAAGCGTGATCCAGCCTGCACACAGAAGGACGAGTAAGCCGTAGGGTGGGCAACGCTTCGCTTGCCCGCCGTGCATTCGGTGACCCGGTGGATGCCCACCCAACGAGAGAGATCGACCATGGCCCTGGCCAAACGCATCATTCCCTGCCTCGACGTGGACAACGGCCGCGTGGTCAAGGGCGTCCAGTTCGAGAACATTCGCGACGCCGGCGACCCGGTGGAAATCGCCCGCCGCTACGACGAGCAGGGCGCCGACGAGATCACCTTCCTCGACATCACCGCCAGCGTCGACAACCGTGACACCACCCTGCACACCGTCGAGCGCATGGCCAGCCAGGTGTTCATCCCGCTGACCGTGGGCGGCGGCGTGCGCAGCGTGCAGGACATCCGCAACCTGCTCAATGCCGGCGCCGACAAGGTCTCGATCAATACCGCCGCGGTGTTCAATCCGGACTTCGTTGGCGAGGCCGCGGACCGTTTCGGCTCGCAATGCATCGTCGTCGCCATCGATGCGAAGAAGGTCTCCGCGCCGGGCGAGCCGGGTCGCTGGGAAATCTTCACCCATGGCGGGCGCAAGCCCACCGGCCTGGATGCGGTGGCCTGGGCGAAAAAGATGGAAGACCTCGGTGCCGGCGAGATCCTGCTGACCAGCATGGACCAGGACGGCGTGAAGAGCGGCTACGACCTGGGCGTCACCCGCGCCATCAGCGAGGCGGTAGGCGTGCCGGTGATCGCTTCCGGGGGTGTCGGCAATCTGCAGCACCTGGCCGATGGGATTCTCGAAGGCAAGGCCGATGCGGTGCTGGCGGCGAGCATTTTCCACTTTGGCGAATACACCGTTCCGGAGGCCAAGGCCTACCTCGCCGCCCGCGGTATCGTGGTGCGCTGAGTGACCCGGCGCCGTTGGCGCCCTGAAGAGGGAGCGAGTACGAGGACCTGTCCGCCGGAGCGCGGACGTCACCAGGAGGACGACACAGATGTTCAAGGCGCTGATCACAACAATGGCCGCCACGCTGCTCGGCTGCACGCTGGCGCATGCCGAGCCCACCCCGCGCATCGACCTGCTCACCGAGAATTTCCCGCCGTACAACATGGCCGAAGACGGCAAGAACTTCGCCCGTGACGAGCACATCAGCGGTATCGCCGCCGACATCGTTCGCGAGATGTTCCAGCGTGCCGGCATCGAATACACCCTGACGTTGCGCTTTCCCTGGGAGCGCATCTACAAGATGACGCTGGACAACCCCGATTACGGCATCTTCGTGACTGCGCGCCTGCCCGAGCGGGAGGCGTTGTTCAAATGGGTGGGGCCGATCGGGCCGGATGACTGGGTATTGCTGGCGCGCGCCGACAGCCCGATCACGCTGCGTAGCCTCGACGAGGCGCGCCAGTATCAGATCGGTGCCTACAAGGGCGACGCGATTGCCGAGCATCTCGAGGGGCAGGGGCTGCAGCCGCAGCTGGCATTGCGCGATCAGGAGAACGTGAAGAAGCTGATCGACGGCAAGATCGACCTCTGGGCCACCGGCGATCCGGCCGGGCGCTATCTGGCACGTCAGGATGGGGTAACCGGTCTCAAGCGCGTGCTGCGTTTCGACAGTGCCGAGCTTTATCTGGCACTGAACAAACAGGTCGACGACCAGACCGTCCAGCGCCTGCAACAGGCGCTGGATCAGATGCGTGCCGATGGCACGGTGGACGCGATCAACGCGCGCTATCTGGACTGAGTCCCGAGCGGCGGCAGGCTGGCGTCGCCGCCGATCACAGTTTGGCCTTGCCGAGCAAGCCGCCCAGCGTCGTCTGCAGGTCGGCCGGCAACACGACCATCTTGGCGTTGCCGCTGCTGGCAAGGTTCTCCAGCGAGGTGATGTACTTCTCGCCGAGCAGGTACATCATCGGGCCGCTGTCGTTGCCGATGCTCTCGGCCACCAGCTTGATCGCAGTGGCCGAAGCCGTGGCCAGCTCGACCTGCGCCGAGGCGTCGCGCTTGGCTGATTCCAGGCGCGCCTCGGCTTCGAGAATCGCCGCCTGCTTGGCGCCCTCTGCGCGGGTGACGGTTGCCTTGCGCTCGCGCTCGGCGGCGGCCTGCATCTCCATTGCGCGCTGCATGGACTCCGACGGCGAGATGTCCTGAATCTCTATGCCCTTGACGGTCAGGCCCCAGTCGCCGGCCTGCTCGGCCATGCTGTCGCGCAGCTTGGCCTTGATGATGTCGCGCGACGACAACGCCTCGTCGAGCTCCATCTCGCCGATGATCTGGCGCAGGGTGGTCTTGGTCAGGTTGGAGATCGCCGACTTGTAGTCGGTGACACCGTAGACCGCCTTCACCGGATCGGTGACCTTCACGAAGCACAGCGCGTTGGTCAGGATCACCGCGTTGTCCTTGGTGATCACTTCCTGCTGCTCGATGTCGAGAATCTGGTCCTTGGTCACCAGCTTGTAGGCGACGTTATCCATGTAGGGAATGAGGATGTTGAGGCCGGGGATCAGCGTGCGCTGGTAGCGGCCGAGGCGTTCGACGATCCACTCGTCGCCCTGCGGAACCAGGCGCACACCCTTGGCGATGGTGATGAGAATGATGGCCGCGACCACGACCGCAATGACAAGACCGGGTGTCATAAAACTGCTTCCTTGTTGAGTGAGTTGATCCGTTTGAACCGGGCTCAGGTCCGTGCAACTTTCACGCAGTTGCCTTCGAAGGCGAGGATGCGCACCCGTTCGCCTGCGGGGATGGCCTCTTCGGCCATGCAGGTCCACTGCTCGCTGCCCAGGATTGGCTTCTGGAAGCGCACCTTACCGTGCTGGAAGGGCGCGACGGCGCTGACCAGCAAGCCGATCTCGCCGATGACCTCGCCCTGTGCCGTGCCGGACTGGGTCTTCAGCCGATCGCCGGCGAACACCCGGAACCAGAGCAGCACCATGACCAGCGAGGCGCCGCTCCACAGGGCGATCTGTGCGGTCAGCGAAAGCCCGGGTAGCAGCCACAGGGCCAGCGCCACCAGCAGCGCGCCGACACCGAACCAGAGAATGAAGAACGAGGGCACCACCAGCTCCATGATGATCAGTACGGCGCCCGCGACGATCCAATACCACCACTGAATATCCATGCCTGTCCCGCTCCCCTGTGCGCTCCGGCCACTGCGCTAGGTTATACGGACCGCGCGCTTGGCGGCACCTCGAAATCAGCGGATTGTGCTGGCCGACCGATACCGGCCGCCTTTGCCGTGTGCGGCCATGGCGCGGTTGCCACGGGTGGCGATCATCTGGCCGAGGCTGATCCAGTCGATGCCGCGCCCGGCCAGGCGCGGTAGCTCGCGTTCGAGCAGGCTCAGGGTGCTGTCATAGGGATGGCCGATGAGGACCACCGATCCCTGCCGGCGCGCCAGTGCGACGGCGGCCTGGAAGCGCTCGGCGACCGCCGCCGGGCTGGCGTCGTCGTCGAGAAAAATGTCGCGCGACAGGCTCGCCAGTTGGACCTGTTGTGCGCTCGCCGCGGCCACCGTGCGCGGGGTGGTGCGACTGTCGAGGAAGAACAGGCGGCGTCGCTGCAGCTCACGCATCAACTGGCTCATCGCCTCGGGCTGCTCGGTCATCGCGCTACCCATGTGATTGTTGACGCCGCTGGCATGCGGGACCGCGGCCAGTGCGGCTTCCAGGCGACGCTGGCGCTCGGCGCCTGGCAACTGCGGTTGCCAGGCGAAGGGGCCACCCGCTGGGGCCATGGGCAGGTGCAGCATCACCGTCTTGCCGGCACGCGCTGCGGTGATCGCCAATTCCCGGGCATGCGGGGTGTCGGGCAGGATCGCCAGCGCCACCGGGCCGGGCAGCGCCAGGACCCGACGGTCGCGGGCCGAACTCTGCCCAAGGTCATCGATGACCAGTGCCAGACGAGGCCGTTCGGCCGGTGCCGCGGCCAGGCAGGCTGGCGCCACCAGGCTGAACGCCAGGCCGAGCGCCAGCCAACCGCGGGCCACGTTCACTGCCCGCGGGTGAGGTTCAGGCCCTTGAGCAGGTTGAGCGCCTGGCCGAGCTGGTAGTCCTCGTCCTGCGGGCGTGCCTTGTCGGCGGCAAAACTGCTGCTCGGCCGGTCCGCGCCGCCGTTGCCATTGCCCAGATGGCCGGCCAGGTCGGCCTCACGCAGCATTTCGCCGGCCTGCTCGCGGGTCAGCTTGGCGCGGGCGACCTCGATGTCCGGAACGATGCCCTGGGCCTGGATCGAACGCCCGCTCGGCGTGTAGTACAGGGCCGTGGTCAGTTTCAGCGCGCGGTCGTTGTTCAGCGGCAGCACGGTCTGTACCGAACCCTTGCCGAAGCTGTCGGTTCCCATCACTACGGCGCGCTTGTGGTCCTGTAGCGCGCCGGCGACGATTTCCGATGCCGAGGCGCTGCCGCCATTGATCAGCACCACCAGCGGTACGCCTTCGCTGGCATCGGCCGGGTCGGCGGAGAAACGCAGCTCGGAATTGGCAATGCGGCCCTTGGTGTAGACGATCAGTCCCTTGGTGAGGAAGTGATCGGAGACTTCCACCGCAGCCTGCAATACGCCGCCAGGGTTGTTGCGCAGATCCAGCACCAGACCGCTGAGCTTCTTGCCGCCGTTGTCTTTCTTCAGGCGGGCCAGCGCCTTGCCGACCTCTTCTCCGGTGTTGACCTGGAACTGGGTGACGCGCAGGTAGCCGTAGCCGGGCTCGAGCAGCTGGCTCTTGACACTCTTGACCTTGATCACTGCTCGGGTGAGCTTGACGTCGTACGGCTTGCCGCCTTCGCGGACCAGGGTGAGAGTGATGTCGCTGCCCGGCTTGCCACGCATCTGTGCGACGGCGTCCATCATCGACATGCCCTTGGTGGGCTTGCCGTCGATCTTGATGATCAGATCGCCGGCCTCGATACCGGCCCGCGAGGCTGGCGTGTCGTCGATCGGCGAAACCACCTTGATGAAGCCGTCCTCGACGCCCACTTCGATGCCAAGGCCACCGAACTCGCCACTGGTGCTCTCCTGCAGCTCGGCGAAGGCATCGGGCTCGAGGTAGGCCGAGTGCGGGTCGAGGTTGCTGAGCATGCCCTTGATGGCGTTTTCCAGCAGCGTCTTGTCGTCCACCGGTTCCACATAAGACGCCTTGATGCGGTCGAGCACCTCGGCGAAGGTGCGCAGCTCGTCGAGCGGCAAGGGCGCCTTGTCCGTCGTGGCGGGCGGCTCGGCGGCCGCCGCCTGTGGTGCCGGCTCTTGGGCCCAGGCAAGGCCGTACGAGCCTAGCGTGACGGCCAGGGCCACCAGGGAAGGACGTGCAAAGCGACGCAGGTGCAGCATGTCAAACTCCAGTCATCAGGGGCGCTAACCTTGCGCGCGGCACCATTGCGCCGGGTCGCTGGGGCGGCCCTGTTGGCGAATGGCGAAATAGAGCGCGGCGGTCTCCTGACCGCCGCTGGTTCCGACCGTGGCGATAGGGTCGCCGGCCTTGACGATGTCGCCGGCGTCACGCAGCAGGCTCTGGTTATGGCCGTACAGGCTGAGATAGCCGTTGCCGTGATCCAGAATCACCAGCAGCCCGGCGCCGCGCAACCAGTCGGCGAACACCACGCGCCCACCGTGCACCGCGCGGACCGGGGTGCCGGCCTGCGCGCCGATCAGCACACCGTCCCACTTGGTTCGAGCGTCGCCACCGCGCGGAGTGCCGTAGCGGGCGACGATGCGTCCATCGACTGGCCATGGCAGCTTGCCTTTGGCCTTGGCGAACGGGCCGCCGAAGCTGTTGCCCGCGCTGGATACCAGAGGGCCGCCGCCCCCGGCACCCGCACCCCCGCGCTGCTGCTCACGCGCGGCTGCCAGCGCACGCTGACGCGCCGCCTCGGCTTCGCGAGCCTGACGGGCGAGGGTCTGTTCGATGGTGTTGAGGACGCGCTCGAGCTGAGCCTGGTCTTCGCGGCGGGCCTGCAGTTTCTGTTCGCGTGAGGCGATGTCGCGGTTGAGCTTGGCCAGCGCCTGGCGACGCTCCTGGCGAGCCTCGGCCAGCTGCGCACGGCGCTGTTCCAGCCCGTCACGGCGCTCGGCAAGCCTGGCCTGTTCGGCGGCGATATCGGCCTCCACATTGGCCAATTGCCGCAGCGTCTCGTTGAACTGTGCCACCTGCTCGAAGCGGGCTTTGCTCAGGTAGTCGTAATAGGTCAGCGTGCGGCTGAATTTCTCCGGGTTCTGCTGGTTGAGCAGCAGCTTCAGGTACTCCTGGCGGCCATTGCGGTAGGCCGCTCGTGCCTGAATGCCGATCAGGCGCTGCTGCTCGATACGCGCGCCTTCGAGCGTGGTCTTCTCGTCGTCCAGTTTCTGCAGTTCGGCTTCGCCGCGGTCGATCTCGTGCTGCAGCGTATCGACCTGCTTCTCCAGCTCGCCCATCTCGCTCTCGGTAGCCTTGAGCTGCTTCTGGATGCCGGTCTTTTCCTGCTCGATGGTTTTGAGCAGTTTCTGCAGCTCGGCGATGTCCTTGCGGGCGGCTTCGATCTGCTGCTGCGTGGCCGCACGCTCGTCGGCGATGACGGAGCCTGCCAGGCAGAGCATTACCAGTGCGAAGAGGGCGCGGAGCATGCGGGCTTACCGGAGGAACTGGACGGCCTAGTATGCCTAAAAACATGGCCGGAAGCTTGGCGGCGATCGCGCCCCGTCTGGCTTCCGGCCGATGGCGTCAGTCGTTGAGCTGAATGATCGAATGGCCGGTCATCTCCTCCGGCACCGGCAACCCCAGCAGGGTCAGCATCGTTGGAGCGACGTCCGCGAGCACGCCGCCTTCGCGAATGCTCGCCTTGCGCTTGCCGACATAGATGAAGGGCACCGGCTCGCAGGTATGGGCGGTATGCGCTTGCCCGGTCACGACATCTTCCATCTGTTCGACGTTGCCGTGGTCGGCGGTGATCAGGGCTTCGCCGCCAACCTTCTCCAATGCCTCGACCAGGCGGCCCATGCAGGCGTCTAGCGTCTCGACCGCCTTGACGGCGGCCTCGAACACGCCGGTATGACCGACCATGTCGCCGTTCGCGTAGTTGACGACGATCACGTCGTAACGCTGGTTCTCGATGGCTTCGACGATGCGATCGGTCACCTCGGGCGCGCTCATTTCCGGCTGCAGGTCGTAGGTGGCGACTTTCGGCGAGGGGATGAGGATGCGCTCTTCGCCCTCGAACGGCTCTTCGCGGCCGCCCGAGAAAAAGAAGGTCACATGGGCGTACTTCTCGGTCTCGGCGATGCGCAGCTGGGTCTTGCCATTCTTGGCCAGGTACTCGCCGAGCACGTTGTTCAGGGCCTCCGGGGCGAAGGCCGCCGGTGCCTGGATGCTCGCGGCATACTGGGTAAGCATGACGAAGCCTGCCAGTTGCGGCGTGCGGGCGCGCTGGAACTCGCTGAAGCCCGGTTCGACGAAGCAGCGAGTCAGCTCGCGCGCACGGTCGGCGCGGAAGTTCATGAACACCACGGCATCGCCATCCTCGACGCGCACCGGCTCGCCGACAGTGGTGGCCTTGACGAATTCATCGCTTTCGCCACGCTCGTAGGCGGCAATCAGGCCGTCCACGGCGTAGTCGGCGTGGAATTCGCTCTGGCCCTCGACGATCAGCTTGTAGGCCTGCTCGACGCGCTCCCAGCGATTGTCGCGATCCATGGCGTAGTAACGCCCGATCAGGCTGGCGATGCGGCCCTTGCCCAGGCGGGTGAACGTGGTCTGCATCAGTTCGATGGAGCTCTGGGCGCTCTTGGGCGGTGTGTCGCGGCCGTCAAGGAATGCATGCAGGTAGATTTTCTCGGCGCCGCGCTTGGCGGCCAGTTCGGCCATTGCGACCAGGTGGTCCTGGTGGCTGTGCACGCCGCCGTCGGAAAGCAGGCCGAGGATGTGCACTGCCTTGCCGGCCCCGACGGCCTTGTCCACGGCTTCGCAGATCGCCGGATTGCTGAAGAAATCGCCGTCACGGATGGCTTTGGTGACGCGCGTGAAGTCCTGATACACCACCCGGCCGGCGCCAAGGTTCATGTGGCCGACCTCGGAGTTGCCCATCTGGCCATCCGGCAACCCGACGTCCATGCCGCTACCGGAGATCAGGCCGTGCGGCTGCGTGGCGAGCAGGCGATCGTAGACCGGGGTGTGGGCGGCATGGATGGCATTGAAGTCAGGGCTGTCGCTGTGTCCGAAGCCGTCGAGAATGACCAATACCAGGGGTTTGGGTGCGGAAGGCATCGCGTGAGGGCTCCTTGGCGCAGGGCGAAAAAAGGCGACCAGTCTACTGTCTGGACTGTTGCAGGTCACGATTGATCAGGGTTCAGCCGCCTGGGGGCGCTGTGTATACTGGCCCGCATTTTATCGCCTGGGTACCTGTTGATGCTCGCTAACCTGATTGAATTTGTCTCTAACCACTATGTGCTGAGCAGCCTGTTCGTCGTGCTGCTGGTGCTGCTGGTGATCACCGAGGCCCGCAAGGGCGGCAAGAGCCTGACTTCGCGCGAGCTGACGACGATGGTCAATGGTGGCCAGGGCGTGGTGTTGGACGTGCGTCCGAAGAAGGAGTTCGCCACCGGCCACATCGTCGACGCATTGAACATTCCGCACGACAAGCTGGTCAGCCGAATGGGCGAGCTGGAAAAACACAAGGGCAAGACCCTGATCGTGGTCGATGCCATGGGACAGCACGCCGGAGCGGTCTGCCGGGATCTACAGAAGGCAGGCTTCACCGCCGCCAAGCTGTCCGGAGGGATCTCGGCCTGGCGCGGCGACAATCTGCCAGTGGTCAAGTGAACATGCCCAAGGTCGTCATCTATACCACCGCCTGGTGCCCCTTCTGTGTCCGGGCCAAAGCCCTGCTCGACAACAAGGGCGTCGCCTATGAAGAAATCGCCGTCGACGGCAAACCGGCTTTGCGCGCCGAGATGGCGAGCAAGGCCGGGCGCACGTCGGTGCCGCAGATCTGGATCGGCGAGCGGCATGTCGGAGGGTGTGACGACCTGTATGCGCTCGAACGCGCCGGGCGGCTGGACGCGTTGCTCCAGGCCTGATGGCGCCGCTCTCTCTTCCATAACGACACGCACAACAGAAGGCTCATGAAATGACCGAACAAGCCAATAACGGTGCCGCCGCGAACGAGCAGCAGGGCGCGCAATTTTCCCTGCAGCGTATCTATGTTCGCGACCTGTCCTTCGAGGCACCGAAGAGCCCGGAGATTTTCCGTCAGGAATGGAACCCGAGCGTCGCGCTGGATTTGAATACCAAGCAGAAACCGCTGGAAAGCGATTTCTTCGAAGTGGTGCTGACCCTGTCGGTGACCGTCAAGACGGGCGAGGAGGTTGCCTTCATCGCCGAGGTGCAACAGGCCGGCATCTTCCTGATCAAGGGGCTGGACGCCGGCGCCATGAGCCATACTCTTGGCGCCTTCTGCCCGAACATCCTGTTCCCCTACGCTCGCGAGGCGCTCGACAACCTGGTCACGCGTGGCTCGTTCCCGGCATTGATGCTGGCGCCGGTGAACTTCGATGCGCTCTATGCGCAGGAGATGGCGCGGATGCAGCAGGGTGGTCAGGCACAGCACTGAGTGCCTTGAGGCGGGTCGCGAGCGATCCGCCTCGTCCTTCCTTACCTGACGGTTACCACCAGCTTGCCGATCGCCTTGCGCTGCCCCAGCGCGGCAATCGCCTCACCGGTGCGCTCGAGTGGGTAACGGTGCGAAATCACTGGTTTGAGCTTGCCTTCGGCGTACCAGGCGAACAGCTGCTTGAAGTTCGCGGCATTGTCATGCGGCTGGCGTTGCGCAAAGGCGCCCCAGAATACGCCGACCAGCGCGGCACCCTTGAGCAGGGGCAGGTTGGCTGGCAGCGAAGGAATCTCCCCGGCGGCAAAGCCGACCACCAGCATACGGCCGTTCCAGGCGATGCTGCGAAACGCCTCCTCGAACAGGCCGCCGCCGACCGGGTCGTAGATCACATCCACGCCTTGCCCACCGGTCAGTTCTTTCAGACGCTCTTTCAGGCTTGCCTCGGTGTAGTTGATCAGTTCGTCGGCACCGGCCTGGCCAGCGGTCTCCAGCTTCTCATCGGTGGAGGCGGCTGCGATCACACGGGCGCCCATGGCCTTGCCGATCTCGACTGCCGCCAGACCGACTCCCCCGGAGGCGCCGAGCACCAGCAGCGTTTCGCCCGGTTGCAGGTTGCCACGCTGCTTCAGAGCGTGCATCGAGGTGCCATAGGTCATGCTGAATGCGGATGCGGTCTCGAAGTCCATGCCGTCGGGGATCGGCAGCGCGTTGTAGGCCGGCACTGCGACCTGCTCGGCAAAGCTGCCCCAGCCGGTGAGGCCCATGATCCGGTCCCCTGGCTTCAGGTGGCTGACCTTCTCGCCTACTGCAGCGACCACGCCGGCCGCCTCGCCACCCGGGGAAAATGGAAAGGGGGGCTTGAATTGGTACTTGCCTTCGATGATCAGCGTGTCGGGAAAATTCACGCTGGCAGCGTGCACGTCGAGCAGGACTTCGTTGGGCTTGATGCTCGGGCTGGGCACCTCATCGAGGACCAGGTTTTCGGGCGGGCCGAAATTTTTGCAGAGAACGGCTTTCATCGGGGTTCCTTTATAGGTGTTTTTGGCGGCCGTGATGCCTGGAGTCTAGGCGGCCGTGATTCAGGAACAACGAGCATGGCCGTCTGTAATGGCAGTGCATAAACCGTTCGCAGGCTTGGGTCGCGCCGCTCGACTGGTTATGCTGGCGCAATCTCATTCTGGAGCTCGCCCGTGAAGCGCATCATCGCTCTTGTCTTTGCCCTAGGTCTGGCGCTGCCGGTCTGCGCCGAGGAGCCTGCCGCCGAAGAGGGGGCGCCACAGGTCGTCTATTACGCACTGGTGCCTGCGCTGGTCGGCAATTATGGTGGCGGAGAGCGATTGAAGTACTACAAGGCCGACGTGGCCCTGCGCATCACTGGCAAGGAAGCCGAGGAGAAGGTCAAGCATCACGAGCCGCTGATCCGCAATCAGCTGGTCATGCTGTTCTCTCAGCAGACCGATGCGAGCCTCGGCAGCGTCGAGGCCAAGGAGCAGTTGCGTCAGGAGGCGCTCAAGCAGGTCCAGGAGGTGCTCACGCAGGAAGAGGGCAAGCCGCTGGTGGACGACCTGCTGTTCAACAACCTGATCATTCAGTGAGCAGTGCATCGCGCAGGTTGAGCACTGCCTGCCACTGTTGTTCATCCACCGGCATCACCGACAGTCGGCTGCCTTTCCTGACCAGCGCGAGTTCGGAGAGGCGCGGGTCGGCCTTGAGCAGGGGCAGGCTCAGTACCTCGCCGAAGCGTTCGACGAACTCGATATCCACGGCGCTCCAGGGGTTGTTGGCGTCGCTGGCTTTCGGGTCGAAATAGTCGCTCTGTGGGTCGAGTGCCAGCGGGTCGGGATAGGCGCTCCGCGTGATTCGGCCTATGCCGGCGATACCGGGCGTGGCGCAACTGGAGTGATAGAAGTAGAACAGGTCACCGGCGGCCATCTGCCGGATGAAATTCCGCGCCTGGTAATTGCGCACGCCGTCCCAGCGGCCAGCGCCCCTGTTTTCAAGGTCGCGGATGGAAAATTCATCAGGTTCGGACTTCATCAGCCAGTAGTGCATGGCGGCTCTCCGGAGGGTTTTTGTTAGCTCTGTCGCGGCTCCGACAATCGGCTATACGCGCCATTTGCGCAGAGCGATTGCTTGACGGAAAATGCCGCGGCTGTTGAGTTGGGTCGTCGAAACCAGAACGAAAAAAACCGTTTCGACGTGGACGATTCGCCTTGCAGGGGGAGGCGATCATTATGAAGCGCAAACCGGATATTCTCTGGGTTTTGGTACTTATCTTCGGGCTCGGTGTGGTCACCACCGGCTACACGCAGAGTCTCTGGGAGCGGCAGGCCGAGCCAGGCGGCGCGCCGGTCCTCCAGACCACCACGCAGGCTCAGCGCTAGTCATTCGGATCGTGGCGCGAACAGGTCTCCGGGCGATACCAGTCTCGGTCCGTCACGGTCGCATCCAGTGCCACATCCCAGCTCGCAAGCGGCAGGCGGTCGACCTTCTGACATTCGTGGGCCAGGCCCAATAGGGTGGGCTTGCGCCAGCTCTTCTGGCGGGTGCGGTAAGCCAGGCTGCGGTCGTAGAAGCCGCCTCCCATGCCCAGCCGGCCGCCGGCCTCGTCGAAGCCCACCAGCGGCATCAGCAATAGATCCAGCGTCCAGACCTTCCGCTGAGCTTCGCGTGCTCGCACGGGTTCGGGTATTCCGTAGCGGTTCGGCCTGAGTCGCTCGCCGGGTCGTACGCGTTGAAAGATCATCCGTGTGCGCGGCCATGGATCGAGCACGGGAAGGTAGGTGGCCTTTCCTCGTCGCTGGGCAGCGCGCAGCAATGGGCGCGGATCGATTTCGCCATCGTTGGGCAGGTATAGGGCGATGTGCCGAGCGCGCCGAAACAGCGGGTGTTGGGCGAGCAGGCGATAGAGGCGTTGCGCGGCGAGCCGTTGCTCGAGCGGTGAAAGGCTGCGGCGAGCCTGGCGGAGTTGCCGCCGTAAAGCGGCGCGAGACAGGCCCGCGGCGCTGATCATGAAAGGTAGCTCCCCAGCATGCCGCTGCCGGCGTAGGCCCTTGAACCCGAGAGTTCAAGGTGGCGACTACAGAGAACCTTCAGGCTTTCCGTCAGGCGGACATGCACACCGGTCCCACGTGTAGCCTCCATGGTGTTGCTTATCGGGAGAGGGTCATCGCCGACTGGCGCACATGCCAGGGAGTTGCGGGGATTATACCTCAATGCTTTTGCATCTGTTCCCGTTTCATCGGGCATCGCGGCGCTACGACGAATGGTTTTCAGTGAGGGGCCGCCGAGGCTGCACGTGCGCGCCATGCTGCCGCCGGCCGCGCGGGACCTCGGCTTCCGTACGGTGACGCGCAGAGGATGGTTCACTCGACGTTCGATCAGTTGCCTGAGGGGTTCGGGTCGGTAGCCAAGGCGCTGTCGACGCGCTCGAGCAGCATGCGCACGTGCTCGCGGGCGCTGCTGGCTTCGGCGTCGAGCTGGTCGTTCTTGTGCAGCAGTTCGTGGGTGATGTTCAGCGCAGCCATCACCGCCACGCGGTCGGCGCCGATCACCTTGCCGCTGCTGCGGATGTCGCGCATCTTGCGATCCAGATAGCGCGCGGCGCCTTCCAGGTTGCTGCGCTCCTCGGGCGGACAGGCGATGCAGTATTCCTTGTCCATGATGTGCACGGTGACGGTGTTCGGCTGGGTCATGAGTCCTGCTCCAGGGCTTTCAGGCGCGAAATCATCGATTCGACCTTCAACCGGGCCATTTCGTTCTTTTCGATCAGATGAGCGCGCTCCTCGCGCCAGGCCTGCTCGTTCGCCTGCAGCAGGCGATTCTGGGCCTTGAGTTGCTCGATGCGCTGGATCAGCTGCTCGAGCTTGGCGGTCAGCAATCGCAGATCGGCGTCTTCCATGGGATTCCTACTAGGGGGCGCGGGCAGGGCCGCCGGGCTTCGATGGTCTTGCCGCAATCGCCGATGCTAGGATACGGAGCCTTCATTCTAGTCATTGCGCTCTGGTGCGCCTAGCCGCCATGTCGATTCAAGCTTCCCCTTATGCAGCCTTCGCCAGTTTGCTGCAGAACGCTCCGCAAGCCGTCTCCCTCGCCGAACTGCACGGGCTGCTGCTCGGGCGCAGCTGTGCCGGCGCCAGTTTCGATCCCGATGCCTGGCTGACCGATGCCGCCGATCTGCTTGGCGAGATGCCCGAAGGCCCGGTCCGGCAGGCGCTGATCGGCCTGCAGGAAATGGTCAAGAACGAACTGGCCGGCGAGGACGTCGCACTGGTTCTGCTGCTGCCCAGCGACGAGGCCAGCCTGACCGAGCGCGCCGTGGCCCTCGGCCAGTGGTGTCAGGGTTTCCTGGCCGGCTTCGGCCTGACCGCGGGTGATCGTGCGCTGAGCGACGAGGCGCGCGAGGTGCTGCAGGATCTCGCTGCCATCGCGCAGATCCAGGACTCGCTGGAGGAGTCCGAGGACGGCGAGAACGACTACATGGAGGTGATGGAGTACCTGCGCGTCGCGCCGCTGCTGCTGTTCGCCGAATGCGCCAAGCCTCTGCCGCCCACCGCCAAACCTTCCTTGCACTGAGATGTCCCGATGACTCGCATCCCGAAATCGGAATATGCCCGTCGGCGCAAGACGCTGATGGAGCAGATGGGCCCCGACAGTATCGCCATCCTGCCTGCCGCGCCGATGTACATCCGCAACCGGGACGTCGAGCACGTCTATCGCCAGGACAGCGACTTCCAGTACCTCTCCGGGTTTCCCGAGCCCGAAGCGGTGATCGCGCTGATTCCCGGCCGCGAACACGGCGAATACGTGCTGTTCTGCCGCGAGCGCGACCCCGAGCGCGAGCTCTGGGACGGGCTGCGTGCCGGTCAGGACGGCGCAGTGCGCGACTACGGTGCCGACGATGCCTTTCCGATCGGCGACATCGATGACATCCTGCCCGGCCTGATCGAAGGTCGCGAGCGCGTCTACTACGCCATCGGCAGCAACGAGTCGTTCGACCACCGGCTGATGGAGTGGATCAAGACCATTCGCTCCAAGGCCCGCCAGGGCGCACAGCCGCCCAGCGAGTTCGTCGCGCTCGACCACCTGCTGCATGATCTGCGGCTGTACAAATCGGCGGCCGAGGTGAAGGTGATGCAGGCCGCGGCCGAGATCTCCGCGCGGGCGCATGTGCGGGCGATGCAAGCGGCGCGCCCTGGCTTGTTCGAGTATCACCTCGAGGCCGAATTGGATTACGAGTTTCGCAAGGGCGGGGCAAAGATGCCGGCCTACGGCTCGATTGTCGCCAGCGGGCGCAACGCCTGCATCCTGCATTACCGGGAGAACGACCAGCCGCTGAAGGACGGCGACCTGGTGCTGATCGACGCGGGGTGCGAGATCGACTGCTACGCCAGCGACATCACCCGCACCTTCCCGGTCAACGGCCGGTTTTCGGCAGAGCAGAAGGCCATCTACGAGCTGGTGCTGGCTGCCAACGAGGAGGCGTTCAAGCACATCGCGCCAGGCAGGCACTGGAACGAGGCCCACGAAGCCACCGTGCGGGTCATCACGGCCGGGCTGGTCGAACTCGGCTTGCTGCAGGGCGAGGTCGATGCGCTGATTGCCAGCGAAGCCTACAAGCCGTTCTACATGCATCGCGCCGGCCACTGGCTGGGCATGGACGTGCATGATGTCGGCGATTACAAGGTGGGCGGCGTCTGGCGCGAGCTCGAGCCGGGTATGTGCATGACCGTAGAGCCCGGCATCTACATCGCGGCCGACAACCAGAACGTCGAGCGCCGCTGGCGGGGAATCGGTGTGCGCATCGAGGATGACGTCGTGGTCACCAAGACCGGCTGCCAGGTTCTGACCGGCGGCGTGCCCAAGCGCGTCGAGGAGATCGAGGCGCTGATGGCCGCTGTGCGAGAAGAGGGGCTCTGACTTGAGCACACTGGCGATTATCGGCGGTGGGCTGGTAGGCGCCAGCCTGGCGCTGGCCTTGCAGGCCGGCGCCCGTGAACGCGGCTGGATGATCCAGCTGATCGAGCCTTTCGCACCTGGCGATGAATACCAGCCGAGCTACGATGCCCGCTCCACGGCGCTGTCCTATGGCACCCGGCTGATCTACGAGCGCCTCGGCATCTGGGCCGAGATTGCCAGGCGCGCCGAGCCGATCCGGCGCATCCATGTCTCCGAGCGCGGCAAGTTCGGCGCGACCCGGCTGGATGCCTCGAACGAAGGGGTGCCGGCGCTCGGCTATGTGGTCGAGAACGCCTGGATCGGCCACTGCCTCTGGCAGGCGCTGGACGATACGGTCATCACTCGCCGCTGCCCGGCGGAAGTCGCGGCGCTGGAACCGATCGAGACGGGTTATCGCCTGACCCTTGCCGATGGCGCGACGCTCGACTGCGCACTCGCCGTGCTCGCCGACGGTGGGCGTTCGGCCCTGCGCGAGCAGCTGGGTATTCATGTGCGGCGTCGGCCCTATGGGCAGACGGCGCTGATCGCCAATGTCACGCCCGGCCAGCCGCATCAGGGCCTGGCCTACGAGCGTTTCACCGAGCAGGGGCCCATGGCCTTGCTGCCGTTGCCCGATGATCGTTGTGCGCTGGTCTGGACGCGCTCGCATGCCGATGCCGAGCAGCTGGCGCTGCTTGATGACACGCCGTTTCTCGAAGCCTTGCAGCAGGCTTTTGGCTTTCGCCTAGGCGGCTTCCGCCAGGTCGGTACACGCCACCTCTATCCGTTGGCATTGGTCGAAGCCGAGGAGCAGGTGCGCAGCGGGCTGGTGGTGCTCGGCAATGCGGCGCACAGCCTGCACCCCATCGCCGGGCAGGGCTACAACCTGTCGCTGCGCGACGTCGATGCACTGGCCGATGCGCTGCTAAGCAGTCGTGCGCCGTTGGGTGACCCGGCGCTGCTGCATGACTATGCGCTGCGCCAGCAGCGCGATCAGTGGATTACCGTGGGGTTTTCCGATCAGGTAACCCGGCTCTTCGGCGACTCGGGGCCCTTCGTCTCGGCCGGGCGCAGTCTCGGGCTGATCGGCCTGGACCTGCTGCCGCCGGCCAAGCGCTGGTTCGCCCGTCAGGCGATGGGCCTTGGCGTACGACCGCGCTGAGTCGCGGGCACCAATCACAATCTTGCAGCCGGTGCGCGATGGGCGCCCAAAGGAGAAGCAGATGCAGGCGGATCTGGTCATCGTCGGCGCCGGCATGGTCGGCAGTACGCTCGCGCTGGCCCTGGCCGGTAGTGGGCTGAGCATTCTGGTCGTCGATGCCGGCGCGCTCGAGGTGCCGGCTTTCGAAGCGGCAGCGCCCTTCGAGCCGCGGGTCAGCGCTTTGTCGATGGCCAGTCAGCGCATCCTCGAGCGCGTGGGCGCCTGGCCCGGCATCGTCTCCCGCCGCGCCTGTCGATACACCGACATGCGGGTATGGGACGGATCAGGCACCGGGCAGATTCACTTCTCCGCTGCGTCGGTGCATGCCGAGGCGCTCGGGCATATCGTCGAGAATCGCGTGGTGCAGGACGCGTTGCTCGACGCCCTGCGCGCCGGGGGCGAGATCGAGCTGCTCGGCAATGCATCGCTGCAGACGCTCGAGCGCGATGGCACGGGCTGGCAGATCGAACTGGCCGACGGCCGTCGGATCCGCTCGGAATTGGTGGTCGCGGCCGATGGCGCGCAATCGACGGTGCGTCGTCTGGCGGGCTGCGAGACGCGCGAGTGGGATTACCTGCACCATGCCATCGTGACCAGTGTGCGCTGCGCCGAACCCCACCTGCGCACGGCCTGGCAGCGCTTCACCGATGATGGCCCGCTGGCGTTTCTGCCGCTCGAGCGCGCCGGCGATCAGCACTGGTGCTCGATTGTCTGGTCGTGCACCGAGCCGGAGGCGCGCCGGCTCATGGCGCTCGATGACGAAGCGTTCCGCGCTGCGCTGGGTCGGGCCTTCGAATATCGTCTGGGCGAGATTCAATCGGTCGATCCGCGGCTGTGCATTCCGCTGCGCCAGCGTCACGCCAAGCGCTATGTGCAACCCGGCCTGGCGCTGGTCGGCGATGCCGCGCACGTCATCCATCCGCTGGCGGGGCAGGGTGTCAATCTTGGCCTGCTCGATGCCGCGACCCTGGCCGAGGTGCTGCACGCGGCGCTGACCCGCGGCGAGCGGCCCGGCGAGCTGCGCGTGCTTTCACGCTACGAACGTCGTCGCATGCCGCACAACCTGGCGATGATGGCGGCGATGGAGGGCTTCGAGCGTCTGTTCCAGGCCGATCCGCTGCCGCTGCGCTGGTTGCGCAACGCCGGGCTCAAGGGCGTCGAGGCGCTGCCCGAGCTCAAGTCGATGTTCGTACGGCAGGCCCTGGGCCTGACCAGTGATCTGCCGGAGCTGGCGCGCGCCTGAAACACGCTGCGACAGGCGGTCGCCCAATGTCGCATTGAGAAGCTAAATAACATTCACTATTATTTGGCTCTCCCAAGCTCCGCAAGAGGCACGCTACATGCAGGCAAGCAAAGGTTTTCTCGCCGCGTTGACCCTGACGGCCCTGTCGGGCGCCGTGCAGGCGGCCGATGAAGTCGTGGTGTATTCGTCGCGTATCGACGAGCTGATCAAGCCGGTGTTCGACGCCTATACCGAAAAGACCGGTGTGACCGTCAAGTTCATCACTGACAAGGAAGCGCCGCTGATGGCGCGGCTCAAGGCTGAAGGCGAGAACACGCCTGCCGACCTCTTGCTGACTGTCGATGGCGGCAACCTCTGGCAGGCCGAGCAGATGGGCATCCTGCAGCCGCTCGACTCCGAGGTGGTCAAGCAGAACATTCCGGCTCAGTACCGTTCCTCCAGCGATGCCTGGACCGGCCTGTCGCTGCGCGCGCGGACCATCGTCTACTCGCCGCAGCGGGTCAAGGAAGGCGAGTTGTCTACCTACGAGGCACTCGCGGGCGACAACTGGGAAGGCCGCCTGTGCCTGCGCACCAGCAAGAAGGTCTACAACCAGTCGCTGACCGCGACGATGATCGAGACCCACGGCGCGGAGAAGACCGAAGAAATCATCCGCGGCTGGGTCGACAACCTGGCCACCGATGTCTTTGCCGACGATACCGCGCTGATCCAGGCGATCGATGCCGGCCAGTGCGATGTGGGGATCGTCAACACCTACTACTACGGCCGTTTGCACAAGAGCGATCCGCAGTTGAAGGCCAAGCTGTTCTGGCCGAACCAGGGCGACCGCGGCGTACACGTCAACCTCTCGGGCATCGGTCTGACCAAGCATGCGCCGCATCCTGAAGCGGCGCGCAAGCTGGTCGAGTGGATGACCGGGCCGCAGGCGCAGAGCATCTTCGCTGACATCAACATGGAGTACCCGGCCAATCCGGCGGTGAAGCCGTCAGCCGAGGTTGCCAGCTGGGGCGAGTTCAAGGCCGACACCATTCCGGTGGAAGTCGCCGGCAAGCGCCAGGCCGAAGCGATCAAGCTGATGGATCGCGCTGGCTGGAACTGAGGTCTGGTGCGGGTGAGCGCCCGGGGCGCTTTCCCGCAGATTGCCGAGCTGATGCCGTTATACTCGACGCCCCCTCCATGGGGGCGTCGTCTTTCCTGCTGCCGAGGCCCGAGTGTCCCATCCCGTCGAGCACCGCTGGTATCCCATCGCCTTTGCCGTCGCCGCGCTGGTTCTGTTGCCGCTCAGCGTCTTGCTGCTCAGCTGGCACGAGGTCGACCGCGAGATCTGGTCGCACCTGTGGGAAACCCAGATGCCACGCTTGCTCGGCAATACCTTGACGCTGGTGGCCGGGGTCTCGATCGGCGTGACGCTGCTCGGGGTCAGCCTGGCCTGGCTGACGGCCCTGTGCGAATTCCCCGGGCGGCGCTGGCTGGACTGGGCGCTGATGCTGCCCTTCGCCATTCCCGCCTATGTCCTGGCGTTCGTCTTCATCGGCCTGCTGGATTTCGCCGGGCCGGTGCAGAGCCTGGCGCGCGAATGGTTCGGCAGCGACATCCGCTTCCCGCGGGTGCGCTCGACCGGTGGGGTGATCGTCGTGCTGGTGCTGGTCTTCTATCCCTATGTCTACCTGCTGGCACGCTCGGCCTTCCTGGCCCAGGGCAAGGGATTGATGGAGGCGGCACGGGTGCTGGGCCAGTCGCCGCTACAGGCGTTCTGGCACGTCGCGCTGCCAATGGCGCGCCCGGCGATCGGTGCGGGGCTGGCCCTCGCCCTGATGGAAACCCTGGCTGACTTCGGTGCGGTCTCGGTGTTCAACTTCGATACCTTCACCACGGCGATCTACAAGACCTGGTACGGCTTCTTCAGCCTCACCAGCGCGACCCAGCTAGCCAGCCTGCTGTTGCTGGCGGTGATGCTGGTGCTCTACGGCGAGCGGCGGGCCCGCGGTGCGGCGCGGCCGGCAAACGAGCGCGCGCGCAGCGCGGCGTTGTATCGGCTGCACGGCTGGAAGGCGCTCGCCGCGACCGCTTGGTGTGTGCTGGTGTTTCTCTGTGCCTTCGTCGTGCCTGTCCTGCAATTGTTGACCTGGTTGTGGCAGCGCGGACGCTTCGATCTCGATGAGCGATATGCCGCGCTGATCATGCACACCCTGTCGCTCGGCGGACTGGCTGCGGCGGTCACGGTGGGCGTCGCCCTGCTGCTTGCCTTTGCTCGCCGGCAGGCGCCGGTGCGCTCGATTCGCGCCGCAGTGGGGCTGGCGAACCTCGGCTATGCGTTGCCGGGGTCGGTGCTGGCCGTGGCGATCATGCTTGCGTTCAGCTACCTCGACCGCGAACTGGTGATTCCGCTGTCGACTTGGCTGGGCGGGGCTGGCAAGCCGATTCTGCTCGGCAGCCTCGGCGCGCTGCTGGTGGCTTACCTGATCCGCTTCATGGCGGTTGCCTTCGGCCCGCTGGAGAGCAGCCTCGCGCGCATCCGTCCTTCCCTGCCGCAGGCCTCGCGCAGCCTGGGCGTCGGTGGGCCGGCACTGTTCCTGCGGGTCTACCTGCCGCTGCTCCTGCCCGGCGCCCTGAGTGCCGCGCTGCTGGTTTTCGTCGATGTGCTCAAGGAGATGCCGGCTACGCTGATCATGCGGCCCTTCGGCTGGGACACGCTGGCCGTACGCATCTTCGAAATGACCAGCGAAGGGGAGTGGGCGCGTGCCTCGCTGCCGGCGTTGACGCTGGTGCTGGTCGGGTTGTTGCCGGTGGTGCTGCTGATACGCCGTTCGGCCAGGCGCTGAGCTCGCCGACAGCGCGCCGTGACCTGTCATGACCTTGGGGCTACAATGCGCGCCAATTCGAACGCCGGCCCCCCGCGGGCCGGTCCTATCGCCCGTCACACCCAGCCGCTTCGGCGACCTGCCCGGAAGGAGACACCCATGGGTCAGCGTACTCCCCTTTACGATCAGCACCTCGCGCTCGGCGCCAAGATGGTCGATTTCGGCGGCTGGGACATGCCGCTGCACTACGGCTCGCAGGTCGAGGAGCATCACCAGGTGCGTCGTGACTGTGGGGTGTTCGATGTGTCGCACATGACCGTCGTCGACGTCGCCGGTGCGCAGGCTGCCGATTACCTGCGGCGGCTGCTGGCAAACGACGTGGCGCGCTTGCAGAGCGTCGGCAAGGCGCTGTACACCGCCATGCTCAACGAGCGCGGCGGAGTGGTCGACGACCTGATCGTCTACCTCACCGACTGGGGCTATCGCCTGGTGGTCAACGCCGCCACCCGCGAGAAGGACCTTGCCTGGATGCAGCGGCAGGCCGAGGGGTTCGCGGTAGAGATCCGCGAGCGACCGGAGCTCGCCATGCTGGCGATCCAGGGGCCCAGCGCCCGCGAGCGTACCGCCGAGCTGGTCGACCAGAACCGTGCCAGCCTGATCGAGCAGCTCAAGCCCTTCCAGGGGCTCGCCGAGGGAGACTGGTTCATCGGTCGTACCGGCTATACCGGCGAAGATGGCCTGGAGATCATTCTGCCGGCCGAGCAGGCGCCGGACTTTCTCAGCGAACTGGTGGGCGCCGGCATTCCGCCGATCGGCCTGGGCGCGCGCGACACCTTGCGCCTGGAAGCCGGCCTGAATCTGTACGGCCAGGATATGGACGAAGACGTCTCGCCGCTTGCCGCGAACATGGGCTGGACGGTGGCCTGGGAGCCAGCCGAGCGGGATTTCGTCGGCCGCCAGGCGCTCGAGCAGCAACGCGCTGCGGGCGATCTGCCACGGCTCGTCGGCCTGGTTCTCGAAGAGCGTGGCGTCCTGCGCGCGCACCAGGTTGTGCGGGTCGCCGGGCTGGGCGATGGTGAAATCACCAGCGGCAGTTTCTCGCCTACGCTTGGCAAGTCGATCGCCCTGGCGCGGGTGCCGGCCGGCACCGGCGAGCGCGCCGAGGTCGAGATTCGCGGCAAGTGGTATCCGGTACGCGTGGTGCAGCCGACCTTCGTGCGTCACGGCAAGGTACTGGTGTAAATTCGGCAGACGTCTCGCGCCAACCGCGTCACCCACTGTCGACAGCCTTGAGGACCTTACAAGATGAGCAACATCCCCAGCGATCTGCGTTACGCCTCCAGCCATGAGTGGGCCCGCCTCGAAGCTGACGGCAGCATCAGCGTCGGCATTTCCGACCACGCCCAGGAGGCGCTGGGCGACGTGGTCTTCGTCGAGCTGCCGGAAGTCGGCCGCACCCTGAGCGCCGGCCAGGAGGCCGGGGTCGTCGAGTCGGTGAAGGCTGCGTCGGACATCTACGCGCCGGTCTCCGGCGAGGTGATCGCGGTGAACGAACAACTCACCGACTCGCCCGAGCAGGTCAACAGCGATCCCTATGGCAGCTGGTTCTTCCGACTGCAGCCGAGCGACCCGGCGGAGCTCGAAAAGCTCCTTGACGCCGCCGCCTACGAGGCCGCCTGCGCACAAGCCTGATTCCATGCAAAAGCCCCGCTTCGTCGGGGCTTTCGGTTTTTGAGAGTACCGCCATGCCGCATATGCCGAATCTTTCACAACTTCAGCAACCTGACGCCTTCCTGCGGCGCCACCTCGGGCCGGATGCCAGCGAGCAACAGGCGATGCTCGAGGCCCTGGGCCTGGGCAGCCGCGATCAGCTGATCGACGAGACGGTACCGCCGGCCATCCGTCTGCAGGGTGAGCTGGCGCTGCCCGCTGCGCTCGACGAGCCGGCCGCGTTGGCGAAGCTGCGTGGCTATGCCGAGCAGAACCAGTTGTGGACCAGCCTGATCGGCATGGGCTACCACGGTACGCTCACGCCTGCTGTCATCCTGCGCAACGTGCTGGAGAACCCCGGCTGGTATACCGCCTACACGCCCTATCAACCCGAGATCGCCCAGGGGCGGCTGGAGGCGCTGCTGAACTACCAGCAGATGGTCATCGACCTGACCGGGCTCGATCTGGCCAATGCCTCGCTGCTCGACGAGGCGACCGCTGCCGCCGAGGCGATGACCCTGGCCAGGCGTGTCGCCAAGAGCAAGAGCAATCGCTTCTTCGTCGACGAGAACTGCCATCCGCAAACCATTTCGGTGGTGCAGACCCGCGCCGAGGCCTTCGGCTTCGAGCTGACGGTCGCTCCGCTGGAAGAACTGGCCCAGCAGGAAGTGTTCGGTGCCCTGCTGCAATATCCGGATACCCACGGCGAGATCCGCGACCTGCGCCCGTTCATCGAGCAGCTGCACGCCGGCCAGGCGCTGGCCTGCGTCGCGGCCGATCTGCTCAGCCTGCTGCTGCTGACCCCGCCGGGTGAACTGGGCGCCGATGTGGTGCTGGGCTCGACGCAGCGTTTCGGTGTGCCGATGGGCTATGGTGGTCCGCATGCGGCTTACTTCGCCAGCCGTGACGACTACAAGCGCGCGATGCCCGGACGCATCATCGGCGTGTCCAAGGACGCGCGCGGCAACACCGCACTACGCATGGCGCTGCAGACGCGAGAGCAGCATATCCGCCGCGAGAAAGCCAATTCGAACATCTGCACCGCGCAGGTGCTGTTGGCCAACATCGCCGGTTTCTACGCCGTCTACCACGGGCCGGAAGGGCTCAAGCGTATCGCCCAGCGGGTGCATCGGCTGACCTGCCTGCTGGCTGCCGGCTTGGAGCGCAAGGGTGTCGTGCGGCTCAACCAGCACTTCTTCGACACCCTGACGCTCGAGGTCGGCGGTGCGCAGACTGCGATCATCGAGAGCGCCGTGGCGGCGCGCATCAATCTGCGTGTGCTGGGCCGCGGCAAGCTCGGCGTGAGCCTCGACGAAACCTGCTCCGAAGCGACCGTCGAGCAGTTGCTGGCGATCTTCCTCGGCGCTGACCATGGTCTGGACCTCGCCGAACTCGATGCCGGGGAGCTGCCCAGCGGCATCCCGGATGAGCTGCAGCGCACCAGCGGCTACCTGGCCCACCCGGTGTTCAATGCGCACCACAGCGAGACCGAGATGCTGCGCTATCTCAAGCAGCTCGAGAACAAGGACCTGGCGCTGAACCAGGCGATGATTCCGCTCGGCTCCTGCACCATGAAGCTCAATGCCACCAGCGAGATGATCCCGATCACCTGGCCGGAATTCGCCAACGTGCACCCCTTCGCTCCGCGCGAGCAGGCGGTCGGCTACCGGCTGATGATCGACGAGCTCGAGCGCTGGCTGTGCGTGATCACCGGCTTCGACGCCATCAGCATGCAGCCCAACTCCGGCGCCCAGGGCGAGTTCGCCGGTTTGCTGGCGATTCGCAAGTATCACGAGAGCCGCGGCGAGCCGCAGCGCGACGTCTGCCTGATTCCCTCGTCGGCGCATGGCACCAACCCGGCCTCGGCCCAGATGGCCAGCATGAAGGTGGTCATCGTCGACTGCGACAAGGCCGGCAACGTCGACCTGGAGGACCTCAAGCGCAAGGCCGCCGAGGCTGGCGAGCGGCTGTCCTGTCTGATGATCACCTATCCGTCGACCCACGGCGTCTACGAGGAGAACGTGCGCGAGATCTGCGCGGCGATCCACGCCCAGGGCGGCCAGGTCTACATGGACGGCGCCAACCTCAACGCGCAGGTCGGGCTGGCGCGTCCGGCGGACATCGGCGCCGATGTCTCGCACATGAACCTGCACAAGACCTTCTGCATCCCGCATGGCGGCGGCGGCCCTGGCATGGGGCCGATCGGCGTCAAGGCGCATCTGGCGCCCTTCGTTGCCAACCATCCGGTGGTCGATCTCGAGGGGCCTCAGCCGGGCAATGGTGCAGTCAGCGCGGCGCCCTGGGGTAGCGCGAGCATCCTGCCGATCAGCTGGATGTACATCGCCATGATGGGGCCGAGCCTGCGTGATGCCACTGAAGTGGCGATCCTCAACGCCAACTACCTGGCCAACCGTCTGGGTGGCGCCTTCCCGGTGCTATACAGCGGACGCAACGGCAGGGTTGCGCACGAGTGCATCCTCGACTTGCGACCGCTGAAGGCCGAGACCGGCATCAGCGAGGAAGATGTCGCCAAGCGTCTGATGGACTACGGCTTCCACGCGCCGACCATGTCCTTCCCGGTGCCCGGCACGCTGATGATCGAGCCGACCGAAAGCGAGTCGAAGGCCGAGCTCGACCGCTTCGTCGAAGCCATGTTGAGCATCCGCGCCGAGATCGCCAAGGTGCAGGAAGGCCAGTGGCCGGCAGACAACAACCCGCTGGTGCGCGCCCCGCACACCCTGGCCGACGTGATCGGCGACTGGGATCGCCCCTACAGCATCGCCGAGGCGGTAACGCCAAGCGCCCATGCCCGTGCGCATAAGTACTGGCCGGCGGTGAACCGCGTGGACAACGTCTATGGCGACCGCAATCTGTTCTGCGCCTGCGTGCCGGTGGAGGCTTATCGCGATTGAGTGGGCGGGCTGGGCGGGCGCCGTTCAGCGGCGTCAACCCGCCCGGTTGGCCGAGGAAGGATGATCGGCGCTGAACCAGCATCTGGCGCCGATGCATTTCTGCTTGGCGTGGGGCCTTGCATCCCGTTCGGGCCTGGCGCGGCAGTGAGACAGGCGCCCGCTTATGCGCCTGTCTCTTGGCCGCTGTCGGCCGGCTCTTCCAGCCCCAGCCAGCTGGCCAGCACCTGCTGCGCTTCGTCTACGCCCTGACGTTTGGGCGCGGAAAACAGCTGCACGCTGACGCTTTCGCCCCAACCCTTGCGGATGTCTCGCTGGATTGCCAGCAGGGCATTCTTTGCCGCGCCGAAGGCCAGCTTGTCGGACTTGGTCAGCAGGATGTGCAGCGGCATCTCGGCGGCGCCGGACCAGTCGAGCATCATCCGGTCGAACTCGGTCAGCGGGTGGCGGATATCCATCATCAGAAACACGCCGACCAGGCTTTCCCGGCTACCCAGGTAGGCTTCAAGGTGCCGTTGCCAGTGCTGTTTCAGCGGAATCGGAACCTTTGCATAGCCGTAGCCGGGCAGGTCGACCAGCCGACGTTCGTCATCCAGTCGAAAGAAATTGAGCAGCTGGGTGCGGCCGGGAGTCTTCGAGGTGCGCGCGAGGTTGGCGTGGGTCAGCGTATTGAGCGCGCTGGACTTGCCGGCATTGGAACGACCGGCAAAGGCGACCTCGCGGCCTTCGTCGGCGGGGCACTGGTCCACCTTGGCGGCGCTGATGAGAAAGCTGGCCTGCTGGCAGAGGCCGAGAATCGGGTTCTTCGGGGGCATGGGGAGTCCGGTGGCGGCGCAGGGGGTGCGGCAATGGTTCATTTCCGTTTCGCAAGCGGGAGTATATAATGCCGCGGATTTTGTGTGCGCTTTGCTCTCTGGAGCCTTGGCACATGCGCGCCGATGCGGTGCCGAACAGCCGCAGCCGCCCTGGCGGAACGCTGCCCGGTGCGTCCATAACGAGCGCCGTCATGACCTCGCCGGTATGCGCGGCCCGAGAACACCACAAACCTTTAGCCGTAGTTGGATGAGCTGATGAACAAAATACTCGTGAGTCTGCTGTTGACCCTTGGCATCACCGGTATGGCCCACGCGGCTGGAAACGCCGAAGCCGGGCAGGGCAAAGTTGCAGTGTGTGGCGCCTGCCACGGTGCCGATGGCAACAGCGCGGCCCCGAATTTCCCCAAGCTCGCCGGTCAGGGCGAGCGCTATCTGCTCAAGCAATTGCAGGACATCAAGGCCGGCAGCACCCCGGGTGCGCCTGAAGGCGTCGGCCGCAAGGTGCTGGAGATGACCGGGCTGCTCGATCCGTACAGCGATCAGGATCTTGCGGATATCGCCGCCTACTTCTCCAGCCAGAAGATGACTGTCGGCATGGCCGATCCCAAACTGGTCAAGCAGGGCGAGAAGCTGTTCCGTGGCGGCAAGGTCGATGTCGGCATGCCGGCCTGCACCGGTTGCCACGCGCCGAACGGCGTCGGCATCGAGGCGGCGGGCTTCCCGAAACTCGGCGGTCAGCACGCGGCCTACGTGGCCAAGCAGCTCACCGATTTCCGTGAGGGCAACCGTACCAACGATGGCGACACGATGATCATGCGCAACATTGCCGCCAAGCTGAGCAACAAGGACATCGAAGCGCTGTCCAGCTACATCCAGGGCCTGCACTGATCGTAGCGGGCTAGCCTGAAAAGGGCGGTCGGACGCGAGTCCGGCCGCCCTTTTTGCATTCTGCGTCCGGCTCTAGAATGTCGTGCACGCGACCGGCGGAAAACGCTGGCGAGCTGCCGCGTTTTATAGGAGCCTGTCGCGCAAACGTTCTGAGGGTCAAGGAGTCTTCCATGCGCAAACTCGTACTCGCCGCCGTTCTGGCTACCTGCAGCCTGTTCGGCCTGCCGGCCGTAGCTGCCGACTTCCAGGCCGGCCAGGAGTATGTCGAGCTCAAAAGCCCGGTACCGGTTTCCGAGCCCGGCAAGATCGAGGTCGTCGAGCTGTTCTGGTACGGCTGCCCGCACTGCTACAAGTTCGAGCCGACGATCAATCCGTGGGTCGAGCAGCTTCCCGATGATGTCGCCTTCAAGCGCATCCCGGCGATGTTTGGCGGCGTCTGGAACGCGCACGGGCAGATGTTCATCGCGCTGGAAAGCATGGGTGTCGAGCGCAAGGTGCACGACGCCGTGTTCCGCGCCTACCACGAGCAGGGCAACAAGCTGGCTACGCCCGAGGCAATGGCCGACTTCCTCCAGACCCAGGGGGTCGACCGGGACGCCTTTCTCAAAGCCTATAACTCCTTTGGCGTGAAGAGCCGCGTCGAACAGGCCAAGAAGCTGGGCATGGCTTACCAGATCAGCGGCGTTCCAGTAATGATCGTCAATGGCAAATACCGCTTCGATCTGGGCTCGGCCGGTGGCCCGGAGCGCACCCTGCAGGTGGCCGACTTCCTCATCGAGAAAGAGCGTTCGGCGCAGTAAACCACCATGTTGCGCCGCTGGAGCGCCACGCGGGCGGCCAGGGCCGGGCAGGCCCAGGTCAACCCGCATTGCCTTGATCGCAGCGGTCTGCCCCGCGACGGCCGGCTGCGCTTGCTCAGTTTCAATATCCAGGTTGGTATCAGCACCGAAGGCTACCGTCACTATCTGACGCGCAGCTGGCAGCACCTGTTGCCGCATTCCGGGCGTGCGATCAACCTGCAGCGAATCGGCGAGTTGCTCGAAGGTTACGACCTCGTTGCGCTGCAGGAGGTCGATGGCGGCAGCCTGCGCTCCGATTACATCAACCAGGTCGAGCGTCTGGCTCACCTGGGTGCTTTTCCCTACTGGTATCAGCAGCTAAACCGCAACCTCGGGCGTTTCGCCCAGCACAGCAATGGTGTCCTGAGTCGCCTGCAGCCGCGCGAACTGGAAGATCACCCGCTGCCCGGGCCATCCGGGCGTGGCGCCATCCTGTTGCGCTTTGGTGACACACCCGACGCGCTGATGGTCGTGGTGATGCACCTGGCGCTCGGTGGTCGTGTGCGAGCCCGCCAACTGGCCTATATCCGCGAACTGATCGGCGATTGTCGGCATGTCGTGCTCATGGGCGACATGAACACCCACGCCACCGAGCTGTTGGAAGTGTCGCCGTTGCGTGATCTCGGTCTGCTGGCGCCGCAGGTGCAGGCGACCTTTCCCAGTTGGCGCCCGCAGCGCTGTCTCGACCATATCCTGCTCAGCCCCGGCCTGGCGCTGGAAAGGGTGGAAGTGCTGCCGTTGCCGATATCCGATCATCTGCCGGTGGCGGTGGAGATCCGCCTGCCCGACGCGCTGCATGCGCAGGCTCTGCCGGCCAAGCAGGAGCAAGCCGGATGACCGTAGAAGAGCAGCGCTGGCGGGAAAAGTATTTGCAGCTGCTGGAGCAGCAGGAGCGCCAGGAGGCGCGCTGGGAGCAGCGCCTGGACCTGTTGCGGCGCAGCCTGGTCCGCAGCAGCCTGGCGGTCGAGGGCGCCGACCCGGGAGTCGAGCAGTGCCTGAGGAAGATGCGCGAGATCCTGCGGGACGGTGATCTCGACAGCGGGCTCGACGTGCTGGTGCCGCGCCTGGAAAAGGCCGTGCTGGATTCCGAGCGGCACCGCCATGAGCGCAGCCTGCGCTTGCATGAAGCGCTGCAGCGCCTGGTGGCTCAGTTGCTGGCCCTGGAACTGCCGGGCGAGGTTCGGCGGGCGCTCAAGCGCTTTGGCAAACAGCTGGACCGCCGTGCATCCCAGCTGCGCGAGCTGCCGTCGCTGATCGGGGAACTCGGCGCGCTGCAGGCGCAGGCGCTGCAGGTCCGTCAGCCGGAACCGGCGCCGGGACTGCTGCGGCGCCTGTTCGGCAAACGCAACGAGGCAGACGGCGTGTTGGGCGAGCCAATTACGCCCGTGCTGGCCGAAGAGCCAGCCTCACCACCTCCGCTGGACGAGCCGGGCCCGGACGTGGCACCGACGCCATTGTCGCTGGCGGCCGAAGTGGTAGAGCAATCTGCCGACGCCGACGCCGACGCCGACGCCGACGCCGCCCCGGACACGGCAGCCCCGACGGTACCGGCCGAGCCCGTGGTCTTCCAGGCCGCCAGTGCGGCCGACTACGCCCTGCCCGAATCGCCGGATCAGCCCTATAGCGCGATTGCCGAGCACGTCGAGAGCACGCTGCGTAGCCTGCTCGATGCGCTGCGGCTGCCCGAGCACCGGCAGCCGCAGGCCGAGGCCCTGCGGGTACGCATTCAGCACGGCCTCAACTGGTACGAACTGGTCCCGGTGCTCGACGACCTCGCCGGGCTGATGGTCGCGGTCAGCGACCAGAGCCAGCGCGAGTTCGAGGCCTACCTGCAGACGCTCAACGAGCGCCTGGTGGCGATGCAGAACAGCCTGGCCGCCGCTCACCAGGGGCATACCCAGGGGCGGGAAGCGGCGGATGTCCTGGACACCCAGCTGCGCGAGCAGGTCGGCGGCCTGCAGACCAGCATGCACCAGGCCACCGATCTGGCCAGCCTGAAGCAGGCAGTGCAGACGCGCCTGGACGGGCTGCTGCACACCGTCGACTGCTACAAGCAACAGCGCAGCGAGCAGGAACAGGCGCTCGGCGAGCGCCTGCAGCAGCTGGTCACCCGGGTCGGTGTGCTCGAAGAGGCGGCGCGCGGCCTGCGTGAAAACCTCTCCGAGCAGCGGCAGAAAGCGCTGGAGGATTCACTGACCGGCCTGCCGAACCGCGCCGCCTGGAGCGAGCGCCTGGAGATCGAGGTGTCGCGCTGGCAGCGCTATGGCGGGGACCTGCTGCTGGCAGTCATCGATATCGACCATTTCAAACGTATCAATGACGACTTCGGCCATCTCGCCGGCGACCGCGTGCTGCGTATCATCGCCACCGAGTTGCGCAAGCGGCTGCGCAAGACCGACTTCATCGCCCGTTTCGGCGGCGAGGAGTTCGTCCTGTTGCTGCCGGCGACCGCCATCGCCGCTGGCCAGGGTGTGCTGGAAGCGCTGCGGACGGCGATCGAGGCTTGCCCGTTCCACTTCAAGGGCGAACGGGTGCAGGTGACCTTTTCCGCCGGCGTTACCGCCTTCAGCGGGGAGGACGATGGCGAGCAGGCCTTCGAACGGGCCGACCAGGCCCTGTATCGAGCCAAGCGCGCCGGGCGCAATCGGATCGAGGCGGGCTGACGGGTTGCCTGGGATGGCAGCGGCCCGGCACGTATAATCCGCGCCCCGTCGCCTATCTGCGTCATCCAGTCGTCGACCAGAGGTCACCCATGAAAGCCTTCGGCCTTGTTGCCCTGCTGCTGTTGCTCGCCGGCTGCGCCAGCGGCCCGGAAATCGACACGCGCTACAGCGCGGTCGCCCAGGACAGCCGCGCCCAGTTCATCGTTCTGCACTACACCTCGACCGATTTCGAGCACTCCCTCGAGCTGCTCTCTCGGGGCGAGGTCAGCAGCCATTACCTGATCGACCGGGCACCGGCGAAGATCTATCGATTGGTCGACGAGAATCGCCGTGCCTGGCATGCCGGCGAGAGCGAATGGCAGGGCCGAACCTGGCTGAACTCCAGTTCCATCGGTATCGAGCTGGTCAATCCGGGCTATGAGCAGACCGCCGACGGCCGTCGGCTCTGGTACCCCTACCCGGAGCCGCAGATCGATGCCTTGATCCTCTTGCTCAAGGACATCATGCAGCGCCACGGGCTGAAAGCGGGGGCGATCATCGGCCACAGCGACATCGCGGCGCAGCGCAAGGTGGACCCTGGTCCGTTGTTTCCCTGGAAGCGCCTGGCCGATGCCGGGCTGCTGCCCTGGCCGGACGCCCGGCTGGTCGCCGCGCACCGTGAAGTCTTCAGTCGTGCGCTGCCGGCTACCGAATGGTTCCAGACGCAACTGGCGCAGCAGGGCTACCGGGTGCCGCGGCACGGGATGCTCGACGAAGAAACGCGCAACGTGGTCGCCGCTTTCCAGATGAAATATCGGCCGGCGCGCTTCGACGGCATGCCCGATGCCGAAACCGCGGCGATTCTCGCCGCCCTAGAGGCGCAGCGCTAAGGCCTAGCGCCGCGTCGCGCCGATCAGCCTCGAATCGGCCAGGGCCGCCGTGCGATGTACCGTGGCGGCGCGATATTCCTCGTCGGCGAGCATGGCCAGAAAGGCTTCCCTGGACGGATAGCTGACCAACAGAATGTCGTCCCACTGCTCGTCCGCCGGGGCGATGAGCGCAGCGTGGGCCTGGGCCATCAGCGTTACCTCGCCGCCAGCGGCCTTGACCTTGGCCAGCGCGGTACGGCTGTAGCGGGCGTAGGCCTCGCGGCCGCTGCAGGCTGCATGCGCGCTGCCCGAGGGGTAGTTGGCCTCGGCGTGATAGCGCAGCAGGTTGAGCATCAGCACCGGCGTGCCGGCGGGCATTGCCTCGGCATAGTGGGCCAGCTGCTGCGCGCTGGGATTCAGACTCGGCATGGGGTCTCCTCGAACGGGCGCCGTCAGATGGGCAGCGCGACGTAGAAGATGGTGCCGTGGCCGATCCGCGAGTGCACGCCAATCCGCCCACCATGCAGCTGGGCGATTTCCTTGCATAAGGCAAGCCCCAGTCCGGCCCCGCCACGCCGGCGGCCGATCTGCACGAAGGGCTCGAAGATCCGCGCCTGCTGGCTGTAGGGAATGCCCTCTCCATTGTCTTCGACACTGAGAATGATCCGCTCGCCATGATGGCGGGCAAGCAATCGCACCTCGCCGCCCTTGGGGGTATGGCGCAGCGCATTGCTCAACAGGTTGTCCAGCACCCGGTCGATCTGCTGACGGTCGAGCAGCATGCTCGGCAGCGGCGCCTGTACCTCCAGGGTGAGCGTGATGTCCTGTTCGGCGGCAGGCGTCAGGAAGCGCTGACGCGCGCCCTCCAGTAGCTCGGCAATGTCGCACTGGACCAGCTCGAGCTTCTGCTGGCCGCTCTGATAGCGCGAGAAGTTCAACAGGTCGTTGATCAGCCGGACCAGCCGCTGCATTTCCTCGTGCACTGTGACCAGGAGGTCCGATTCGCGGCTGCCCTCGGGAAACTTCAAGCGTTCGCGCAGCAGGCTAAAGGCCATCTGCATGCCGGTGACCGGGGTTCGCAGCTCGTGAGAGGCGCGCAGGACGAACTCGTTGCGCACCCGCTCGAAGGTGCGCTGGTCGGTGACATCGTGCAGCACCATCACGGCGCCGCTGATGCTGCCGTCGTGATGGCTGACCGGGCTCATGCGCCAGGCGAGCAGGCGCCGCTCGCCATCGGCCTCGATGACCAGGTCCTGCGGGGGCGCGGCCAGCGGCTTGTCGTCCAGCACCTGGCGGGTCGCCTGGTCGAGTTCCGGTGCGTCGAGCGCCTCGCCGACACGCGCGCCGAGGTGCTCCTCCTCCCACGCCAGTTGGCGTTGCGCGACCGGGTTGGCGTGCTCCAGGCGGCCCTCGCGATCGATGATCAGCAGGCCGTCATCGATGCTGTCGAGCAGCGCCTGCAGGCGCTGCTGGCCGTTGACCAGGGCTTCCACGTTGGTTTGCTTGAATTCGTGCAGCGCCTGGGCCATGAGCCCGAAGCGCCGGCTCAGCGAGGACAGCTCGGCGATCGGCGAGCTCGGCAGGGCAATGTTGAAGTCGCCGCGGCCGATCTGGTCGGCGGCGGCGGACAGCCGCTCGATCGGCTCGCCGAAACGGCGCGCGAAACCGTGCGCGGTAATGAAGCCGATCAGCAGCACGGCTACGCCGGTCAGGCCCAGCACGCCGGCCAGTAGAATGGCGCGATCGCGGCTGTGCTCCTCCATTTCGCGGATGTGCTGATAGGCGCGGTTCTGCACCTCCAGCAGGCGCTCGCGCACGGCGGAGAAGGCATCGCCCAACGCCTGGTCGTCCGCGGTCGTCCAGTCGGCGCTGTGCGGCACCGTGAGCTGCTCGACGAAACGGGCGAACGCCGCGCTGATCTCGCGCAGGTCCCGCTCCTGCTCGGCGCTCGTGCTCTCGCCGAGGCGCTGCTCCAGCAGCGCCTCGAACTTGGCCTGCTCACGCTCCAGCAGCGCCACATCGGTCTCGGCATGCATCCGCCCGAGCAGCATGTTGCCCAGGGCATGGCGCATCTGCTGGTTGAGTTCGATGGCGGTGAAATTGTCGCCGATCAGGCGCTCCTGGCTCTTGGCCATCTGCATCACGCTGACCAGCGCCAGCATCAACCCGAGCAGGGCTACGGTCATCAGTGCCGAGAACCCGAGAAACAGCCGGGTTCGAAGCTTCATGTGCAGTTTCATAGGCCGTACTGCTTGCGTTTTCGGTACAGCGTCGAGGCGTCGATGCCGAGGATGCGCGCTGCCTGCTCGAGGGTGCCGCTGGTGCTCAGCACGCCGGCGATATGGGCGCGCTCGAGCGCCTCGAGGCTCATCGGTTCGCCGATGCGCGGGGCATTGCTGCCCGCCTGCTCGCCGAGCCCGAGGTGGTGAACCTCGATCATCTGCTGCGGGCAGATGATGCTGGCGCGCTCGATGACGTTGCGCAGCTCGCGCACGTTGCCCGGCCAGCGATAGGTCTTCAGCGCGGCAATCGCCTCATCGGTGAAGCCGCGGGCCGGCCGCCCGTAGTTCTTGACGAAAGAGGCGAGGAAACGCTCGGCCAGCGGCATCACGTCTTCGGGCCGCTCGCGCATCGGCGGCAGGTTGAGCGTGATGACGTTCAGGCGATAGAGCAGGTCTTCGCGGAACTTGCCCTCGCGCACCATTTCCTCGAGGTTGAGGTTGGTCGCCGCGAGGATGCGTACGTCGGCGCGACGCGTCACCGGGTCGCCGACGCGCTCGTATTCCTTGTCCTGGATGAAGCGCAGCAGCTTGGGTTGCAGCGCCAGCGGGAAGTCACCGATTTCGTCAAGGAAGAGCGTGCCGCCGTCGGCCTGGTTGACCCGACCCAGGGTGCTTTCGGTCGCCCCGGTGAACGCGCCGCGGTTATGGCCGAACAGCTCGCTCTCCATCAGGTCCGCCGACAGCGAGGGGCAGTTGATGGTGACGAAGGCCTTCTTCGAACGCCGGCTCCAGGTGTGGATGGCGCGCGCCTGTTCGCCCTTGCCAGTGCCGGACTCGCCGAGGATGAGGATGTTGGCGTCGGTATCGGCGACCTGCCTGGCGGTTTCCAGCACGGCCATCATGGCCGGACTGTGCGAGCCGAGCGCGTCGCTACGCTGCTGGACCTGCCCCTCGAGCGCCTCGAGACGGGCAGCCATCTGCCGCACTTCCAGTTGCTTGGCTGCCGACAGCCGCAGCTGCTCAGGGCTGCATGGCTTGAGCAGGTAGTCGGCAGCGCCGGCCTGCATGGCATCGACGGCGGTGTCCACGCCTGAGTGTGCGGTGACGATCACCACCCGCATCCAGGGTGCCAGCGTGCGCATGATCTGCAGTACGTCGAGACCGTTGTCTTCGCCCAGGCGCAGGTCGAGGAAGCAGACGTCGAACACCTGGCGCTGCAGGATGGCTTCGGCCTGTGCGGCGCTGGCGGCGGTCATCACGGTATAGCCGCGATCCTCCAGGCAATAGCGGAAGGTGCGCAGGATCGCCGCTTCGTCATCCACCAGAAGAATACGTCCGCCGGTTTCCGTGGTCTGCTCCATGAACGCTCCAGTCAGCAAGGCGATGAAAAGGGAAAAGAGAGGTGCCGCTGGCGTCTCGCCCGCCAGCGCGAGTGCTTAGTCTACGAAAAGTCTTGCAAGTTGCACGGTCCGAGCGTCGCAAGCGCTACGGCGTGTCATCTGGCGTCTCGAGCCGGCGCGCCGCGGCGCGGAGCCATCGCCGGCTGGCGAGGTCGAACACTCAGCGGCACTTCGCGTGCCGAGACCAACGCGCATATTCGAGGAGGATCGCATGAACACCAACGTCCAGCAGCTCAACGAACTGATCGAGATCACCCGCGACGGCCAGCGTTTCTACCAGCACGCCATCGATGAAGTAAAGGATGTCGAGCTGCAGCACCTGTTCCGCGACATGGCGCAGGCCAAGACCCAGATCATCCAGGCGCTGGCCGTCAAGGTAGCCGCCAACCATGCGCAACCCGCCGCGGGTGGCACCGCGCTCGGGCGGCTGCGTGAACTCTATGCCGACACCCGGGCGCATATCGGCGATCGTTCGAAGGCCTATGTCGAGCAGCTGCTGCATGCCGAGGAGCGCATCCTCGAGGCCTTCGAGAGCGCCTGCGACGGAGCCGAGCCGGACGTCCGCGCGCTGCTCGCGGTCGAGCTGCCGAAACTGCGCGCCTGCCACCAGCGCATGCTGCAGCTGAAGAACAGCTTTGGCTGAAGGCTTGCAAAATGCACGGGCCCCATAGGGGGCTCTTGCAATTTACGCTGGCGGGCTGATCGATGTGTATTTACAACCTATTGAAAAATAAAGGAAAAATCTTCAAATAGCTTCTGGCACGGCTACTGCAATGTGTTCTGCAAACGCAATTGCACGTACCCCATGCTTAGAAGGAGTTGAGGATGAACCGCGAAGCCCGCTTTTCCCTAGCCAGCAAAGGTTTCCTCACCGCTGCCGTGGTTGTCCTGATCATGGGCGCCGAGCGTCCGCTTTCCCAGCCAGTTGGTCAGGAAGCGCCGCAGGCAGCGGAACGAATCGGCATGTACGACGCTCAACCAATCGAGATCACGCGAACCGGTCAAGCGCCGCAGTCGCTGGACTATCGCTCGCTGCGCTCGGAGCAGCGTTGGGTGTTCTGAGAGAAGGATGAAGCACGGCCAAGGACGATCGGCGAGCAGTTCGCAATCAGTTCCGTAGCAAGAGGAGTCACGCCATGCTGAGTTGGGCCATTACCTTCCTGATCATCGCCATCATCGCCGCGGTATTGGGCTTCGGTGGTATCGCCGGCACCGCAACGGGTATCGCCAAGATCCTGTTCGTGGTTTTCCTGGTGCTGTTCGTCGCTTCGCTGATCTTCGGACGGGGTCGCGGGCCGCGAGTCTGACCACGCGTATGAGCCGCCTTCGGGCGGCTCGGGCCAGGGAGCTGCAGCGGCATAGGATGCCAGTCTTTCCGAAGGATGCAGCCGCATCCTTCGACAGAGGAGCTTCCCCTGACCGGGTTGCTCACAGGGACAGATCCCGTACGGGATGAACCAGGGGGTCGGGTTGCTCTGCCTGGCGGAGCGATCTAGGGGTACAGGGGGTGCCTCCGGTAACGGACCAGGTTCGGCAGGCGCTGCCGCCGGAGCGGCTTGAACGACCGCTCCGGCGCGCAGCCAGTCCCTTTCTTCGCATCACCGTCATCATTCCTCCTTGCGGGCCGCTATCATCGCCGGCACTCGCAAAGGAGAACGTCATGCTCAACGGCCTCTGGCTGGGATTCTTCATCGTTGCCGCCTTGGCTGCGCTGGCGCGCTGGCTGGTGGGCGGCGATCCCGGCGTCTTTGCCGCCCTCGTCGAAAGCCTGTTCGCCATGGCCAAGCTGGCCGTGGAAGTGATGATCCTGCTGTTCGGCACCCTGACGCTGTGGCTGGGGTTCCTGCGTATCGCCGAGAAGGCCGGCCTGGTCGAAGCCCTGGCGCGGCTGCTCGGCCCGCTGTTTCGTCGGCTGATGCCGGAGGTGCCGCCGGGCCATCCGGCGCTGGGCCTGATCACCCTCAACTTCGCCGCCAACGGCCTCGGCCTGGACAACGCCGCCACGCCGATCGGGCTCAAGGCCATGCGCGCCCTGCAGACGCTCAACCCGTCGGAAAGCACTGCGAGCAACGCCCAGATCCTGTTTCTGGTGCTCAACGCCTCTTCGCTGACCCTGCTGCCGGTGTCGATCTTCATGTACCGCGTGCAGCAGGGCGCCGATGATCCGACCCTGGTGTTCCTGCCGATCCTGCTGGCGACCAGCGCCTCGACGCTGGCCGGCCTGCTGTCGGTGGCCGTAATGCAGCGCCTGCGCCTCTGGGACCCGGTGGTGCTGGCCTACCTGGTGCCCGGGGCGCTGTTGCTCGGTGGCTTCATGGCGCTGCTCGCCGGGCTCTCGGCGACCGCGTTGGCGTCGTTGTCCTCGCTGCTCGGCAACCTCACGCTGTTCGGCCTGATCATCGTCTTCGTGATGGTCGGCGCGCTGCGCAAGGTGCCGGTCTACGAAAGCTTCGTCGAAGGCGCCAAGGAAGGCTTCGACGTGGCCAAGAGCCTGTTGCCCTACCTGGTGGCGATGCTGGTGGCGGTCGGTGCCCTGCGCGCCTCCGGTGCGCTGGAGTTCGGCCTGGACGGCATCCGCTGGCTGGTCGAGGCGTTCGGCTGGGACACCCGCTTCGTCGATGCCTTGCCCACCGCGCTGGTCAAGCCGTTCTCCGGTTCGGCGGCACGGGCGATGCTGATCGAAACCATGCAGAACCATGGCGTCGACAGCTTTCCCGCGTTGGTCGCCGCGACGCTGCAGGGCAGTACCGAGACGACCTTCTATGTGCTGGCGGTGTATTTCGGCGCCGTCGGCATCCAGCGGGCACGGCATGCGGTGGGCTGTGCGCTGCTGGCGGACCTCGCCGGGGTGATCGCGGCGATTGGTGTTTGTTATTGGTTCTTTGGTTGACGCTGGCTGCGGCTTGGTGTGCTCGTAGGGTGGATGGTCGAAGCCATCCACCGTGAGCTGCATCGTCCTGCCGTTCAACGAGCCGCCTGGTGGGCCGGGTCACTTTCTCTTCGAACGTGCAGAGCAACGTGCGCGGCTCTGCCGCTGGATGGCCTCGGCGATCGAACCCTATACGAAGCCTTGTCCCTGCGGCTGCCACAAAAAAAGAGCCCGCCGGGCGGCGGGCTAAAGCGTGGCTCGTTGCCAGAGCCGAAACACCGGCTCGGCGAGAAACATCACCAGAAACAACCTGAGCACCTGCACCGCCGTCACCAGCGCCACCGACAGCTGCAGCGCCTCGGCGGTCAGGCACAGCTCGGTGATGCCGCCGGGCATCATCCCCAGCATCAGTGAGGTCTGGTCCAGTGCCGTCAGCCAACCCAGCCCGGCTGCCAGCGCGGCGGCGACCAGCATGGCCGAGAGGGTGAACAGCAGCACCCGCAGCAGAAAGGCCGGTGCGCTGCGAAAGAAAGCCCGGTCGAAGTGGCAGGCCAGCGACGAGCCGATCAGCCACTGGCCGACCTGGCCGAACCCGTCCGGCAAGCCGATGTGCAGATCGAACCCGGCGCTGGCCAGCGCGCAGACGGTCAGCGGGCCGAGCATCCAGGGATTGGGCTGGCCGAGCCGGCGCCAGAGCAGGGCCAGCAGACCGCCGGCCGGTAGCAGCACGGCCAGCCAGAAGCCGTCGACCGGTAGCGGTGCCGGTGCCTGGATCGGCGGCAGGCTCCAGGTGAAGAACGCCGGGATCAGCAGCACCACCAGCAGCATGCGCAGGCTGTGCGCGGCGGCGACGCGGCCGGGGTGGGCGGCGTGGCGGCTGGCCAGGTTGACCATCTCGCTGGCGCCGCCCGGCATGCTGGCGAAGTAGGCGGTGGCCCGGTCGCAGCCGCCGCGCGAGAGGATGGCCATGCCGATCAGGCTCAACGCCAGGGTACCGAGCGCGCCGGCGAGGATCACGCCAAAGTGCACCAGCACCTCGCGCATCACCTCGCCGGTGAAGTGCAGGCCGATGGCGCTGGCAACGATCCACTGCCCGGCCTGACGGCCGCGCGGCATCTCACTCACCAGCCAGCCGCTGCAGCGCACCGCGATCACCGCCAGCAGCGAGCCGACCATCCAGGGCAGTGGCCAGTTGGCCAGACTCGCCAGCCAGCCGCCGACCGCGCCGATCAGTGGTGTCGCCCACCAGGCCGGCAGCCGCTGGCGCATGTCAGGCCTGTGCCTCGACCACGTTGCCGCGACGGCGCTTGAGGTACCAGCGCAGCCCCGGCATGGCCAGCATCGCCACGGTCAGCGCCCACAGCGCCAGGGTGATCGGGCTGCCCCAGAGAATGCCCAGCTCACCGTTGGAGATCGACAATGCGCGGCGCAGGTTGTCTTCCATCATCTCGCCGAGCACGAAGCCGAGAATCAGCGCCGACAGCGGGAAGTCCAGCTTGCGCAACAGGTAGCCGAACACGCCGAGGCCGACCATCAGTACTAGGTCGAACGTAGTGCTGTGCACCGAATACACACCGACCATGCTGATCACGGTGATCGCCGGCACCAGCACCCAGTTCGGCACGGCGAGCATGCGCGAGAACAGGCCGACCAGCGGGATGTTCATCACCAGCAGGATCACGTTGCCGATGAACAGCGAGGCGATCAGACCCCAGACCACGTCCGGCTGCTGTTCGAACAGCAGCGGGCCGGGGGTGATGTTGTACAGCGTCAGCGCACCGATCATCACCGCCGTGGTGCCCGAACCCGGTACGCCGAGGGTCAGCATGGGAATCAGCGAGCCACAGGCCGAAGCGTTGTTGGCCGCTTCCGGCGCGGCCAGACCGCGCAGGTCGCCATCGCCGAAGCGGCCCTTGTCGCCGGCCATGCGCTTCTCGCTCATGTAGGTCATGGCGCTGGCGATGGTCGCCCCGGCGCCCGGCAGGGTGCCGATGACGAAGCCAGCCACGGCGCTGCGCACCATGGTGAAGAAGGTCAGGCAGAACTCCTTGAAGTTGAACAGCAGCCGGCCGCTGGCCTTCACCGCCTGCTGCCCGCTGTGGGTTTTTTCCAGCATCAGGAGGATCTCGCTGACGCTGAAGAAGCCGATCACCACGATGACGAACTGGATGCCGTCGGACAGGCTGACGCTGCCGAAGGTGAAGCGGTAGACGCCGGTAGTGGAATCGACACCGACGGTGGCCAGGGCCAGGCCCATCAGCGCGGCCATCAACGTCTTCACCGGCTTGTCGCCGACCATGCCGCCGAGGCAGGCGATGGCGAAGATCATCAGCACGAAGTATTCCGCCGGGCCGAAGGCCACCGCCCACTTGGCCAGCAGCGGGGCGAACAGCACCACCCCGCAGGTGGCGATGGTGCTGCCGATAAAGGAGCTGACCGCGGAAAGCGACAGGGCGATGCCGGCCTTGCCCTGGCGTGCCAACGGGTAGCCGTCGAGGGTGGTCATCACCGCGGCGGCATCACCCGGCACGTTGAGCAGGATCGCCGAGATGCGTCCGCCGTACTCGCAGCCCAGGTACACCGCGGCGAGCAGGATCAGCGCGGTCTCCGGCGGCAGGCCGAGGGCGAAGGCCAAGGGCAGCAAGAGCGCCACGCCGTTGATCGGGCCGAGCCCCGGCAAGAGGCCGACCACGGTGCCGACGAAGGCGCCGAACAGCGCCACCAGCAGGTTGGTCGGCCGGGTGGCGACGTCGAAGCCCTGCAGCAAGAAATTCAAAGTTTCCATATCAGCTCTCCAGCAGACGCAGCAGGCCGAGCGGCAGCGGCACGTCCAGCAGGTAATCGAACAGCCCGTAGAGCAGCACGCCAAGCAGCGTACCGCTGATCACGCTGGGCCACAGGCGACCGTTGAACAGCAGGCCGAGGGCAAAACCGGCCAGGGCGGTGCTGATGACGAAACCCAGGGTTTCGAACAGCAGCGCGTAGGCCAGCAGGGCCAGCACGCACAGCACGGCGCGCTGCGCCTTGGGCCGATCGAATGGCGGTGTCGGCTCACCGTGCGGCTTGAACAGCAGCCACGCCGCACCACAGGCCATCAGCAACAGCAGCAGCGGGTAGGCGCGCGGCCCGACCGGGTCATAGGCAAAGGGCGCCTCGAAGCCCCAGGCGAGCAGGGCGAGGCCGGCGCAGGCGAGCAGCCACGCCGCGGCGAAGACACGTACGTACATGACGGGATACCTCAGGGATTCGGCGACCCGGCAACTGCCGGGCCCGCCGTGCGGCCCGCGAACGCGGGCCGGTTCGCATTACTTGACCAGGCCGAACTCGCCGGCCAGCGCCTTGTAGTCCTGCACCTGCTTCTGGACGAAGGCTTCCAGCTCGTCGCCGGTCATCGACAGCGGGAACAGGTCCCGCTGTTCGCGCAGCTTGGCAAAGTCCTCGTCGGCGAGCAGGGTGTCGAACTGGGTCTTCCACCAGTTGAAGTCCTCGTCAGGGACTTCCGGCCCCATGTAGAAGCCGCGGATTACCGGCCAGCTGATGTCGTAGCCCTGTTCCCTGGCAGTGGGGATGTCGGCGAGCTTGCCCGGTAGACGCTCGTCGGCGAGCACGGCAAGGATGCGGATCTTGCCGGCGTCGAGCTGCGGGGTGACTTCGCCGAGGCCGCTGCTGGTGACCTGCACATGGCCGCCGAGCATGGCGGTGAGCGTTTCGCCGCCGCCCTCGAAGGCGACGTAGCGCAGCTTCTTCGGATCGACCCCGGCAGCGCGGGCGATCAGCGCGGTCTGCATCCAGTCCTGGCCGCCGATGGTGGCGCCGGCGCCGAACACCACGCTGCCCGGGTCCTTCTTCACGGCGGCAATCAGCTCGTCGAGGTTCTTGTAAGGCGCGTCGGCACGCACCGAGATGGCGCCGTAGTCGGTGCCGACCGCCGCCAGCCAGCGAACGGCGTTCTCGTCGTAACGACCGAACTTGCCCTGCGCGAGGTTGAGCAGCGAACCGCTGGAGAAGGCGGTGATGGTGCCAGGTTCGTCCGCGCGCTGGGCGACCACTGCGTTGTAGGCCACCGCGCCGACGCCGCCGGGCATGTAGGTGACGCGCATCGGCGCTTCGAGCAGGCCGCTGTCCTTCAGGCCGCTCTGGGCCAGCTTGCAGGTCAGGTCGAAACCGCCGCCGGGCTTGGCCGGGGCGATGCACTCGGGGCGCTTGGGTTCGGCCAAGAGCTGGCTGGAGAGCAGCAGGCAGGACGACAGCAGGGCAAAACGGCTGAGTCGGGTTTTCATCGAAAGGTCCTCTTCTTGTTCTGTTTACCAGATCGGCAGGCTGTAGCTGACGATCAGACGGTTCTCGTCGGCGTCGCGGGCGAAGTCGGAGCGGAACATCGCGTTGCGCCAGCGCAGCGCGACGTTCTTCAGCGGGCCGCTCTGCACCACGTACTTGAACTCGAAGTCGCGTTCCCACTCGCTGCCGTTGTTGCCGCCTGAGTACTCGGCGTTGTCACCGGAGATATAGCGAGTCAGGAAGGTCAGCCCGGGGATGCCGACAGCGGCGAAGTTGTAGTCGTAGCGGGCCTGCCAGGAGCGCTCGTCGGCGTTGGCGAAGTCGTTGATCTGCACGAAGTTGACCAGGAAGGGGTCGCCGCCATCGATGTAGGCGTAGCCGGTGTCGCCGCGCATCTGCTGGTAGCCGAGGCTGAACTTGTGCCCGCCGAGGCTGTAGCCGAGCATGCCGTTCCAGGCCTGGTTATCGATCTTGCCGGCATTCGCCGCGCCGCTGTCGTCGCTGAGCATCACGCGCAGGTCGGCGCTCAACGCGGAGTTGTCGCTCAGCGGCTTGACCGCCAGCAGGCCGAAGAAGTGCTGGCGATAGATGTCATCCAGCTCGCCATAGTAGTAGCGCCCGGTGAGGTTCTTGTTGAAGGCGTACTCGGCGCCGGCGTAGCTCAGGTGATCGGCCTCGGCGGCGCTGGCGAAGCGGCTGTTCTTGTTGTTCAGCTGCAGGTCCTGGGAATTGGTCGAGGAGCGGTCGATCACCTTGTCCAGGCGCCCACCGGTCAGGATCAGGCCGTCGATATCGGTGGAGGTGACGGTGGCACCTTCGAACACCTGCGGCAGCGTACGGCTGTCGCTGGCCTTGACCACCGGCGTCTCGGGAATGTGCGAGCCGTAGCGCAGCTCGGTCTCGCCGATCCTGGCCTTGGCGGTCAGGCCCAGGCGGCTGAACTCGTCCGGCGTGCCGCCGTCGTCCTGTACCGGCAAGAGGTCGGTGCCGGCGCGACCGCCACCGGAATCCAGCTTGACGCCGAGCATGCCCAGGGCATCGAGGCCGACGCCGACGGTGCCTTCGGTAAAGCCCGACTGAACGTCGAGGATGAAACCCTGGGTCCACTCTTCGCGCTTGGACTGGCCGCTGCCTTCGCGGAAATCGCGGTTCAGGTAGATGTTGTGGGTCTGCAGGGTCGCGCTGCTGTCTTCGATGAATGCGGCCTGGGCAAGGGGCGCCAGCGAGGCGGCGGCCACGGCAAGGGCGAGGCGGGCAGGGACGGGGGAACGTCTGACGGCTGTCAGCATCGGTTTTCTCCACTGTTGTTTTTGTTGTAGCGGCGCAGGCGCCGCGCGGGGTGGGTCGAGCCACCTGCGAGCGATCCTAGGCGGCCAAGCTTTCGCCAGCCTTTCAGCGCGCCGTCGGGTGATTTCTGCCGCTACACTGGCGCTCCGTTGGCAATCGCAGAGGGCAGGCAGATGCGCATTCTCTTGGTCGAGGACCACCCGCCACTGGCCGAAAGCGTGGCCCAGGCCCTGCGCGCCGCCGGCTGGACCGTGGACCTGCTCGACGACGGCGTCGCCGCCGACCTGGCGCTGGCCAGCGAAGACTATGCGCTGGCGATTCTCGATGTCGGCCTGCCACGGCTCGACGGCTTTCAGGTGCTGGCGCGCCTGCGCGAGCGTGGCAAGACGCTGCCGGTACTGATGCTCACCGCACGCGGCGAGGTCAGCGATCGCGTGCACGGGCTCAACCTCGGTGCCGACGATTACCTGGCCAAGCCGTTCGAATTGTCTGAGCTGGAAGCGCGGGTCAAGGCGCTGCTGCGCCGCAGCGTCGGCGGCGGCGAACGCCAGCAGCGTTGCGGCGCGCTGGTCTACGACCTGGATGCGCGGCGCTTCAGCCTGGCCGACGAGCCACTGACGCTGACCTCCCGCGAGCAGGGCGTGCTGGAAGCGCTGATCGCCCGCCCCGGTCGGGTGATGAGCAAGGATCAGCTGGCCGCCCAGGTATTCGGCCTCGACGAGGAGGCTAGCGCCGACGCCATCGAGATCTACATCCACCGCCTGCGCAAGAAGCTCGAGGGCCAGCCGGTACGCATCGTCACCTTCCGCGGGCTGGGCTATATGCTCGAGGCGCTCGATGGCTGAGCGCGGGGCGGCCGGCAGCCTGCGTGCGCGGCTGCTGCTGCGGCTGGCGATCCTGCTCACGCCGCTGCTGCTGTACGGGGCCTGGAGTGCCTACTGGAACGGCCGCGCCGCCGCCGATACCGCCTACGACCGCACCCTGCTGGCCTCGGCCCGGGCGATCGCCGAGGGGCTGGTGACCAGCGACGGCAGGCTGCGCGCCAACGTGCCCTATGTGGCGCTGGACACCTTCGCCTACGACAGTGCCGGGCGCATCTACTACCAGGTGCTGGACACCGAGGGGCGCCTGGTCAGCGGCTACGAACAGTTGCCCGCACCGAGTGCCGAGGTCCGTCGCACCGACGACTACCCGGCGCTGGCGCGCTTCTACGACGGCGAGTTCCAGGGCCAGGGCGTGCGCCTGGTGAGCTTGCTGCAGCCGGTCAGCGAACCCGAGCTCAACGGCATCGCCGAGATTCGCGTGGCCGAGACGCTCGGCGCGCGCGAGCGCATGGCGCGCAGCCTGTTGAGCGACACGCTGTGGCGCCTGGGCTTGCTGGCGCTTGCCGCGCTGGTGCTGGTCTGGCTGGCCGTCAGCGCGGCGTTGCGCCCGTTGGCCCGGCTCAGCGAGGCCGTGCAGGAACGCGCCCCGGACGACCTCAGGCCGTTGCCGTTGGTCGATGTGCAGCGCGAGCTGAAGCCGCTGGTCGTCGCGCTCAACGGCTTCACCGAGCGCCTGCGTGGGCAGTTCGAGCGCCAGGCGCGCTTCATCGCCGATGCCTCACACGAGCTGCGCACGCCGCTGGCGGCGCTCAAGGCGCGCATCGAACTTGGTCTGCGCGAAGCCGAGCCCGCGGCGTGGCGCAGCACCCTGGAAGACGCCGGACAGAGCACCAACAAGGTCATTCATCTGGCCAACCAGCTGCTTTCGCTGGCGCGTATCGAAAGCGGTGCGCAGTCGATCGCCGAGGGCGGCGCGCAGCGCCTGGACCTGTCGCAGCTGGCCCGCGAGCTGGGCCTGGCGATGGCCGCGCTGGCGCACAAGCGCGGCGTCGCCCTGGCGCTGGAGGCCGAGGCGCCGGTGTGGATCGACGGCGAGCCGACGCTGATCAGCGAACTGCTGAGCAACCTGCTGGAAAACGCGCTGGCGCATACCGGCGAGGGCGGCAACGTGGTGCTGCGGGTGTTCGACGGCGCCGTGCTGGAGGTCGAGGACGACGGCCCGGGCATCCCCGTCGCCGAGCGCGATCGCGTGTTCGCCCGCTTCTACCGCCGTGACACCGGCGGCCACGGCGCGGGCCTCGGGCTGGCCATCGTCGGCGAGATCGTCCGTGCCCACCGGGCCGGCATCGAGCTCGGCGAGGGCGCGCTCGGCGGTCTGCTGGTGCAGGTGCGTTTTCCCGGCAACGAGCGTTGAGGCCGCGTGCTCAGCCGCGCCGGCGGCCCCAGAACTGCTGAACCAGCTCCTGCATGCCTTCGGCCAGCCGCGCCACGCCCGAAGCGCTTTCCTGGCTCTGCAGGCCGCTGGTCACGTGGTCGTCGGAGCCGACCCGGATGCTCACGATGTTGCGATTGATCTCCTCGCTCACGGCACTTTGCTGATCCACCGCCGCGGCGATCTGGCTGCTCATCTCGCTGATCTCGTTGACCCGGCTGTTGATGCCGTTGAGCGAGCGCTCGGCCTCGCCGGCATGTGCGACGCTGCGCTGTGCCTCCTCGCGGCTGTGTTGCATCACCTGCACGGCCTGGCGGGTGCCGTCCTGCAGGGTGGCGATGGTGCGCTGGATTTCCGCAGTCGCCGACGAGGTCCGCAGGGCCAGGCTGCGCACCTCGTCGGCGACCACCGCGAAGCCGCGGCCCTGGTCACCGGCGCGCGCCGCTTCGATGGCGGCGTTGAGCGCAAGCAGGTTGGTCTGCTCGGCAATGCTGTGAATGACCTCGAGGACCCGGCTGATCTCCTGGCTGTGCGTTTCCAGCTGGTGGATCACTTCGGCGGCCCGCTGGATCTCCTCGGCCAGGCGCAGAATGCTGCTGCCGGTCAGGCTGACGATCTGCTCGCCGCTGGCTGCCTCGCCATGCGCATGGGTAGCCGCCTCTGCGGTGCGCAGGGCATTCGCCGCGACCTCCTGGATGCTCGCGGCCATCTGGTTGATCGCCGTGGCGACCTGGTCGGTCTCACTCTGCTGGCGCGAGGCGCTTTGCGAGCTGCTCTGTACCGCGCTCAACAACTCGCGTGAGTGCCGGCTGAGCTGTCGGCTCGAGTCGGCGATGCGTCCGACCACGGCGCCGGCTTCGGCTTCGAGCATGCTGATGGCAAAGCCGATTTCGCCGATCTCATCGGCGCGCCCGGTATAGATCAGCTGGCTGACCGGGTTGTGGCCGATCGCGCGGGCCCGCTCGGCCAGCTGCGCCAAGGGCCTGAGGGCCACCATGCCCAGCGTCGCAGCCATGCCGCCGGCCAGCACCACGCCAACGGCCAGGGCGAGTGCCGGCGCGCCAGCCAGCAGCAGGCCGACGCCGGCCCCCAGCGCGGCGCCACCGCCGGCGAGCAGAGCGGACCGGCCGCGCAAGCCGAGCCGACGCGCCCGTAGCGCCGCCGGCAGGCCGCCGCCATGCAGCTTGGCGTAAAGCGCCTCGGCATTGCGGATCTGCTCCGGTTGCGCCCGGGTGCGGACCGATTGGTATTCGATGGTCTCGCCGTTGCGGCTGACTGGCGTGGCGAAGGCGCTGACCCAGTAGTGGTCGCCGTTCTTGCAGCGGTTCTTGACGATGCCCATCCAGGATTTGCCGCTGCGCAGCGTGGCCCAGAGATCGGCGAAGGCCGGTTCCGGCATGTCCGGATGACGCACGATGTTGTGCGGCTGGCCAAGCAGCTCGGCTTCGCTGAAACCGGAGATCGCGACGAAATCGGCGTTGGCGTAGGTGATCGTACCCTTGAGGTCGGTGGTGGAAAGGATGTTGGCGGTTTCGCCGACGGCGACTTCGCGGCCGCTGACGGGATGGTTGGTGCGCATAGACAGAACGTCCCTGGTAAATGGTCTGAATACGCGAGGCAATGGGCGCGCATCAGCCGGCGCGCCTCGTTGTTATGGTCGATCGTGGTGTGGCGGTCAGTCTTTATCCTTGACGGGTTCGTCGGTCTCCAGCCGCTCGAGCAGCTCGATCAGGCGCCGGCGCAGCTGCCCCAGCTCACGTGACTTGAATGAGCGGCGTGTGCGCTCGAGCACCTGGACGGTCTCTTCCAATGCGGTGCGCAAGGTTTCTTCGGTCAACATGCGTCTTCTTCTGGCTACCCGGTCAGGATGCATGGCGATTGTGACGCTGCAGGTACGGCCAGGCCTGAAAACAAAAAAGGCGCCAGTCGTGGGTGCTCCAGAGGAGCAACACGAATGGCGCCTTAGCTTTCAGGTCCGGGTTGCCCTGAGCGGTAAAGCCGTTCTCGCTGTACACGAGACTGATGGCATTTTGCCTTTACCTTGATGCGCTAACAAGTCTGCCTCCCAATGCCGTGTCCGATTCATGGGCCGCGGTATGCCTCAGCGGCTGGCCGGGCCGCGGCGCTGCGTCCAGAACTGCTGGACCAGCATCTCCATGCTGTCGGCCAGCTGCGCGACGCCGTTGGCGCTCTGTCGGCTGCGCAGGCCGTTTTCCACGTGATGATCCGAGCTGCTGCGGATGCTCGCGACGTTCTGGTTGATGTCTTCGCTGACCGCGCTCTGCTCCTCCACGGCCGCTGCAATTTGCATGCTCATCGCGCTGATCTCGTTGACCCGCAGGTTGATGTCGCGCAGGGAGCTGGCGGCCTGCTCGGCCTGCTGCACGCTCTGCACGGCCTGCTCGCGGCTGTGCTGCATGACCTGCACGGCCTGGCGTGCACCGTCCTGCAGCGCGGCGATCATCGCGTTGATCTCCTGGGTGGACTGTTGGGTGCGCGACGCCAGGCTGCGCACCTCGTCGGCGACCACGGCGAAGCCGCGGCCCTGCTCGCCGGCGCGTGCCGCCTCGATGGCCGCGTTGAGCGCCAGCAGGTTGGTCTGCTCGGCGACACCGCGGATCACGTCGAGCACCTTGGTGATGTCGTTGCTGTGCGCCTCCAGCTGGTGGATCACCTCGCCGGCCTGCTGGATGTCCCGGGCCAGCTGGCCGATGCTCGCGCCGGCGCGGTTGACTACCTCGGTGCCGCTGCCGGCTTCGCTATCGGCGCGGCTGGCTGCCTCGGCGGTGCGCTGCGCACTGGCGGCCACCTCCTGCACGCTGGCCGCCATCTGGTTGATCGCCGTGGCGACCTGATCGGTTTCGCTTTGCTGGCGCGAGGCGCTCCGGGTGCTGCTGTCCATGGCGGCCAGCAGTTCATGCGCGTGCCGGTTCAACTGGCGTGAGGCATCACCGATACGGCCGACCATCGCACCGGCTTCGGTTTCCAGCATCTGCATGGCGAAGCCGATCTCGCCGAACTCGTCGCGTCGCCCGGTATAGACCAGTTGGCCGACCGGGTTGTCGCCGAGACGGCGCGCCTGCTCGGCCAGTTGCCGCAGGGGCGCCAGGGCCGCGTAGGCCAGGCCGCCGCTGGCAAGCGCGGCGCAGGCGGCCAGCAGCAGCGCGGCGCCTGGCGACACGCCGGCGATGGCGCCACCGATACCGGCGCAGGCCGCGGCAGCGACACCGGCAAGCGCTGCCACCCGGCCGCGGACGCTCAGCGGCCGACGACGCAACGCTGCGGGCGGCCGCTTGTCGCGCAGGCGTGCATAGAGCTGCTCTGCCGCAGCGACCTGTTCCGGCCGCGGTTTGGTGCGTACCGATTGATATTCGACGACTCGCCCGTCCCGGCTGATCGGCGTGACGAAGGCACTGACCCAATAGTGATCGCCGTTCTTGCAGCGATTCTTGACCATGCCCATCCAGGAGCGGCCGGCACGCACGCAGGACCACAGATCGGCGAAGGCCTCGGGCGGCATGTCCGGGTGGCGAACCACGTTGTGATGCTGGCCGAGCAACTCCTGCTCGTCGAAACCGCTGATCCGGATGAAGTCCGGGTTCACATAGGTGATGTCGCCGTTGAGGTCGGTGGTGGAGAGGATGTTGGCGCTATCGCTGTAATTGACCTCGCGGCCAGTGACGGGCAGGTTCATACGCATGATGGATTCTCGCGAGCTAGCCGAAGTTGTTGTTCTGTACCGCTACGCACGTCTGGCTGCGATGCGCTATGGCGCGTCGCCCTTGCCGTGATCAACTCCAGTGAGAATCCCTGTCTCGGACGGTCCTGCAGGCCCGAGGCGCACCGCCACGGGAAAAACTACCCAGAAAAAAAAGCGCCAACGTCGATCATCCGGGGACGGTCTCCGTTGGCGCGCATGTATCGCGAGGCTTTCCGGGCTTCCTCACCACGGAAAGAATGTGACGCTGATCTCATATTGATATCAGCGAATCCGCGATCACAAGCGTACTTAGGGAGTACCTTCTTGGAGGTATTTGCCTGCTTGGCACAGCAAACTTGTACAGAATTATAAGTATGTACAATAAATCTGTCTTGCAGGCCGCAACCCTGAACGCGATGGCCGGTCTATTTCTGGCATGCGAGCGCCTTTGCCGGTTTCGGCTGTTGCCAGCTCGGTCGCCTGCTAGACTCCCTGTTCCGCGCAGACTCACGAGGGATGCCGGATCAACCGAAAACAACCAGAAAAGGAGTGCATCCATGAAAGGCAAATCCTTGGCATGGATCTTCACCGCTGCATTGGCGGGTGCCGGTCTGAGCAACCTGGCTCAGGCCCAGGAGCGATTCGTCACCATCGGCACCGGCGGTCAGACCGGCGTCTACTATGTGGCTGGCCAGTCGATCTGTCGTTTCGTCAACCGCAACGCCGAGAACATCAAGTGCAACGCCCCGGCCAGCGGCGGTGGCGTGGCCAACGTCAACGGTCTGCGTAGCGGCGAGTTCAACTTCGGCATCATGCAGTCCGACCACCAATACAAGGCGATGAAGGGCCTGGCACCGTTCGAGAAGGAAGGCGCCATGGATGACATTCGCGCGGTCTTCTCGCTGCAGAGCGAGGTCTTCACCGTACTCGCGCGCCGCGACGCCAACATCAAGGGCCTCGACGATCTGAAGGGCAAGCGCGTCAACATCGGCAACCCCGGTTCCGGCCAGCGCGACACCCTCGAAGAAATCATGCAGGTCAAGGGTTGGGACAAGTCGGCCTTCGCCCTGGCCGCCGAGCTCAAGCCGGCCGAGCAGGCCAGCGCCCTGAGCGACAACAACATCGACGCCATGACCTACTTCGTCGGTCATCCGAACGGCGCGATCCAGGAAGCGACCACCACCGTCGATGCGGTACTGGTACCGATCACCGGTCCGGAAATCGACAAGCTGCTCAAGGAAAAGACCTACTACACCAAGGCCGAGATTCCCGGCGGCCTGTACAAGGGCAATGACTCGCCAACGCAGTCCATCGGCGGCAAGGCCGTGCTGTCGACGACCTCCAAGGTCGATGCCGACGTCGTCTACCAGCTGGTCAAGTCGGTGTTCGAAAACATCGAGCGCTTCCAGCGTCTGCACCCGGCGTTCAAGGACCTCAAGCCCGAGGACATGATCAAGGTCGGCCTGACCGCGCCGCTGCACGAAGGCGCCGAGCGCTACTACAAGGAGCGTGGCTGGCTGTAAGGCGGCCGGCGGGCCGTGGCTGCGGCCCGTCTGCGTCTCATGCCTCACCCGAAACCCGTGTGCCGAGTCGGCCACGGGTTTCTTGGGTTAACGATTCCTGAAAAACAGGCCCCATTTGATGCAAGACAAACATCTTTCCACCGAGGAACTGATCGCTCAGGACGTCGGTGCTCGTTTGCCGGAAGGCTTCATGGCCAAGGCCATCGCCGGGTTGGCCCTGGCCTGGTCGCTGTTCCAGCTGTGGATCGCCTCGCCGCTGCCATTCATCTTCCGCATCGGCGTGCTCAACGATACCGAGACGCGCTCGATCCACCTGGCCTTCGCCCTGCTGCTGGCCTTTCTCGCCTATCCGGCCTTCAAGCGTTCGCCGCGTGATCGCGTGCCCTTGCTGGATGTGGCGCTCGGCCTGGTGGCGGCGGCCAGTGCCGCCTACCTGTTCATCTTCTACGAGCAACTGGCGCAGCGCCCCGGCAACCTGACGACCGCCGACCTGGTCACGGCCTGTATCGGCATTCCGCTGCTGCTCGAGGCGACCCGCCGGGCGCTCGGCCCGCCGTTGGCGATCATCGCGCTGGTGTTCATCGTCTACAGCCTGGCCGGCCCCTGGATGCCGGGGCTGCTGGCGCATCGCGGGGTGAGCTTCACGGCGATGGCCAACCACCAGTGGATCACCACCGAGGGCGTGTTCGGCATCGCCCTGGGCGTGTCCACCAGCTTCGTGTTTCTCTTCGTGCTGTTCGGTGCGCTGCTCGAGCGCGCCGGTGCCGGCCACTACTTCATCCAGTTGGCGTTCAGCCTGCTCGGTCACATGCGCGGCGGCCCGGCCAAGGCCGCGGTGGTCGCCTCGGGCATGACCGGCCTGATCTCCGGCTCGTCGATCGCCAACGTGGTGACCACCGGGACCTTCACCATTCCGATGATGAAGAAGGTCGGCTTCTCCAAGGAAAAGGCCGGGGCGGTGGAGGTCGCGTCTTCGGTCAACGGCCAGATCATGCCGCCGGTGATGGGCGCGGCGGCGTTCCTCATGGTCGAGTACATCGGCATGCCCTATGTGGAGATCATCAAGCATGCCTTCCTGCCGGCGGCGATCTCCTACATCGCGCTGCTCTATATCGTGCATCTGGAAGCGCTGAAGCAGGACATGCAGCCGATCGGCACGCACCAGCCCAAACCCTGGCTGCGCCGGCTGACCGGCTTCGCCTTTGGCGCGGCACTGATCAGCGGCCTCTCGCTGGCGGTCTACTACGGCCTTGGCTGGCTCAAACCGGCGCTTGGCGACTTTGCCCTGCCGGGCATCGGCGCGTTGCTGGCGCTGGTCTATCTGGGCTTGCTCAAGGTGGCGGCGAGCAACCCGCCGCTGCCTGGCGAAGACCCGGACAAACCGCTGGAAGAACTGCCCGACACCCGTGCCGTGCTGCTCTCGGGCCTGCATTTCGTGCTGCCGGTGGTGGTGCTGGTCTGGTGCCTGATGATCGAGCGACTGTCGCCCGGGCTCTCGGCGTTCTGGGGCACCGTGATGCTGGTGATCATCCTGCTCACCCAGCGCCCGCTGTTGTCCTGGATGCGTGGCGACGGCGGGGCGACCCACGGCACCGCCATGGACGGGCTGATCGACCTGCGCGAGGGCATGATCGCCGGTGCGCGCAACATGATCGGTATCGGCATCGCCACCGCGGCGGCCGGGATCATCGTCGGCGCGGTGTCGCAGACCGGCGTCGGCCTGGTGCTGGCCGATCTGGTCGAGCTGCTGTCGATGGGCAACCTGCTGCTGATGCTGCTGCTCATCGCGGTCTTCAGCCTGATCCTCGGCATGGGGCTGCCGACCACGGCGAACTACATCGTGGTCTCCAGCCTGCTGGCGCCGGTGGTGGTTTCGCTCGGGCAGCAGAACGGCCTTATCGTGCCGCTGATCGCGGTGCATCTGTTCGTCTTCTATTTCGGCATCATGGCCGACGTGACGCCGCCGGTCGGGCTGGCCTCGTTCGCTGCCGCGGCGGTGTCCAAGGGCGACCCGATCAAGACCGGCGTCACGGCGTTCTATTACAGCCTGCGCACCGCGGCGTTGCCGTTCCTGTTCATCTTCAACACCGACCTGCTGCTGATCGACGTCGACTTCTGGCACGGCGTGCTGATCTTCATCGTTGCCACCGGCGCCATGCTGATCTTCGCCGCCGGCACCCAGGGCTACTTCCTGGTGCGCAGCCGCTGGTACGAGAGCGTGCTGCTGCTGCTGGTGGCCTTCACCCTGTTCCGTCCGGGGTTCTGGATGGATCTGGTGCACGACCCCTATCGCGACATCCCGCCGAGCGAGCTGGTCCAGGCACTCGACCGGGTGGACCCGGACAGCCAGCTGCGTCTGCGCATCCGCGGTGAGGATGCGGTGGGCGACCCGCTGGAGTTCAGCCTGCTGCTGGCCATTCCCGATGGCGAAAGCGGCGCGCAGAAGCTCGAGAAGCTCGGCCTGATGACCTACGAACAAGACGGCAAGGTGCTGATCGACAGCGTCACCTTCGGCAGCCCGGCGGCCGAGGCGGGGCTGGAGTTTGATCAGGAGATCCTGCGCGTACGCGCGCCGACGGAGCGTCTGCCCAAGGAGTGGATGTGGATCCCCGGCCTGTTGCTGTTCGGTCTGGTGATCTGGCTGCAGCGTCGCCGCCGGCCGCGCTGAGCGGTTGCCCGCGGCTAGATGAACCCGGCTAAGCCCCGCGCATGGCCGGGTTTTTCATGCCCGGCCGCTTGCAGTTGGACGCCGGTCAAACCGGGCGCCCCGGCAGATGGCGCTCGGCGGGTAGCAGCGTCGTCGCCGGCTCGCTCGGCAGGCGCTCACGCGTTGCGCCCTTACCTTCCAGCGCGGCATAGGCGGGGCTGCAGAACAGCGAATTGAGCCGCTTCATGTCGGCGATGAGTTCGAGGTGGGCGGCGCTGGTCTCGATGCTTTCCAGCACCTGCTGATGCAGGCGGTGAACGTGGGCGTGGGCCAGCTCGCGTTCACGCTGGCGAAAGTCGCGCTTCTGCCGCAGCAGGCGGCGCGCACTGTGCGGATCGCCGGAGAGAAACACCGAAAGCCCCAGGCTCAGGTTGGCGCTGAGCAGCGCGTGCAACTGGCCGAGTTCTTCCAGGCCGCTCTCGGAAAAGCTCATGCGGCGGGTCTTTTTCAATGTCTGCACCTTGCCGAGCATGTGCTCGATGATGTCGCCGGCGTGCTCGAGGTTGATCGCCAGTTCGATGATCTCCGCCCAACGCCGGCTCTCCTGGTCGGCCAGATCCTCGCGCGGCATGCGCGCCAGGTAGAGCTTGACCCCGCTGTACAGCGCATCGACGTCGTCATCCAGCCGGCGGATCTCCTCGGCGGCCTGCGGGTGCTCGCTTTGCAGTACTTCCAGCAGGCGGGCGAGCATGCTTTCCACCAGGTCGCCGATGCGCAGCGTTTCCCGCACCGCGTTGGCCAACGCCAGGCTTGGCGTCTCCAGTGCGGCGGGATCGAGGTGCCGGGGCTGGGCGATGCCCTGTTCGATGCGGCGGTCCGGCAGCAGCTGCTCGCACAGGTGGGCCATCGGTCGCACCGTGGGCAACAGCACCAGGCAGCGCAGCGTGTTGTAGAACAGGTGAAAGGCGATCACCTGGGTCTGCAGGCTGAAGCCGAGGGTCGCCATCCAGCCCACCAGGGGATCGAGAAACGGCACCACCGCCAGCCCGGCCAGCTTGTACAGCAGGTTGCCGAGCGCCACGCGGCGGGCCTGCGGAGGCTGCAGGCTGGCATTCAGCCAGGCCAGCACGCCGCTGCCGACGTTGGCGCCGATCACCACGCCGAGCGCTACCGGCATGCCGATCAGCCCGGCGCCGGCCAGCGTGGCGGTAAGCAGCACGGCGGCCAGGCTGGAATAGGACAGCAACGCGAACAGCGCGCCAACCACCACGGCCAGCAGGGTGTCGCCAGCCAGTTCGGCAAACAGCACCTGCATGCCGCGTGCCTCGGTGATCGGTTCGGCGGCGGCGACGATCAGTTGCAGGGCCAGAATGATCAGGCCCAGCCCGATCATCACCCTGCCGAGCTGACCGACGCGGCTCTGCTTGCGCGACAGGAACAGGCTGACACCGACGAGCGTCAGCACCGGCGAGAGCCAGGAAAGATCCAGGGTCAGCACGCGTGCCATCAATGCCGTGCCGACGTCGGCGCCGAGCATGATCGCCAGTGCGGTGGGCAGCGCCATCAGGCCCTGGGCGACGAAGGAAAAGGTCAGCAGCGCAGTGGCGTTGCTGCTTTGTACCAGGGCGGTGACGCCGATACCGGCGCCGAACGCCAGTGGCGTGTGGGCCATGCTGTGGCTGAGCAGGCGCCGCAGGTGCGAGCCGTACACCCGCATGATCCCGGTCCGCACGATGTGCGTCCCCCAGACCAGCAGGGCGATCGACGATAGCAGGTGCAGCAGCGTGAGCATGGGCGTACAGGGTCTCGGTCAGTGGTCGGCCGCGCGAGCGGAGCGATACGTTCGCTCCGCGGCGGCTCTAAAGGTTGACCACTGGCCAACGGGGCCCGTTCACCGAATTGTCATCAACGCATCGGCGGGTGTCCGCTTCAGCGGGGCGTGTAGTAGCCCACGCCCAGCAGCACGTCGCCGACGCGGCGAATCAGCGTGTGCTTCTGCTCGACGGCATTGGTCGCCGGGTTGCGCCAGACGTAATCGACACTGCCGCTGCCGTCCTTCTTCGCCAGCTCGATCATTTCCTGGAACAGCGGTTCGCCGGCGGCGTCGCGCACCTCACGCACATCGGTGCCGACCAGGTTCGGGGAGCCGCCGCTGGCGCGGTACTTGCCATCTTCCAGACCGATCACGAAGACGTACTCATCGCCGATCACGAAGCCGCCCTGCGGGTCGTTGAAGCGACGGTACGCGGCATCGCCGCCTTCCTTCTCGACCAGCGCAACCGCCTTGTCGAGCAGGGTCCGCGCCTGCTCGGCGCTGGAGCGTGGAATGTAATAGCCGACGCAGACGATGTAGTCGCCGCTGCGGCGGAACAGGCTGGTCTTGTTCTGCAGCTTGTTGTTGCTCGGGTTCAGCCAGTGGTAGTCGACCGCACCGCTCTCGGCGCTCTTTGCCTTGTCGAGAATCTCGGCCATGAACGCCTTGCCGGCGGCGTCCTGCAGCTGCGTCACGTCCAGGCCCACCAGGTTATGCGAGGCGCCGCTGCTGGCGCGCATGGTGCCGGCCTTGTCCAGGACGAACACGTAGTACTCGCCCTGAGCGAAGCGGCCGTTACGCTGGTTGAAGTCGGCCAGTGCCTGCTCGGCACCGTTACGCTTCAGGTGCTCGACGGCATCGGCCAGCAGTGCTTCGGCCTGGCGCGCGTGGCTGCGCTCGACCGAACCCGTCGGGCGCGCCTGTTCGGCGTCCGGCGCGGCGCTGACCAGCGGCGCCGTGCCGAGCGCACCGAGCATGGAAAGAACGAGCAGTGTCTTGTGTTTCGTTTGCATGAACGACTCCTGGCAAAAGCGGGCCGACAGGCCCTTTCAAAGCATCCTGTGAGCCTCTGGCGGCAATTCATATTGGTCTGTGGGAGGAAAAAGGCCCGGCGAAAGAACTAGAGCGCGGCCCCCCGGCAGGGGCTGGGTGCTCGCTCTGGCGGCAGGGGCTCGGTAACCTAGCCGCCTGCTCACAAGGGACCGCCCATGCTCAGCCTCTACCACGCGCCCGACCTGGAAACCCTCGGTGAACTGGCCACGGCCTTGCTCGCCCAGCCGCTGGCCGATCCCTTCGCCCCGGCGCAGGTGGTGGTCCCGAGTCAGGGCATGGGGCGCTGGCTGACCCTCGCGCTGGCGCGCAAGCAGGGCATCGCCATGCAGCTCGAGCTGCAGCTGCCGGCCGCCTTCGTCTGGGCGCTGAGCCGCCAGGTGCTCGGCAGCCTGCCGGAGCAGTCGGCGTTTACCCCGACCACCCTGACCTGGCGCCTGTATGGCTGGCTCTGCGAGCCGGACAACCTGGCGCAGGCACCGCGCCTCCGGCAGTACCTGGACGGCGGCGATGAACGCCGGCGCCTGGCCTTGGCGGCGAAGATCGCCGATACCTTCGACCAGTACCTGCTCTACCGCGACGACTGGCTGTCGGCCTGGGAACGGGGCGAAACGCGTGATCTGGGGCCCGACGAGGCCTGGCAGGCGCTGCTTTGGCGCGAGCTGACGAAGGACGGCCACCCGCACCGGGCGCGCCTGCTCGGCGACCTCTTGCAGCGCCTGCACGGCGACGAACCGCTGGCGGGATTGCCCGAGCGCCTGCTGGTGTTTGGCATCAGCAGCCTGCCACCGCATCACCTGCGCGTGCTCGACGGGCTGGCTCGACACATCGATGTGGTGGTCTTCGCGCTCAACCCGAGCCGCGAAGCCTGGGGCGAGATTCGCGACATCCGCGAGCTGGCCCGGCAGTTCCCGCAGCCCGCGGGCTCGGCGCGCACAGCGGCTGAGCAGCCTGGCGTCGACCGCGCCGTGGCAGATCAACCCTCGAGTGCCGATGATTGGTATCTGGACGTGGGGCATCCCTTGCTGGCCAGCCTCGGCAAGCAGGGCCGCGATTTCTTCGATGCGCTGTTCGGCCTCGGCGGCCAGGAGTTCGGGCTCTATTCCGAGGATGCCGACCTGCACGATGGCAGCCTGCTGCAGGCGCTGCAGAACGACATCCTGCGGTTGCGCACGCGCCGCCCCGAGGAACGTATCGCGCTGGCCGAGGGCGACCGTTCGCTGGAAGTGCACGTCGCCCATTCGCCGCTGCGCGAGGTGGAAATCCTCCACGATCAGCTGCTTGCGCGTTTCGCCGCCGACCCCGGGCTGACTCCCGACCAGGTCGTCGTGCTGACCCCTGACATCGAGCGCTATGCGCCTTTCATCGAGGCGGTGTTCGCCGCGCGGGCGCCGGGCGGGCGGGCCAGCGGCGCGCGGATACCCTACAGCCTGGCCGACCGCAGCCTGCGCGCCGAAGTGCCGCTGGTGGAGGCCTTTCTCGAACTGCTCGGCCTGCCGCAGAGCCGTTTTGCCGCCGAGGAGGTGCTCGCCTGGCTGGAACGGCCGGCGATCGCCCGGCGCGCCGGTATCGAGAACGAGGATCTGCCGCTGCTGCGCGACTGGCTGCGTGAGGCCGGCGTGCGCTGGGGGCGCGACGCTGAGCAGCGCGCCCGACTCGGCCTGCCGGATGATCCGGCGTTCACCTGGCGCCAGGGGCTGGATCGCCTGCTACTGGGCTTCGCCGCGCCGCCGCAGCTGGCCGGCGCGCAGGCGCCGCTGCTCGGTGCGCACTGGCCGCTGGATGCCCTGGAAGGTGCGCGTGGCCAGCTGCTCGGGCGGCTGGTGGAGTTCGTCGAGCGGCTCGGCCGGCTTGCCGATCGCCTGGCCGCACCGCGCCCGCTGGCGGCCTGGGCCGACGACCTGCAGGCCCTGCTCGATGAGCTGTTCGACGAACGCGAGGCGGGCGACACGCTGCTCGCCCTGTCGCAGGCCTGCGCGGCGTTGCGCACGCAGGCCGAGGCGTCCGGGCTGGAGCGGCCGGTCGAGCTCGATCTGGTGCGCCAGCAGCTTACCGCGGCGCTGCAGCAGGGCGGTGGCGCCTCCGGCTTTCTCACCGGCGCGGTGACGTTCTGCACCATGGTGCCGATGCGCAGCCTGCCGTTCCGCCTGGTCTGCCTGCTCGGTCTGGATGATGGCGTGTTCCCGCGGCGTAACCCGCCGGCCGGCTTCGACCTCATTGCCCGTCACCCCCGGCGTGGCGATCGGGCGCGGCGGCTGGACGACCGCTACCTGCTGCTGGAAACCCTGCTCTCGGCACGCCAGGCGCTGTACCTGTCCTATGTCGGCCGCGACCCGCGCGACAACGCCGAACTGCCGCCTTCGGTGCTGCTCAGCGAGGTGCTCGAAGCCGTCGACCTGACCGCGCAGGCCGATGCCGACGGGCGCAAGGCCAGCCAGCGCATTCGCGTCGAGCATCCGCTGCAGCCCTTTGCCCCGGGCAACTTCGCTGACGACCCCTGCGCGGGCTTCGCCGAGCACTGGTACCGCGCCGCGCAGCGCCTGGCCGCCGCACCGCAGCCGCCACGCCCCTTCGCCAGCCAACTCGACGAGCCGGACGAGGCCTGGCTGACCCTCGAGCCCTCCCAGCTCCTGCAGTGCTTCCGCCACCCGCCGCGCTTCCTGCTCGAGCAGCGCCTGGGGCTGCGTCTGCCCGATGCGCAGCAGGCGCTGGCGAGCGATGAGCCGTTCGAGCTCGAGCTGCCCGCCTGGAACGGCCTGCGTCACCTGGCCATCGAGGCCCTCGAGCGGGGCTGGAGCGAGGGAGACGAGCGGCGCCTGGCCTGTGCCGCCGGCTGGCTGCCCAGCGGCGAGCTGGGCCAGGCCTTGTGGGGCAAGCTGCGCGGGCCGGTGCGTGCCTTTGCGCCGCGCCTGTTCGAGATGCGCCCGGACGCGGTGCCGGCGCCGCTGGCGGTGGATGTGCAGCTGGGCGGCGTGCGCATTCACGGCTGGTTGGACGGCGTCACGCCCAGCGGCCTGTTCGGCTGGAAGCTCGGTCGTCTCGGCGAGTGGGACCTGGCGCCGTTCTGGCTGCGCCATCTGCTGCTCAACCTCAGCGCCACCCCGGACATCGCACGCGAAAGCCTGCTGCTGTCGCCGGCTGGCGACTGGCAGCTCGGCCCGCTCGAGAATGCCGCGGCGCTGCTCGAGCCCTGGCTGGCCGCCTACCGTTCCGCGATCCGCGAGCCGCTGCCGCTGCTGGCACGCAGCAGTCATGCCTTCGCCCGTGGCTACCGCAACCCGAGCCGTGGCAGCGAGCCGCTGCAAACCGCCCGCAAGCGCGCGAAGGAGGCCTGGCTCGGTGCCGATTTCAGCCCTGTCGCCGCCGAATGCGAGGACCCCTGGAACGCCCTGGCCTTTCGTGATCGCGACCCACTGGATGAGCGCTTCGAGGCGCTGGCCGAGCAGCTCATCGGCCCGATACTCGATGCGCTGGCCGACGACGAGGAGACGGACGCATGAGCCTGGACCTGCTCGAATCGCCTTTCGACGGGCGCTCGCTGATCGAGGCGAGCGCCGGCACCGGCAAGACCTGGACGCTCACCGCACTGTATGCGCGGCTGCTACTCGAGCGGCAGCTGTCGGTGGGGCAGATCCTGGTGGTGACCTATACCACCGCCGCCACCGCCGAATTGCGCGAGCGTATCCGCACGCGCCTGGCCGACCTGCTGGCGATCTACGACGGTACGCCAGGCGACGATGCCTTCCTGCAACGCCTGCATGCGCGCTTTCCCGACGAGGCGTCGCGACGGCGCCTGCTGCTGGCGGTGCATGGCTTCGACGAGGCGGCGATCTTCACCATTCACGGCTTTTGTCAGCGCGCCCTGCAGGATGCCGCGTTCGAGGCCGGTGGCGACTTCGACAGCGAGCTGACCGCCGATGACCGCGAGCTCATCGATGCGCTGCTCGCCGACTGCTGGCGCAGCGAGCTGGCCGACGCCGATCCGGCCTGGGCGCGCTTCCTGGCCAAGCAGCGCATCACCCCGACCTGGCTGCGCGGGCGCCTGCGCGCGCATCTGGGCAAACCCTACCTGCGGGTCGAGCCGGCCGAGCCGCCACCAGCGGCCGACCTCTCGGCGGTTGACGCGGCCTGGCAGCGCGCCGCGCCGCTCTGGCAAGCGACTGGCCACGCCTGGGCGGCCGAGCTGGCGGCGCACCCGGGGCTCAGCCAGACCACCCACAAGGCGCTGAAGCTTCCGGCCTGGCGCGCCGAGCTGGACAGCTATTTCGCCGACCCGGCGGCCTGTTACGACGCGCCCGAAGGCCTGCTCAAGCTGGGCGCTCGCGCGCTTGCCAAGGCCTGCAAGAAGGGTCACGCGGCGCCGCAGTGTGCATTGGCCGAGGCCCTCGATGCGCTGGCCGACGCCCTCGCGCTGGCCGTACCGGCTGGCCGGCAGCGCCTGGTCGGGCTGCAGGTGCGGCTGCTCGAGCGCCTCAATCGCGAGTTGCCCGAACGCAAGGCAGAGCAGCGCCTGCTGGCCTTCGACGACTTGCTCAACCGCCTCGATCAGGCCCTGCGCGGCCCGGTCGGCGAGGCACTGGCGGCATCGCTGCGCGATAGTTATCCGCTGGCGCTGATTGACGAGTTCCAGGATACCGACCCGATCCAGTACGCGATCTTCGATCGCATCTACACGCCGGGCAGCGGAGCCTCGCTGTGTTTCGTCGGCGACCCCAAGCAGGCCATCTATGCCTTTCGCGGCGCCGACCTGGCGACCTACCTGAAGGCCAAGCAGCAGGTCGATCGCGCACCCTACAGCCTGCCGGTCAACCACCGTTCCACGCCGCAACTGATCGACGCGCTCAACCTGCTGTTCGAGCGGCCGCGCCCGTTCTCCGAGGCCGGCCTGGAATACCCGCCGGTGCGGGCTGCCGAGCGCCCGCGTGCGCGCCTGCGGCTGGACGATGAAGCGGCGCCGCTGGCGCTGGTCTGGCTTGGCGACGAGCCGCTGAACAAGGGCGAGGCAGCCGAAAGGGCGGCGGTGGACTGCGCACGACGCATTGCCGGGCAGCTGGCCGCGGCTGCCGAGGGACGTGTCGGTTTCGAGCGGGACGGTGAGTTCACGCCACTCAAGGGCGGCGACATCGCGGTGCTGGTGGCCAACCACCGGCAGGCCGCGCTGATCGCCGACGAACTGGCCCGGCGCGGTGTGCCCAGCGTGCGCCGTGGGCGCGATAGCGTCTGGCAGAGCGAGGAGGCCGCCGAACTGGCCGCGGTGCTGGCCGCCTACGTCGAACCCGGGCGCGAAGGCCTGCTGCGTTATGCGCTGGCGACACGCCTGCTGGGTCGCGATAGCACCGCCCTGGCGCGTTGCCAGGATGATCCCCAGCAGTGGGATGCCGAGCGTGAGAGTGCCGAGCGCTATCACCAGCTGTGGCAGCAGCATGGCTTCATGCGCGTGTTTCGTGCCTGGCTCGATGAACAGACCGTGGCCGAGCGGTTACTGGCCCGGGTCGACGGCGAGCGGCGGCTGACCAACCTGCTGCACCTGGGCGAGCTGTTGCAGGCCGAGAGCCTGTTGCGCCCCGGTCTCGAGCCGCTGCTCGCCTGGTTCGAGGCGCAGCGGGCCGGCGAAAGCGGTGGCGAGGAGGCCCTGCTGCGTCTGGAAAGCGATGCCGAGCGCGTGCAGATCGTCACCATCCATACCAGCAAGGGGCTGGAGTACCCGCTGGTCTATTGCCCCTTCCTCTGGGACGGCAAGCTGCTCGGCAAGAACCGTGACGCCGCCAGCTGCCACGACGAGAGCGGCCGGCCGCTGCTCGACCTGGGCAGCGAGCGGCTCGAGGCGCACCTTGAGCAGTCGCGCCGCGAGACCTTTGCCGAACAGTTGCGCCTGGCCTATGTGGCGCTGACGCGTGCGCGCGACCGGCTCTGGGTGCACTGGGGGCCGGTGAACCTGTGCAAGCCGAAAAAGGACGGCAGCCTCGCCGAGGAGGGCCTGCATACCAGCGCCATGGCCTGGCTGCTGCACGGTCGAGCCCTGCCTGGAAACGACGCGCTCGGCGAGCTGGGTAACTATCTCGGCGAGCGCGATGCGCTCGGCCTGCGCCGCGAGGTCGAGCGGTTGGCCGAGGCGAGTGCCGGCAGCCTTGCCTGCCTGCCGCTGCAGGCGCATGAAGCCAGCGCCGCAGGCAATCTTCGAGCCGAGCCGCCGCGCCGCCTGGCCGAGCTGGGGCGCAGCCTGCACAGCGCCTGGCGAATCGGCAGCTTTTCCGGTCTGGCTGCCGGCCTGCACATGGAGGCGCCGGATCGCGACGCCCTGGCGATGCCTGATCCGGCCGAGCCGGGCAGTGGTTTCTTTGCCTTTCCCCGTGGCGCGCGCGCCGGGACCTGCCTGCACGCGATTCTCGAGGACTGGGCACGCGGCAAGGCCCCATTGGCCGAGCTGGTGGAACCAGCGCTCGCTGCCCACGGCCTGTCGGGCGAATGGCGCGACGTCGCCGCGGCGCAGCTGCAACAGGTGCTGGACACCGACCTCGACGGCCAGGGCCTGCGCCTGTCCGCGCTGTCGCCGGCCCGACGCCTGCCGGAACTGGGCTTCACCTTTCCGGTGCGCGAGCTGGATGTGGCGCGCCTGCGCGCGCTGCTCGGCGACCCCGCCAGCGGCCTTCCGGCGCCCTTGCGCGAGGCCGCGGCGCGGCTGGAGTTCGACAGCCTGCGCGGCTATCTCAAGGGCTTCATCGACCTGACCTTCGAGCATGCCGGGCGCTGGTACATCGCCGACTACAAGTCCAACTGGCTCGGCCCGGACGCGAGCTACTACGGCGGGGAGCGATTGCTGCAGGCGCTCGCCGGCGAGCACTACTACCTGCAATACCTGATCTACCTCGTGGCCCTGCGCCGCTTCCTGCGCCAGCGCCTGGCCGACTATCGCGACGACTGCCTGGGCGGTGCCTTCTACCTGTTCCTGCGCGGCATGCCGGAGGCCGGCGTGTACTTCGCGCGACCGGACGAGCACCTGCTCGATGCGCTGGATCGGTTGTTCGAGGAGGGCAGGTGATGTGCGTGGAAGAGGTGAAGCGCTTGGCGGCGTATCGACGCGCCTGTCCTGCCGGGCTGAAGCCCACCCTGCCGGGAGATCAGGGCGCATCGGCTGTAGGGCCGGCCTCGGCCCACCACCGGCAGCCGGCCGCTGCGCCGGGCCGGGCGGCAGCGCTCGGGCCACGCGCTGCTGCGCTCATTGAGCGTCCGTTTCGAGCCGCCTCGGCGGTGCAGCGGGGCGCCCGACGCTGGGCGAGCCGGCCCTGCCACGTTGGGGGCGAGCTTGGCCGCGGGTCGGCGCCGCGCGACGCCGTGACGTTTGTTTCAAGGAGCGCCCGATGACCTCTGCCGTTCTACCCCTCGGCCCGCTGGAGCGGGCCTTTGTCGCCAGCCTGCAACGGCTCGAGCCGCAGGCGCCCGAATCGGTGCTGCTGGCCGCTGCGCTGTGTTGCGAAGCGCTGGCAGGCGGGGATGTCTGCCTGCCACTGCGACGGCTGGCCGGCAGGCGGCCCTGGCCGGAGATCGACCTTGTGTTGCCCGCGCTGGAGGCCTGGCGCGCCCAGCTCGAGGCTTCGCCACTGGTCGGCGGGCCTGGCGCTTATGCGCCGCTGATCCTCGATGGCGAGCGGCTCTATCTCGCGCGCTACCAGGCTTATGAACAACAGCTGGCCGAACGCCTGCTGGCCCGCGCCAGCGACGCGCCGGAGGTTGACGAAGCCTGTCTTGCCGACAGCCTGGCGCGGCTGTTCGCCTTCAACCGGCAGACGCCCGACTGGCAGCGATTGGCCGCTGCGCAGGCGGTGCGGCGCCGATTGGCGGTGATTTCCGGCGGGCCGGGCACTGGCAAGACGACCACCGTGGTGCGTCTGCTCGCCGCCCTGCTCGAACAACCCGATGGGGCGAACCTGGCCATCGGCCTGGCGGCGCCCACCGGCAAGGCGGCGGCGCGCATGGCCGAGGCAATCCGCAACGCCAAGGCCCAGTTGCCGGTCGCCGAGGCGATCAGAGCAGCGCTGCCAGACGAGGCGCGGACGCTGCACCGGCTGCTCGGCAGCCGGGGCGACAGCCCGCGGGTGCGCCATGATGCGGCCAACCCACTGCCGCTCGACGTGCTCGTGGTGGACGAAGCCTCCATGGTCGACCTGGCCCTGATGGCCAAGCTGGTCGAGGCGCTGCCACCGCGCGCCCGGCTGATCCTGCTGGGCGACAAGGACCAGCTCGCCGCGGTAGAAGCCGGCGCGGTGTTCGCCGAGCTCTGCGAGGGGCGCGGCTTCGACGCCCGGGCGGCCGCCGATCTCGAGCGCCTGACGGGCCAGGCGGTGCCGATCCAGGCCCCACGCTCGCGCCTCGGCGATGCGGTGGTGTTGCTGACCCACAGCCATCGCTTCGCCGGTGATAGCGGCATTGGCGAACTGGCCCGGCGACTCAATGCCGGCGATGCGCCCGGCACCCTGGCCCTGCTGCGCGAGGGCGCGGCCGAACTGCTGTGGAACGCCGAGCCCTCGGCGGCTGCGCTGGTCGAGCGGCTGGAGCAGGGCTATGCGGCCTACCTGCAGGCCGCGCGCCAGGGTGATCCGGCGGCGGCCTTCGCGGCGTTCAATGGCTTTCGTGCGCTGACTGCGCAGCGCGAGGGCGCGTTCGGCGTGGCCGGCCTCAACGAGGCCCTGGAGGCGCGCTTCAAGCGTCGCCTCGGGGTGGCGAGCCGCGAGCGCTGGTATCCCGGGCGCGCGATCATGGTGCGCCAGAACGATTACGCGTTGGGCCTGTTCAACGGTGACATCGGCCTGTGCCTGCAGAGTGGCGACGGGCTGCGTGTGTTCTTCGAGGGTGAGCAGGGCTTCCGCGGCTTTGCCCCGGCCCGCCTGCCGAGCCACGACAGTGCCTTCGCTATGACCGTGCACAAGAGTCAGGGCTCGGAGTTCAGCGAAGTGCTGCTGGCCCTGCCCGAACAGCCGAGCCCGCTGTTGACCCGCGCCCTGCTGTACACCGGCATCACCCGGGCGCGCCAGCGGGTCGAGCTGTGGGCGCTGCCGGCGCGGCTGGCCGAGGCGGTCAACGCGCGGGCCGAGCGTGCGTCCGGCCTGGCCGAGCGGCTGGCCGCTCCCGCGCCGACGGCGCCGGCTGTCGCAGCGCCAGCCGATGGCGACCAGCTCAGCCTGTTCTGAGCGCAACTGAGCTGCAGCCCACGGCTGATGCGGGTTGCAGCCGGTTTTGCGGCGCTCGATGCGTCGTTTCGTGAAACGGTTGTGCGTTTGCACGAGGGCTTTCTGCTCCGATGCGCGTCTGTCTGACGCGAGCGGAAGCGGGCCTATGCAAAAGCTGTTTTACCTTCTCTGGGCGCTGTGCAGCCTTGGCCTCGGCGGTCTGGCCGTGACCAATCTGTGGTTACGCCCCGGCGCACCGTCGCTGTTCGCCCTGGCGCTGGTGATCTATTACGCGTTCTGCTTCTTCGGGCTGATCCGCGCGGCCTTTCTGCCCTGGGGCCTGCTCGGCCGGCATCGACGCAGCGGTTACTGGCTATGCCTGTTGCTGCTGCCGCTGGCCCTGGTACCGCTGCAGGTTGCCTATCGCGTCTGGCAGGCAGACGGCTACCTGGCGGTCGACCCGCTGCACCGTGCCGCCTGGCTGCATCCACTGCTCGGCTGGCTGCAGAGCGCGCTGGGCTATCTCGGCCCGCTGCTGCTGCTCGGCAGCCTCGGGTTGGGCATGGCCGCGGTGCTGTTGCGCGCCCTGCGCGGCCAGGTGGCGCGCTGATCAGCCTTCGAGCAGCAGCAGAATCAGCGGCAGGCTGGCGGCGGCGAGCAGCGTCTGCAGGGTGATGATGCCCGCCATCAGGTGACTGTCCCCGCCCAGCTGACGGGTCAGGACGTAGGCGGTAGGGGCGGTGGGTAGCGCGAAGAACAGCACCAGGATGGTGGTCTCCATCGTCGGCAGGCCGGTCAGCCTCGCCACGCCGTAGGCCATTGCCGGCACCAGCAGCAGGCGCACCGCGCTGTTCCAGCCGAGCGCCGGGACTTCCCCGCCGAGTTCCTGGGGTTTCAGCGCCGCGCCCACGCAGAGCAGGCCGAGTGGCAGACTGGCCGCGGCGAGCAGGCCCAGCAGGCGGTCGCTGCCGCCGGGCAGGCCAAGGCCCGAGAGGTTGACCAGCACGCCGGCAAGGCAAGCCAGGATCAGCGGGTTCTTCAGGATCGGCAGCAGCAGGCTGCGCGCACTGACACCGCGTTCGGCGGTCAGCGACCAGACTGACATCACGTTCACTGTCGGCACCATCAGCGCCAGCATCAGCGCCGCCAGGGCCAGGCCCTGCTCGCCGAACAGGCTGCCGACCGCGGCCAGCCCCAGGTAGGTGTTGAAGCGCAGTGTGCCCTGCGTCAGCGCGCCGAAGCGGCTGGCTGGCCAGCCGCGCACGCGTTTGCAGATCAACAGCGCGACCCAGCCGCAGCCGAGCGCCAGCAGCACGGCACCGGCCAGATCGGGCAGGGCGGGGTTGTCGAGCGGCGCGCGGGCCAGGCTGCTGAACAGCAGGGCCGGGAAGAGGATGAAGTAGTTGAGTCGCTCGGCGCCGGGCCAGAAGGCTTCGCTCGGGAAGCCGCGCAGGCGCAGCGCATAGCCGGCGACGATGAGGGCGAACAGCGGCCACAGGGCCAGCAGCAGGTCGGTCACGGATACATCCATTCTTGTAGGTCAGGGCAATCTAGGGCTGACGCAACGCCGGCCGCAAGTCCTGTGTCGTATCAGACAAGCTCTGTTGAGCGGTGCGGCGGCCACAGCGCGACCAACCGGTCGGCGGGCGCCTGCGCGCAAGGCGGAGTTTTCCCTTTCAACGTAATGGCCAGGTGATATTATTCTTGGCGCCAGAAAACCGGGGTTCCCGATGCGCAAGCCCGCTCATCCCTACGTCGAAGACTTCCGCGACACGCCGTATGGGCGGCAGTTGCATGAAGGCTTCCGCCTGTTGCGCTTCCGCGCGCCGCTGGAGGGGGATTTCCGTGGCTATCTGGACCGTCATGCGCGGCTCTCGCAGCAGCTGGCGGCGCTGCTGCTGATTCTCGTGGTGAGCAGCTACCTGTACGTCGAATGGCGCTATCTGCCGATCGGCAAAAGCGGCTGGATCGGCGAACTCACGTTGCTGCGTCTGCTGCAGCTGGTGCCCGGGGTGGTGGTGCTGGCGCTGTCCTTCTTCAACCGCTGGGTGCGCGCGCAGGCCGACCGGCTGTTCCCGCTGTTGCTGGTGCTGATCGGCGCCATCGCCTCGCGCATCGATATCCAGTACGAGCGCATCGGTCTGGACATCGCCTTTCGCTATGGCGCCGGGCTGCTGATCATCGCCTCGTTCTCCTTTCTCGGCATTACCTTCTGGCGCGCCCTGCTCTGCGCCACGGCAATGATCGTGATCGACGTGCTGCTCGCGCTGTTGCTGCTGGCACCCGAGCAACTGCCCGAGCACTGGCTTGCGGTCAGCTACTACGGCGTGCTGTTGATCATCGGGGCGGTTAGCCGCTATGCCCACGAATACTCGCAGCGCGAGCAGTTCCTGGTACGCAAGCTGCTTGGCTGGGTCGCCGAGCACGATGCCCAGAGCGGGCTGGCCAACCGCCGCAGCCACGACGCGACGCTGGCGCGTCTGGCCGGGCAGGCGCATCGCGAGCAGACGCCGCTGGCGATGCTGTTGCTGGATATCGACGACTTCAAGCCCTACAACGATCGGCTCGGCCACCCGGCCGGCGATGCCCTGATCCGGATCTGCGGCGAGCTGCTGCAGAGCTTCGCGCGCCGGCCGCTCGATCATGTGGCGCGGGTCGGCGGCGAGGAATTCGCGGTCCTGCTGTACGACTGCGACGCCGACTCCGCCCGGCGCATCGCCGAGCAGATCCTCGCGGCGTTCGCCGCACGCAACATCGCGCATCCTCAGTCGGCGAGCGGTCGGGTGGGGGTGAGCATCGGGCTGGCCATGCTGCAGCCCGAGCAGACCGCCGAACAGCTCTACCACGACGCCGATGCTGCGCTATACCGGGCCAAGCAGGCGGGCAAGAACCGCATCGACGTCGCGGTTGCGCCGGCCGCCGGCTGAGTTCAGCTGCGCCGCGGCGGGACCGGGCGGGTACGGCCGCTGCCGTCGATGGCGACGAAGACGAATACCGCCTCGGTGACCTTGCGCCATTCGCTGGACAGCGGGTCGTCGCTCCAGACCTCCACCAGCATGCGGATCGAGCTGCGGCCGACTTCGAGTGTCTGGGTATAGAAGGAGAGCTGAGCGCCGACCGCGACCGGGACCATGAATGCCATGCGGTCGATGGATACCGTGGCCACCCGGCCGCCGGCCACGCGGCTGGCCATCGCCGTGCCGGCCAGGTCCATCTGCGAGACCAGCCAGCCACCATAGATGTCGCCGAAACCGTTGGTTTCGCGGGGCAGCGCGGTCAGCTGCAGGGCCAGGTCGCCCTGGGGGATCGGATCTTCCTGTTCGTAATCTTTCATCGTGAAGACTCGCGGCGCGGTTGTTCTTGTGGCGCAGACCCGTCTGGGTCGGGCGAGTATACCGACTGCCTGCGTACCGGGGCGACCGATCTGGATCAAGTCGTTTCGCCGTCACCAGATTGTCACATTCGGTTCATAGAGTGTTCATACGGCCTGCCGATACTGGCCACCGTTCCAACACACACGAACACAACCCTGCTAGGAGCATGGTATGAAACTGAATCGTTTGATGGCGGCCCTGACCTTCGTCGCGGCTGGAGTGGGCGCGGCCAGTGCGGTCGCAGCGGTCGATCCGGCCCTGCCAAGCTACGAGAAGACTTCCGGCGTTTCCGGCAACCTGTCGAGTGTCGGTTCCGACTCGCTGGCCAACCTGATGACCCTGTGGGCCGAAGAATTCAAGCGTCAGTACCCGAACGTCAACGTACAGATCCAGGCTGCCGGCTCCTCCACCGCACCGCCGGCGCTGACCGAGGGCACCTCCAACCTGGGTCCGATGAGCCGCCCGATGAAGGACAACGAGATCCAGGCCTTCGAGGAGAAATACGGTTACAAGCCGACCGCCGTACCGGTGGCCATCGACGCCCTGGCCGTGTTCGTGCACAAGGACAACCCGATCAAGAGCCTGGACATCGAGCAGGTCGATGCCATCTTCTCCAGCACCCGCCTGTGCGGTGGCGAGAAGGACATCAAGACCTGGGGCGACCTGGGTCTGACCGGCGAGTGGGCGGCCAAGCCGATCCAGCTGTTCGGTCGTAACTCGGTATCGGGCACCTACGGCTACTTCAAGGAAGAAGCCCTGTGCAAGGGTGACTACAAGCCGAACGTCAACGAGCAGCCGGGTTCGGCCTCGGTGGTGCAGTCGGTGTCCAGCACCCTCAACGCCATCGGCTACTCGGGTATCGGCTACAAGACTTCCAGCGTTCGCGCCGTACCGCTGTCCAAGGGTGGCGAGGCCTTCGAGGCCAGCGAAGAGAACGCGCTGGCTGGCAAGTTCCCCCTGGCTCGCTTCTTCTACGTCTATGTGAACAAGGCGCCGAACAAGCCGCTGAGCCCGATCGACGCCGAGTTCCTCAAGCTGGTGCTGTCCAAGCAGGGTCAGGAAGTCGTGGTCAAGGACGGCTACATCCCGCTGCCGAAAAAGGTCATCGACAAGACCAAGCAGGACCTGGGCCTGTAACGACGGCCGGTCGGCGGCGCCTGGCGCCGCCACCGTCCCCGGAACCCGCCGCGCCTTCCGTGTCGGCGGGTTTCGCACGTCTTGCCCTTGTAACTTTTCTGTCACAGACCGGCAGTACAGTGTGCGGGCTGTGAAACCCGGCACCCGGCCGGAGCAGGATTCCTGGCATGAACGACATAGAGCCCATGACCGCTAATTCCGATGTGCAACGGCTGGATTTCAACACCCCGGCCCTGCAGCGCAAACGCCGCATTCGCGCGCTCAAAGACCACCTGGCGCGCTGGTACGTGTCCATCGGCGGTCTGGCCGTGCTGGGGGCGATCACGCTGATCTTCTTCTATCTCGCCCAGGTCGTCGTGCCGATGTTCCAGGGCGCCGAGGTCGAGGCGCGCGAGACGCACACGCCGGCCTGGCTGGCCGAGGCGGGCGAACCGCTGCTGCTGGCGATCGAGGAACAGAATCAGGTGGCCATGCATCTGGGCGCCGACGGCCAGGCACGCTTCTTCGCGCTCAAGAGTGGTGAGCTGCTCAAGCAGGTTGCCGTGCCGCTGGCCGAAGGCGTTCGTATCGCCTCCATCGGTCAGGACGTGCCTGGCAGCCGGCGTCTGGTGCTGGGCCTGGATAACGGTCAGGTGCTGGTGGTCGAGCAGAGCTACAAGGTCAGCTACCCGAACAACCAGAAGACCATCACGCCCGCGCTGCTGTATCCCCACGGCGAGACGCCGCTGACGCTGGACGAGCAGGGCCGGCCGATCGCCCATCCGGCAGTCAGCCGTAACGGCGACACCCTGCTGGTCGCCGGCGCGACCGATACCGAGCTGCACGCGCTGCGCATCTCCTCCACGGAAAACCTGCTGACCGGCGAGACCAGCATCGAACAGCAGCGGCTCGATCTGCCGCAACTCGCCGAGCCGATCCGTGCGCTGCAAATCGACCCGCGCCACCTGTGGCTCTACGCATTCAGCGGCAAGGCCAGTGCCGACGTGTTCGACCTGCGTCGCAAGCAGCTCAACGGTCGCTACAAGCTGGCGGCCGACGGCAGCGAGGTGACCACGGTCAGCCCGTTGCTCGGCGGCATCTCGCTGATGGTCGGCGACTCCAAGGGTGGCATCGGCCAGTGGTTCATGGTTCGAGGCGCGGACGGCCAGGCCGAACTCAAGCACGTTCGCCAGTTCAGCCTCGGTGACGCGCCGATCACCCAGATCATTCCGGAAGAGCGCCGCAAGGGCTTCCTCGCGCTGGATGCCAAGGGGCAGCTGGGCATCTTCCACAGCACCGCGCACCGCACGCTGCTGGTCGAGAAAGTGGCCGACGGCCAGGCCACGGCCGCGCTGTCGCCACGGGCGACCCGCGTGCTGGTGCAGAGCGCCGCCGGCCTGCAACGTTTCGTGATCGACAACCCGCACCCGGAGATCTCCTGGAGCGCGCTGTGGAGCAAGGTCTGGTACGAGAGCTATCCGGAGCCTGACTACGTCTGGCAGTCGACCTCGGCGAACATCGACTTCGAGCCCAAACTGAGCCTCGCGCCGCTCGCCTTCGGCACGCTCAAGGCGGCCTTCTACGCGATGCTGCTGGCCGCGCCGCTGGCGATCTGCGCCGCGTTCTACACCGCCTACTTCATGGCGCCGCGCCTGCGCCGCAAGGTCAAGCCGGTGATCGAGCTGATGGAAGCGCTGCCGACGGTGATCCTCGGTTTCTTCGCCGGCCTGTTTCTCGCGCCGTTCCTGGAAAACCATCTGCCGGGCATCTTCAGCCTGCTGCTGCTGATGCCGCTGGGCATCCTCTTCGCCGCCTGGACCTGGAGCAAGCTGCCCGACAGCATCCGGCTGAACGTGCCGGACGGCTGGGAGGCGCTGCTGCTGATCCCAGTGATCCTGCTGGTCGGTGCCGGTTCGCTGGCCATGAGCGGCCACCTGGAAAACTGGTTCTTCGGCGGCGACATGCGCCTGTGGCTGTCCAACGACCTGGGCATTCCGTTCGACCAGCGCAACGCCCTGGTGATCGGCCTGGCGATGGGCTTCGCGGTGATCCCGAACATCTATTCGATCGCCGAGGACGCCGTGTTCAGCGTGCCCAAGAGCCTCACCCTCGGTTCGCTCGCGCTGGGCGCCACGCCCTGGCAGACGCTGACCCGCGTGGTGCTGCTGACCGCCAGCCCCGGGATCTTCTCGGCGTTGATGATCGGCATGGGCCGTGCGGTCGGCGAGACCATGATCGTGCTGATGGCCACCGGCAACACGCCGATCATGGAGGCCAACATCTTCGAAGGCATGCGCACCCTGGCGGCCAACGTGGCCGTGGAAATGCCCGAGTCGGAAGTGGGCAGCACGCACTACCGCGTGCTGTTCCTCGCCGCGCTGGTGTTGCTCAGCTTCACCTTCGTGATGAACACCGCCGCCGAGCTGATTCGTACCCGGTTGCGCAAGAAATATGCGTCGCTCTGAGAACTGAAGGTAGACGAACGTGAAACAGCAGAACCTCAAGACCTGGTTCAAGAGCGGCACGCCGTGGGTCTGGATGAACGCCGGCGCGGTGGCCATCGCCATTCTGATGACGCTGGGCCTGCTCTCGGTGATCGCGGTGCGTGGCCTGGCGCACTTCTGGCCGGCCGATGTCATCGTCGCCGACTATCAGGTGCCCGGCAGTCCGGCGCGGGTAGTCGCCGGCGAAGTGGTCGAAGCCGAAGAGGTGCCGCGTGCACGCCTGGCCGCCAGCGGCCTGCCGGTGGACGTCGAAGGCGGTGAGTTCATGACCCGCGAGCTGCTCAAGGTCGGCAACCGCGAGGTCTACGGTGCCGACTTCACCTGGGTGGTCGGCGAGTGGCTGAGCGAGATGCGCCGGCCGGCCGAGTTGATGGCGGTCGAGCGGCGTGAGTGGGGCAATTTCTACGGCTATCTGGTCAACGTCAAGGAGCAGGGCCAGGTGGTCGCCGAGGGTGCCGATGCCTGGACCGAACTGCAGCAGCGCATCGCCCGTGTCGACGAGCTGCACGCGCAGATCGCCGAGCTGGAAAAGGTCGATATCGGCCGCATCAACCATGGCCTCGAGCGCCTGCGCCTGAGAACCCGCCAGCTCGAGTTGGACGGTCGGCTGGATGCGACGGCCCAGGCCGACCTGGACGCCGAGCGGGCCGAGTGGGACGCCCATTACAAGGCGCTGGAGAGCGAACTGGTGGCGCTGAACCAGCAGTTCAGCCGCGACAGCATGACGGTGCGCACCGCCGACGGCCGCGAGATGGAAATCAACCTCGGCAAGGTGGTACGGGCCTACCAGCCCAACGACATGTCGATTGCCGACAAGCTCGGCTTCTACTTCGCCAAGCTGTGGGAGTTCGTCAGCGACGAACCGCGCGAGGCCAACACCGAGGGCGGTATCTTCCCGGCGATCTTCGGCACCGTGCTGATGACCATCATCATGGCGGTGATCGTCACCCCGTTCGGTGTGATCGCGGCGGTCTACCTGCGCGAATACGCCAAGCAGGGGCTGCTCACCCGCATCATTCGCATCGCAGTGAACAACCTCGCCGGCGTACCCTCGATCGTCTACGGGGTGTTCGGCCTGGGCTTCTTCGTCTACGTCCTCGGCGGCTCGATCGACCGCCTGTTCTACCCCGAGGCCGCGCCGGCGCCGGTGTTCGGCACCCCGGGGCTGATGTGGGCCTCGCTGACCCTGGCGATCCTCACGCTGCCAGTGGTGATCGTGGCCACCGAGGAAGGCCTGGCGCGCATCCCGCGGATGATCCGCGAAGGCTCGCTGGCGCTCGGTGCGACCAAGTCCGAGACGTTGTGGAAGGTGGTGCTGCCAATGGCCAGCCCGGCGATGATGACCGGCCTGATCCTCGCCGTGGCGCGCGCTGCCGGTGAGGTCGCCCCGCTGATGCTGGTCGGCGTGGTCAAGCTGGCGCCGACCCTGCCGCTCAACGGCAACTACCCCTATCTGCACCTGGACCAGAAGATCATGCACCTGGGCTTCCACATCTACGACGTCGGCTTCCAGAGCCCCAACGTCGAGGCGGCGCGCCCGCTGGTCTACGCCACGGCGCTGCTGCTGGTGCTGGTCATCGCTATTCTCAACTTCAGCGCGGTGGTCATCCGTAACCATCTGCGCGAGAAGTACAAGGCGCTGGATCATTAATCGAGGGCGCAAGCCGCGGGCGCCGGCCCGGGCTTGCCATTCAAGCTTGCAGCTTGCCGCTGCGAACGGAGTGAGCACATGCAAACCAACACCCATTCCATCGACATCGCCGCCCTCGGACGCGACAAACGCAGCCTGAGCCTGGCTGACGAGCCGGTGGCCATCGAAGTGCCGGACCTGAGCCTGTTCTACGGCGAGAAGCAGGCGCTGTTCAACGTCAGCATGAACATCCCGCGCCAGCGTGTGACCGCCTTCATCGGGCCGTCGGGCTGCGGCAAGTCGACCCTGCTGCGCTGCTTCAACCGCATGAACGACCTGGTCGATGGCTGCCGCATCGAAGGCGCGATCAACCTCGACGGCACCAACATCTACCGCAAGGGCGAAGACGTCGCCGACCTGCGCCGTCGCGTCGGCATGGTGTTCCAGAAGCCCAACCCGTTCCCCAAGAGCATCTACGAGAACGTCGTCTACGGCCTGCGCATCCAGGGCATCAAGCAGAAGCGCGTGCTCGACGAAACCGTCGAATGGGCGCTCAAGGGCGCGGCGCTGTGGGAGGAGGTCAAGGATCGCCTGCACGAGTCGGCACTCGGCCTGTCCGGCGGTCAGCAGCAGCGCCTGGTGATCGCCCGCACCATCGCCGTGCAGCCGGAAGTGCTGCTGCTCGACGAACCGAGCTCGGCCCTCGACCCGATTTCCTCGCTGAAGGTCGAGGAGCTGATCTACGAGCTGAAATCCAAGTACACCATCGTCATCGTTACCCACAACATGCAGCAGGCCGCGCGGGTGTCGGACTACACCGCGTTCATGTACATGGGCAAGCTGATCGAATATGGCGATACCGATACGCTGTTCACCAACCCGGCCAAGAAGCAGACCGAAGACTACATCACCGGACGCTACGGTTGAGGCCATGGGAAATCTCCCCTGGCCTTGTCGGGCGCGCTTGCCGTACTAGATGTACTGTCTGCGCACGCCCTCCGCGCCAGCGAAGATTTCCCAAGGGCCTCAATGTCGACTCGACTATTTCCAGGTGCGCTGCGCACCAGAGCCGCCTAGCGGCAGTCTCCTCGGAGCGAGAACAATGATCAGCAAAGACAGCCACACCCAACACATCTCCCAGCAGTTCAACGCCGAGCTCGAGGAGGTGCGCAGCCACCTGCTGGCCATGGGCGGGTTGGTGGAGAAGCAGGTCAACGACGCGGTCACCGCGCTGATCGAGGCCGATTCGGGCCTGGCGCAGCAGGTGCGTGAGGTCGATGACCAGATCAACCAGATGGAGCGCAACATCGACGAGGAGTGCATCCGCATCCTCGCCCGCCGCCAGCCGGCGGCATCCGACCTGCGCCTGATCATCAGCGTGTCGAAGTCGGTGATCGACCTCGAGCGCATCGGCGACGAGGCCTCGAAAATCGCCCGCCGCGCCATCCAGTTGTGCGAGGAAGGCGAGTCGCCGCGCGGCTACGTCGAGGTGCGCCATATCGGCGACCAGGTGCGGCGCATGGTGCAGGAAGCGCTCGACGCCTTTGCCCGTTTCGACGCCGAGCTGGCGTTGTCGGTGGCGCAGTACGACAAGACCGTCGATCGCGAGTACAAGACCGCGCTGCGCGAGCTGGTGACCTTCATGATGGAAGACCCGCGCTCGATCTCCCGCGTGCTCAACGTGATCTGGGTGCTGCGCTCGCTCGAACGCATCGGCGACCACGCGCGCAACATCGCCGAGCTGGTGATCTATCTGGTGCGCGGCACCGACGTCCGTCACCTGGGCCTGGCGCGCATCGCCGAGGAAGTCGAGAGCGGCAAGAACCGCTGAGGCCGCTCAGGCCAGCTGCGCGGCGAGAAAATCGATCAGCACACGCAGCTTTGGCGGCAGTTGGCGGTCCTGACGCCAGAGCAGCCAGGCGGCACCCTGGTAGGAACCGGTGTAGCGCCAGCCGGGCAGCACCTCGACCAGGCGGCCCGCGGCCAGTGCCTCGGCTGCGGTGAAGTGTGGCAGGCAGGTGATGCCCAGGTGCGCCAGCGCCGCCTGCAATCGCGCCTCGCTGTGGTTGCTGACGAAGCGCCCGTGCACGGCGACCACCTGCTGCTCGCCGTCGCGGCGCAGGTGCCAGCGATGATCCCCGGCGGTTTCCCCCAGATACAGACAGCTGTGCCGCAGCAGCGCCTGCGGATGGTCCGGCGTGCCATGGCGAGCCAGGTATTCGGGGCTGGCGCAGAGCAGCTGGCGCACCTCGCCCAGCGGCCGGCCGGCGAGGCCTTCGGGCGGCTGGTCGGTGACCTGCACCATCAGGTCGAAGCCATCCTCGATCAGATCCGGTGACAGATCGCTGATGCGCAGCTGCACGTCGATCTCCGGATAGCGCTGCAGAAACGGCCCCATCAGCGGCGCGATGAGGAATTTGCCGTAGGCCTTGGGCACGCTCAGGCGCACCTGGCCGCGTGGGCTGCGCATCATGCCTTCGCTCAGCGCCAGCGCGGCGTCGGCGGCCTGCAGCGCCTGGCGGCACTGCGCGTAGAACGCCTGGCCGGCTTCGTTCAGCCGCAGCTGGCGGGTGGTGCGCTCGAGCAGCCGCAAGCCCAGCCGTTGCTCCAGGCGGGCGATCTGCCGGCTCAGCGCCGAGGGCGTGCTGCCGATCTCGCGGGCCGCTGCGGAGAAGCTGCCGGCCTCGACCACGCGGGCGAACGCCGCCATGTAGGGCAGGAGGTCAGCGGCCTGATTCGTTCCCATGGCGCAAAAGTCCTGTTCGTTTCGACGGGATTATCGCCAGAGGTGCCTGGTCGGACAATGACGCTCCGACCCCTGGAGCGCCCGCCGATGATTTCTTCCACGCCTGTCCCCGCTCGTTGGCCCGGTGTCGCCGACGGCATGCTGCTGTTGGTCGCCATCATCTGGGGCAGCAGCTACGCGGCGGCCAAGCAGGCCCTGCTGTTCTACCCGGTGCTGGGCTTCATCGCGATTCGCTTCGGCCTGACCTTCGTGCTCCTGCTGCCGCAGTTGCGCGGCGCCGGCCGGCGTGCCTGGCGCCCGGGGCTGCCGCTTGGCCTGCTGCTGCTGGCGATCTTTCTTTGCGAGATCTATGGCGTGAGCCTCACCCGCGCGAGCAATGCCGCATTCCTGATCAGCCTGTGCGTCATCCTGACGCCATTGCTCGAGTGGCTGCTGCTCGGGCAGCGGCCTCATCCAGCCCTTTGCGCGGCGGCCGGTATGTCGCTGCTTGGCGTGTGGCTGCTCACCGGCGGGCCGCAGGCCGGCTTCAACGTCGGCGACGGGCTGATGCTGCTGGCCGCGCTGCTGCGGGCGCTGTTCGTCTGCCTGACGCGGCGCCTCACCGCGGCCCGCGGCGTGCCGGCGTTGGCGCTGACCGGCGTGCAGAGCGGCGTGGTGGCGCTGGCTTGCCTGGTGCTGGCTGCGGCTACGGGTGGCCTGCCGGCATTACCGCGCGAGCCGCAGTTCTGGGCCTTGAGCCTTTACCTGGTGCTGTTCGCCACGCTGTTTGCGTTCTATGCGCAGAATCTCGCCCTGGCGCGGAGCAGTGCGACCCGCGTCTCGCTGCTGATGGGGTCCGAGCCGCTGTTCGGTGCGCTGATCGCCGGGCTCTGGCTGGGTGAGCGGCTCGATCCGTTGGGCTGGGCCGGCGGCCTGCTGATCGTTGTGGCGACGCTCTGGACGCTGCGGCTGGGCAGCGCCGCGCCGGCGGTCGAAGGGCGTGAGCGCATGGCCGCCGGCTGAGGCGCCCGGTGGTCATCCGTGCTGCAAATCGGCCTGCAGCTGGTCGAGCACCTGCCGTCGCTCGTCCTCGGCGAGCCGCGCGCCCGGGTTGAGCGACGACCATTGCGGGTGCGCCCGACAGCGAACCAGGGCCTCCGGCAATTTGCCTTCGCGCCAGCTCTGATCCTGCGGCGCGGCCAGGCGGATTGCCTCGGTGGCGGCATGCCCACGGCTGGCCAGCGCGGCCAGCAACTGGCGCTGGCGCAGGGCGAGCAGGCGCAGCACGGCATCATCGACGGTCAGCTCGCGCTTGCCCTTGAGCTTGCCGAGCAGGCGGTTGCCGTAGTGCCGCGCGGTCTGCGCACCGCCGCCGGCAATGGCGCCGAGCAGCGCCGCCGCACCGAGGGTGATACCGCCGACCATCAGGTCCACGCCGGCACCTGCCGCGGCACCTGCGGCCATGCCGCCGCCGATCTTCACGCCGAGTTGCTTCAAGGTCTCGGGATTGAACAGATCGTCGCCCCAGCGCCCATCGAGCAACGGCAGATCGCTGGCTGCCGCGTCGTCCCGGCGAAAGGCGTACAGGCGCAGCAGCGCCTCGACGCAGCGCTGCTCGCGGCCGCGCACGGCGTCGTGCAATTCCCGAATGGCGCCACGCTCCAGCTCCGGCTGGGCCGCCACGCTGCGTCGGCAGGCGGCGACATCCACCAGCAGCTCGGCGATCAGCCGCTGGCCGCTGGCCAGGCGTGCGGCAGCCTGGGCCTCGTGGTCCTCGATCAGGCGCTGCAGCTTGGGGCGCGCCTGTTCCAGCAGCAGCGCCAGGCTTTCATACAGCCGGCGCTCACCGTCCACGGGTGGCGCCACGCTGTCGAAGCGCACCAGTGCATGCAGGCCGAGGCGGGCCAGGGCCTGACGCCATTCCTCGTCGCGGTGCCCCGGCTGGGCGACGAAGTTGAGCACCGGCAACAGCGGCTTGCCGCAGCCGGCGAGCACCGCCAGCTCGTCCTTGTACTTGGCCAGCACCGGCTCACGGGCGTCGATCACGTAGAGCCCGGCGTCGCTGGCGAGCAGCTGACGCAGCACCTTGGCTTCCTGCTCGAAGCGCCCCCGCGCCTCGCTGCCGTCGAGAAAGCGCGCGGTGCGTGCCGGGCCGTCGAGGCGTTCGCCGGGGCGCTCCAGCCGCTCGAGGTAGTCGAGCAGGGCGATGGCATCTTCGAGACCCGGGGTGTCGTAGAGCTCCAGCAGCGCTTCGCCATCCACCGACAGCCGTGCGCCTTCGACGTGACGCGTGGTGCTCGGCCGGTGCGAGACCTCGCCGAAGCCGATGTCGCGGGTCAGGGTGCGCAGCAGCGAGGTCTTGCCGACATTGGTGTGGCCGACCACGGCCAGCTTGAGGGCGTCAGTCATGGCCAGTCTCCAGCCAGCGCAGCGGGGCAGCGCTGGAATGCGTCAGCCCCAGCGTATCGAGGGCCTGATGCCAGTCTTGCAGACGCGCGCTGTCGAGCGCCTCGCCGGCTGGTGCCTGCAGCAGCCAGACGCGAGTCGCCGCCGCACAGCGCGACAGCTCGCCGAGCAGCGCCAGCGTGCCGCGGTCCGGCGAGCGCCGCGGGTCGCAGGCGATGACCAGACGCGCTGGCGGAAAACGGCTGAGCTGTTCGAGCAGGCGCCGCCGGCCTTCGCGATCGTCGAGCACGCCGGCATCGGCAACACCCTTTGGTAGAACCGGCGGCCATGGGCGACGGCCATCCAGTTCGATGGCCACCAGTACGGCACCGGCGCTGCCATCGAGCTGAGCGCCGGCGCTGGGCGCGTGCAGTTGGGCAGGCGCCGCATCACGGATGCCGAGGCGCTCGCTGGTCGGCTGCAGACGTTCACGCAGCAGGCGATAGGCCGGCAGGTCGAGGTCGAGACGCAACGCCGCCCGGCCACGTCGCCAGCGCCACAGGCAAAGCGCGGCAAGCCCCAGGCGCGGCAGCAGGCCATAGACCAGCAGCACGCCGACCAGCCAGCCGGCCCAGCTCTGCCGCGCGCGCTCGAGGTCGCCACCGAGCATGCCGCTGGCGCGGATCTGCTCGACATCCGGCAGGCTGAAGCCGAGCAGCGACGGAAGCGCACCGAGTGCCTGGGTCAGGCCGATGAAGGCGCTCTCGCCGAGGATGGTGGTCTCCCAGACAAAACCGTAGCGGCGGGTGGCGAGCAGCGCGAGCAGTGTGAGCAAGGCGCTGCCCATCGCCAGCAGCCAGAGTCCATGCACTCCAAGGCCGAGCAGCCAGCGGCCAAGCCGGCGCTGGTGCAGGACGGCAAGCAGGGCCGGCGCCAGCTGAGCCGCGCGGGCGTCGCGGGCGAGCTTTTCGCTGAGCCACAGCCAGAGCCGGCCGAGGGCGCCGCCGCTGTCACGCGTGAGGAAAAAGGCCAGCAGCCAGCCGAGCAGGGTCAGCAGGTTCAGCCCGAGCAGGCTGCCCAGCGCCCAGAACACGTTGACCGGCCGCGTACCGTCGCCCAGGGCCGCCCAGGCCAGCCCGGCACCGCTGGCAGCAGCCAGCAACGCCAGGGCGAAAGCGCCCAGACGGGCGCCCTGGCGCCAGTGCATCAGGGCTTCGATCAGGCCGTCGCGACGCGCCAGCCAGAGCGCGCGGTGCTCGATCCTCGCCTGCAGCTCGCCGCCGGCGGCGCGGGCTTGGCGATTGGCCTCGTCGTCCTCCAGGGGGCCGGCGTGTTCTTCGCGCAGGCGAACGGCCTCGGTGAGCCAGAGGCGATCGAGCGGGTCGGCTGGGGTCTCGGGTGAAAACGGTGCGGATGCAGGCACGCGGCTTCTCGTCGTGGGGCTCGATCGGCAGGATAACCGCTCCCGATTGGAAGGGTGAAATCGGTCAAATGACGCGGGGGCGCTGTCCGTTAGTATGCGCCGCCGATCAACCGATCGACTCCGCGGTTCGCCGCATCATCCGCCAGGGACCGGCCGATGCTCAGCACCATGTGCTCGCTGCCCCTGCGCACCGAAAAAGGGACTTTTCATGAAACAAACCTTGTTCTTCGACGCGATGGTGACACCCAAGATCATTACGCTGCTGTACTGGCTCGGGCTGGTCGGCGTGGTGGTCGGCTCGATCGCACTCATGGCCGGTATGTTCGGCGGCGGGCTCTGGTCCGGGTTGGCTGTGCTGGTGTTCGGCCTGATCGGCACGCGCGTCTGGTGCGAGCTGCTGATCGTGCTGTTCAAGATTCACGAAAACCTGCAGAAGGTGGCCAGCAAGGCCTGAAACGAAAGGGCGGTCGAATGACCGCCCTTTTGCTTTGCCTGGCCGCCGGCTGGGCTCAGGCGCTGCTCGAGCTGGCCGCGCGCATCTGTGGCCGCGGCGGCGGTGCGGCGTGATGGTGAGCGTCGACCAGCGGAACTTCGTTGCCGTCGGCGTCATACAGCTTGCCGTTGCGGAAGTAGTCGCCATCGTGCAGGGCCGCGATGTCCTGGTAGCGCAGCGTGCGCTCGCTGGCGGCGACGAATACCGATTGCTGATCGGAGTTGCCGGCCTTCAGGTGGTTGAAGGTCAGATTCAAGAGAATCGCCATGATCGCCGCCGAGCTGATGCCGGAGTGGAAGATCGTCTCGAACCAGGCGGGGAAGTGGTGGTAGAAGCTCGGTGCGGCGATCGGGATCATGCCGAAGCCGATCGAGGTGGCGACGATCACCAGGTTCATGTTGTTGCGGTAGTCGACCTGCGCCAGGGTGCGGATGCCGCTGGCGGCCACCGTGCCGAACAGCACCACGCCGGCGCCACCGAGCACGGCGGTGGGCACCGCGGCGATCAGGCGTCCCATCACCGGCAGCAGACCGAGGGTGACCAGAATCAGGCCGGCGGTGGCTACCACGTAGCGGCTCTTCACGCCGGTGACCGCGACCAGCCCGACATTCTGCGCGAACGCGCTCTGGGTGAAGGAGCCGAACAGCGGCGCCAGAGAGCTGGAGATCATGTCGGCGCGCAGGCCATTGCCCAGGCGCTTGGAGTCGACCTTGGTCTCGATGATTTCGCCCACCGCGAGGATGTCCGCCGAGGTTTCCACCAGGGTGACCACGATGACGATGAGCATCGACAGGATCGCCGCCACCTGGAACTCCGGCGCGCCGAAGTGCAGCGGCGACGGCAGGGCGACCAGCGGCCCCTCGAGCACCTGGGAGAAGTCGGCCATGCCAAAGAACACCGCGACCAGGGTGCCGACCACCATCGCCAGGAGGATCGACAGGCGCGAGATGCTGGCATTGCCCAGCTTGCTCAGCGCCAGCACGGTAAAGAGGGTGAACGCAGCCAGGCAGATGTTGGCGACGCTGCCGAAATCCGGGGCCTGGCTGTTGCCGCCCATCGCCCAGCGCGCCGCGACCGGCATCAGCGTCAGGCCGATGGTGGTGATGACGATGCCGGTGACCAGCGGCGGAAAGAACTTGGTGATGCGAGAGAACACCGGCGTGATCAGCAGGCCGATCAATGAGGCGGCAATGACCGAGCCGAACACCACCGGTAGCCCGCCGGCGCCGTCGCTGCCGATGATGGCGATCATCGTCGCCACGCCAGCGAAGGAGACGCCTTGCACGAGGGGCAGCTGGCAACCGAAGAAAGGGATGCCAAGTGTTTGCAGTAGCGTGGCCAGCCCGCCGGCGAACAGCGAGGCGGCGATCAACAGACCGATGTCGGCCGGTGACAGGCCGGCCGCCTGGCCGACGATCAGGGGCACGGCGACGATGCCGCCATACATGGTGAGCACGTGTTGCAGGCCGTAGGCCAGGTTCGCACCGATGCCGAGGTTTTCGTATTCGGGGCGTTTTTCGGGGGCGGACGCGACTGACATGGGGTAGCTTCTCCCGTCTTTTTTATTGTGCTGCCACTGTAGAAAATTGAATGCGCTTTATGCCAGCTTTTGTATACAAGTTTTTCCACAGCTGAGCACTGCTGGCAGATCGGCATCTGTCCGACGAGCCGCGCGGCGGCACGGCCCGGATGGCGAACGGCCTCTGGTTCTGAAAGGCAAAAGCCGACGAACGGTTGGTTCAGGTTTTGCCGGGCATTCGTCGCTGGCCGGTAGCGAGCAGGCAAAGCGGGTGTGCGTTGAGCGTGGCGCGAATGCCTGAGACAGGGCGCCGGGCTACAAGGTGAGCTGCCCGACCATGCGCACGTGCCGCTCGCCCTGGCGCTCTGCTATCCTCGCGGGCATGACTCAGCCCTCACTTCCCCTCGCGATGATCGCGGCCCTCGCAGAGCGGCACGTGATCGGGCGCGACAACAGCATGCCCTGGCACCTGCCGGCGGACCTGCGCCATTTCAAGGCCATGACCCTCGGCAAGCCGGTGATCATGGGACGCAAGACTTGGGATTCACTCGGTCGGCCGTTGCCGGGCCGGCTCAATCTGGTGGTCAGTCGCCAGGCCGGCCTGCAGCTCGAGGGCGCCGAGACCTTCACCGATCTCGAATCTGCGCTGCAGCGGGCCGAGCAGTGGGCGCTGGAGCAGGGCGCGGGCGAGCTGATGCTGATCGGCGGTGCGCAGCTCTATTCCCAGGCGCTGGCCCGTGCGCAGCGGCTCTATCTCACCCGCATCGATGCGCGCCCGGAAGGCGATGCCTTCTTTCCGGCCTTCGACGAGGCCGAGTGGCAGTGCGTCGAGCGCGAGGCGCATCCGGCCGAAGGCGACGCTCCGGCGTACCGTTTCGAGACCTGGGTACGCGCCGACCGCCGCGCTTGACCGAGGCCAAGGCGTGCTCGGGCGTGGCTCTCTAAGCTTCTGCGCGTCGCCAACGGGAATCTGACCATGTCATCCGATGAAACCGGCGCCCCGGCCACCGACCGGGTCGCCCCGATCTTTGTGCGCCATCCTCTGTGGGAGGATCTCCTGGCGCTGCTGCTCGGCACCGCCATGGTCGCCCTCGGCATTACCTTCTACAGCCATGCGCAACTGCTCACGGGTGGCACCGTGGGTGTCGCCTTTCTGCTCAGCTACCTGAGCGACTGGTCGTTCGGCCCGCTGTTCTTTCTCGTCAACCTGCCGTTCTATGCGCTGGCGATCTGGCGCATGGGCTGGAAGTTCACCCTGCGCACCGCCTGCGCGGTCGGGCTGGTCTCGTTGTATGCGGAACTGATGCCCAACTGGGTCCAGTTCGCCAGGCTTGATGTGGTCTACGCCGCGCTTTTTGGGGGGTTCGCCATGGGCGTCGGGTTGCTCATGCTGTTCCGCCATCGCGCCAGCCTCGGCGGAGTGAACATCCTGACGCTGTACATCCAGGAGCGTTTCGGCGTGCGCGCCGGCAAGGTACAGATGGGTATCGATGCGCTGATCGTGCTCGGCGCGGTATTGGCGGTACCGCTGGATCGGGTGCTGCTCTCGGTGCTCGGCGCGGTGGCGCTGAATCTGGTGCTGGCAATCAACCACCGTGCCGACCGCTATACCGGGGTCAGCTGAGCTCGATCAGCTGGGCTGCGGCGCCTTCTGCGCTCAGCTCGAGCAGCGCCAGGCAGATTGGCAGGCGAAAGCGCCGCGGCCCGGCGCTGCCTGGGTTGAGGTAGAGCACACCGTCGCGCCGTTCGATC